>DFGF01000020.1:5557-8295 GCA_002371715.1 Prevotella sp. UBA3757
GACATCATCTTCTTCTGGGTGGCACGCATGATCATGGCTGGTTACGAGTACATTGGCGACATGCCGTTCCGTAACGTCTACTTTACGGGCATAGTGCGCGACAAGCTGGGCCGCAAGATGTCGAAGTCTCTGGGTAACTCGCCCGACCCCATCGAACTCATCGAGAAGTTTGGTGCCGACGGCGTACGTATGGGCATGATGCTCTCAGCACCGGCTGGCAACGACATCCTCTTCGACGAGGCACTCTGCGAGCAGGGCCGCAACTTCAACAACAAGATATGGAACGCCTTCCGACTGGTGAAGGGATGGCAGGTGGCCGACATCGAGCAGCCGGAAACCGGCAAAACGGCCACGGCATGGTTTGAGGCCAAGCTGCGCCAGACGAATGCCGAGGTGGACGACCTGTTCAAGAAATACCGCATATCGGAGGCCCTGATGGCCGTCTACAAGCTCTTCTGGGACGAGTTCTCCTCATGGTACTTGGAAATGGTGAAGCCTGCCTACGTCAACGGCCAGCCGCAACCCATCGACAGCCAGACGTACCAGAAGACGCTGGAGTTCTTTGAGACACTGCTGAAGATGCTGCACCCCTTCATGCCGTTCATCACTGAGGAGCTGTGGCAGCACCTGTACGACCGCAAGGATGGCGAGTCTATTATGCGCGACAGCCTGAAGCTGCCCGCTCCGACCGATGCCGACAACGAGCTGTCGGCCCAGATTGAGAGCGTAAAGCAGATAGTGTCGGGCGTCCGCATGGTGCGCTCGTCGAAGAACATTGCCCCGAAGGAGCAGCTTCAGCTGCAGGTGGTGGGTCAGAACGACTATGCCGCCTTCAACGCCGTCATCACCAAGATGGCCAACCTCAGCGGCATCAGCGTAGTAACTGAGAAGGACGCCACGGCTTCAGCCTTCATGGTGGGAACCGACGAGTTCGCCGTGCCCCTGGGTTCGATGATTGACATCGATGCCGAGATTGAGAAGCAGCAGAAGGAACTGAGCCATCTGGAGGGATTCCTGCAGGGCGTGCTGAAGAAACTGTCCAACGAGCACTTCGTGCAGAATGCCCCCGAGGCCGTCGTGGCCATGGAGCGTAAGAAGCAGGCTGACGCCGAGGAGAAGATTGCCGCGCTGAAGGACAGCTTGGCAGCACTCCGTGCCCAGCAGTAATGCTCACAATGCCCCTCGGGAATAACGAGCCGTAATCTCGTAGCGGACGAGCCGTAATCTCATCAGGTGTGAGATTACGGCTCGTTTCTTTGCTGTGGCGGACGGGCTTTTTACAGCCTCATCCTGCCCTACTCCTCGCCCGGCGTAATGAGCTTGTAGCCCTTGCCGTGGATATTGATGATCTCAATCTGCGGGTCGTCCTTCAGGTGCTTGCGCAGTTTGGTGATGTAGACGTCCATGGAGCGCGCATTGAAGTAGTTGTCGTCAATCCAGATGGTCTTCAGGGCAAAGTCGCGCTGCAGGATTTCGTTGGCATGCGAACAGAGCAGTGCCAGCAGTTCGTTCTCCTTGGTGGTCAGCTTGGTCTGCTTCTCGCCGATGGACAGCAGCTGCTTCTGCGTGTCGAAGATGAAGTCGCCAATGTGGTAGACGGAACTCTCCTTGTTCTTCTTGCCACGCACACGGCGCAGGATGGCCTCAATACGGAACACGAGTTCCTCCATCGAGAAAGGCTTGGTAATATAGTCGTCGGCACCAATCTTGAAACCCTCCAGGATGTCCTCCTTCAGCGTCTTGGCGGTGAGGAAGATGATGGGGATGTCGGAGTTGGCCTGACGAATCTCCTGTGCCAGCGTGAAACCGTCCTTCTTGGGCATCATCACATCTAGCACGCAGATGTCAAACTTGGTCTTGAGGAAAGCCTTGTAGCCGGCCTCTCCGTCAGGACACAATTCAGCCACATAACCTTTGGCTGCAAGATATTCGCGCAGCAGCATGCCAAGGTTCTCGTCGTCTTCGCAAAGAAGAATTTTTAATTTGTCATCCATAACCTAAATAATTTACGATTTAACAATTTACTATTTATACTATATTATTTTGTTCTTTCAGTCTTCCTTGAGGATGGGCAGTGATATGGTGAACTTGGAGCCCTTGCCCAGTTCGCTTTCACACTTGATGTCGCCCTGATGCAGGTCTATCACTTTCTTGACGTAGGCCAGTCCCAGACCGAAGCCCTTGACGTCGTGCTTGTTGCCGGTGTGGACGCGATAGAACTTCTCGAATATCTTCTTGACATTCTCCTTTTTAATGCCCTGCCCTGTATCGCGAATGCTCAGGTAGAGTTTCTCGGCGTCGTTCCAAGTGCGGATATAGATGTCCAGCGGTTCGTCCTGCTTGCGATACTTCACGGCATTGTCCATCAGGTTGGTAATGGCGTTCTGGAAGTGTACCTCGTCGACATAGATGGCCGAGTCTATGGCCTCAATCTGGGTGTAAATCTTGCCGCCGGTATGCTCCACGCGCAGATTGAACGACTGGGCAATGTTCTCCACCATCTCGTTGAGGTCCAGCTCCTTCTTCTTGAACACGATACTCTTCTTGTCGAACATCGACATCTGTAGCACCTTCTCCACCAGGAAGCGCAGGCGCTTGGTCTCGTCGGCTATGACGCCGCTGAGGTGGCGGGTCATCTGTTCCGACTTGGTGACGGAGTCGTCGTTCATCATCTGTACGGCCAGCGAGATGGAGGCAATGGGCGTCTTCAGCTCGTGGGTCATGTTGTTGATGAAGTC
>DFGF01000020.1:8362-8768 GCA_002371715.1 Prevotella sp. UBA3757
TTGATGAAGTCGTTCTTGATTTCCGTATAGCGCTTCTGGCGGAAGATGACCACGATGGTGAAGATGAACGTGATGAGCAGCACCAGGGTGAAGATGATGCTGGGAATCATGAACCGCACGGACGAGAAGATGTAGGAGTTCATTTCAGGGAAATGGATGCGCAGGATGCCCATCTTCGACTGCGGGTCGTTGCGGAACAGGATTTGCTGGTAGGTAAACTCCTTGCCTTTCTCCTCGTAGTCCGGACAGCGATAGACCTCGCGGCCGTCCGTCGTCGAGACGGTGAAGTGGTATGGGATGTTGATGCCGCTGTTGGCCAGTTGTTCGCGGATGTCGTTGTCGAGCATGCGGAAATTGATGCGCTCCTTGAGGGGCTTATCGCTGGCAGTATAGAGAATGTTGTAGA
>DFGF01000002.1 GCA_002371715.1 Prevotella sp. UBA3757
GTGGTCCTGGCCGTCGAAGGTTCCGCTGAAGTAGGAAGACGATGTCACAATATCGTATCCGATGCCGTCGAAGTTGTGCTCCAGGCTCGTATAGTCGTCCCAGGCGCTGGCGGGCTGGAAGTCGATGTCGGCGGTCATCTTGAAGGTCATCCCTGCGCAGTTGTGGGCCGTAGTCTCGTCGCTGCCCGTGCTGTAGGATCCACTGCCGTTCACATACACGGCCAGGTCTCTGAGGTTCGCCACGCTGTTGATTTCGTAGGCGCCGAGTGTCGTGCTGTAAGTGATGCTGCCGATGGGCTCGCGGACGAAGTCGGTGGAGACGATGCCCGTGAAGGTCTTGCTGATGTCTCCGGCGAGGTTGTTCTGGAACAAATCCCTGGGAGCCGTGCCGCTGTAGCCGGTGACGCTGAGCGTGGTGCCTGCATTGGCGGTGATGGTGCCCTTGAAGGTGAGCACGTTGGTGCCAGCACCCTCAGAGTAGGTGGCTTCGCCCCACGAGGTGCTTAGCGTCGGCCTTCCCAGCACGATTTCCGTGAAGGGCACGCTGATGTAGAAGTCGTTGCCCTTGTTGTAGGGGCCGGGGCTGACGGTGATGTAATTGTTGCGAGCGGCTGGTGCGGTTTCATCTACAGCAGTGACATGGCCGTTGATATTATCGATCAGCCAGTTGTCTTCACCACTGCCGGAGGCGTCGAAGCGGAGGACAATGGTGGTGAAGTTCGTGTTGAGGATAATCTTGCCGTCCGAAGCGCGGGTGGAAGAGCTAAACCATTGCTGTGCTGGATTAAACTTCTGCTTGGAGAGTGGGAAGTCCGTGCCGTGGCCCCAGGGATTGGTATGGCCTTCATTGTTGCCGACGCTCAGGACGGGGAAGGTAAACTTCTTATAATCTCCTGTGTATGCGCTGCCTGTTTTTATTTCAAAGCCCGCCATATAGCGAGAGAGTTGGATGGTGCCGGGGTCGCCATTACCGGCTCCGCTGTCGCAGGTGCTGGTGTTGTCGGTGAGCACCTGAACGTATTGGTAGCCGTCCTGCGCTTCGAATGCATAAAAATCAAGCGTCATACGCAGTTCCGTACGATTCTCCACAAGGTAGGCCTGTGTGCTGGCATCGTAGAACTTGGTGCTGGGCAAATCTAAGTATTTTTTGTCGGGCCAGTTCTTCGGGTTCTTATTGTAGCCGTCATCCGTGATGGTGAGGGTACCAGTATTATCGATATAGAAGGTGCCGTTCCGCTCGTTGCCGAGGTCGTATCTGCCCGACGTGGCTCCCGTCAGGACTCTCGTCACCTCGAACTTTCTGAGGCTGGAGGCCAGCAGGAAACCATTCTCGTCCAGCACCTCGAAGCAGTATTGGCGGTATCCGCTTGAGCCAGAGCCTGCCGCATACTGGAACATGCCGGTGGCTGTCCGCTCCGTCACGCTGACGGTCTTACTCTTTTCATCGGCGGCGAAGGTGAGCGTGCCGCTGACGGCGGTGAAATGCTGCCCCTCGATGGCCGAGAGGCTCACGGTGCGGTAGCGCACCGTCTCGGCGGTGGCGCTCTCGCTGCGGGTGATGGTGAAGGTGGTTGTGGTGCCGCTGGTGGTGCTCGTCACGCTCCACGTGCTGGCGGCCCATGCCTGTTGCCCCGCCGCGAGTGCTGCTATCGTCAGCACCGTGGCGAGGACTTGATGGAGAATGTTGGTTAATCGTCTCATCGTGTTGATACCTTTATATATTATTAAAGTGTTGCTTCTCCTGTCGGCATTCCCTCCGCCAGATGCTCCACTGCGAGCGGACGATGACGATGAGGATGACCAGGCCGAGGGCGCTGGTGACGGCGATGCCTGCTGTCCGGATGATTTCTTCCATACGCGTTGCTTTAGATGAAATGTCGGGGGCAAAAATAGGCATTTCCCTCAAAAAAGACTTTCCTCTCGGCGTAAATACGTTGAGAGGAAAGAAAAAAATACGCTCAGAGGAAAATCTGTACGCTCAGAGGAAAATCTTCGGTAGGCCTTTTATGCTTTCTTGCGATAGGCGGATGGCGACTCCTTACCTTGTGAGGCGAAGGCCTTGGTCATGGACGATTGGGATGTGAAGCCACAATCGTATGCGATGTCGGCCATACGACGGTCGGGATGCTGGCGGATGAGACTGATGGCATGGCGCACACGGTGCTGCGAAATCATGTCGTAGAACGATGAGTAGCCGCTGCGCTGGATGACCTCAGTCAGGTAGTTGGCGTTGATGCCGAGGCGTTGCATCAGTGTGTCGGCAGTGATGTGCTGCTCGGTGAAGATGTGCTCGTCGCTGAGGAGTGACTCCAAACGACGGCTCAGTTCGGTATAGCGGTCATCGGTAAGTCGGAACTGCGTCTCGTCGGCAGAAGCAGTGGTCTCGTCTTTCTCGTCAGAGGGCTGACCGTCGGGTTCTGCGGACATCGTTTCAGTAGCCTTTGCCGTGATATCAAATGGCTTGCGCCATGGGTTGAGTGTAAAGATACAGAACCAAATGTTGACCACCGTGAAGAGGACATCGCGGAAGGCTTTCGCCGTCGGGTCGTCGATGAAGAAGTTGACAGCCATCAGCACGCAGATGCCTGTGGGCAGCCACTGTATCTTCTCACCGAAACGCGTGGGGAAGTCGTCGCTGTCGGCATAGGCGTCCTCGTTGGCACGCCGCACGGCCCGGCCGATGCGCAGAGCCATGCAGATAGTGCGCCAGAAGTACCAGAGGAATAGCACGCTCACCACGATGAAAGTCGCCGTGCGGTGCCACTCAGGTAGCCGTATTAATCCGAAAGCCTGAAGAAACAAAGGAAAGAGTGAAACAATGGGCGGAAGGAATACCCAGTATTCGCTCAGCCGGTGGTGCACCTCGGGAAAGAAATAGCCCTCGCACATCACCAGCATCTGCAGTGAGAACACAAGCACGGAGAAGGCATTGACGTAAAGCAGCGCGTCTGCCTGACCGATATTTAGCAGGTAAGGCAGTTCCAGAACCTGTAGCAGATAGAGCCATCCCACTGCCCGCTGTGCTGGAAACAAGCGCAGAAAATCTTCGTCGTATGCTCGCGGCCTATAGAACCATTTCAGCAGCCATCCATACAGATTTGTAAGGATGAATGCCAGGTTGGCGGAGAAAAATATGAGGTAAAGTGGCTGTGGCATACCTTCTACAGTCATAGCACGTTGGTAGTTTTCAGAAAGTCAGAAACGACTTTCGCCTCATGACATTTGTAAGCATTTGAGTATATTTTCCATAAAATGCACACTGAAATCGCCAAAGTGCACACCATCCAAAAGAAGTATGTACTGCTGCGCGAATTTGCAAGGCAAAACAAGGAATGGTGAGGGGAATTATCCTTTCTTTACAATCTCGGTGAAGTCTGACCATTCCTCAACCCGGTAGCCACGGATGTCACGCACGGACTTGCGAAACCAGTCGATGGCTTTCAGGGCGTTGACGGCATTGAAGAGGTTGAGCAGATTGTCGGCATTGGTCATGTAGGTACTGCCCTGTATCCAGTAGAAACCGTGCTTGACCAGCGTGCGCTTTATCTCGTAGTAGGCACCGTGGTAAGGATTGCCGTAGTATTTCTCCAACTCGGCAATGTTCATGTCGAAGCTCAATGCATACATAGGCTTAGAAAGCGGGCTTGAATTGATATTCCTTGTCGAAGTAAATTTCTCCACTTGGTGTCTCGGCAGAGATGACCGTGCCCACAAACGGGTTGGCCTCCACGTCAATCACCGTGCCCTGAGTCCAGTCGCTTTTGTGCGTCACCTCGGGCGAAATCAGTACGATGTCACCTGTCTTCATATTACAAATACGTATTTAGGATGAATATTCAGCCGCAA
>DFGF01000113.1:0-10930 GCA_002371715.1 Prevotella sp. UBA3757
TCAACGAGCAGGAGATAGAGAACGATGCCAAGTGGGACGGCCTGAAAGGCTACGTAACCAACACTGACCTTGATGCCGAGCAGGTAGTAGCCCAATATCACAGTCTTTGGTACGTGGAACGGGCATTCCGTATCACGAAGGGCAATCTGGAGGCAAGGCCGATATTCCACTTCACGGAGAAACGCATTGAGGCGCACATCTGCATCTGCTTCATAGCATACAAGGTCTACAAAGAACTGCAGCGCATCATCGCCCTGCACGGGGGAATCAACCTTAGCGTAGACAAGGTGATTGACATTGCCAAAACCACACCCACCATCAAGCTGAGCCTGCCATATGGTGACACCGAGAGGGTAAAGACTCTGTTCCTCACAGAAAAGCATCAGCGGATTAAGCCACTCTTCAACATCAAGGCCATACTCGACAAGAAGTAGAAATAGACTAACAGGCGCACGCGCGAGCAGGGTGACGCATCGCCGAAGTCAGGGCTGCTGGCCTCGGTAGGACGGCGACTGGTGGCCGTCATAAAATGTGGAACGACCAACTATTTTGACCGTTCCACGATTGGCAGTGGCATGCAGCAAATCCGGCACTCGTCAATGACCGACGTCCTGCTGCAGCTGCGTTATAAGTTTTAGACAAAGTCGTCGCCGTATTTCAACTGAACCTCGTTGACATATTTGCGCACCAGGGCCGACGAGTCGCCCTTCTTGCAGATGAGCAGCACGTTACCCTCCTCGGCCACGATGTAGCCGTCCAGTCCGCTAATCACGCCCAGCCGGTCCTTTGGCAGGCGGATGATGTTGTTGCGGGCGTCGTCGAGCACCACCTCAGAGTCGAGCACGACATTGTCGTCGGGCGACTTGCTCATACATTCGTAGATGGCGTGCCACGTGCCCAGGTCGGCCCATCCGAAGTCGCACCGCATGACGTACACCGAGCGTCCCTGCTCCAGGATGGCGTAGTCGAGCGACAGGTTCGGGTATCGCGGGTAGTTCTGTGCTACGTACTCTAACTCCTCTTCATACGTGTAGTTTGGGTTCTCGAATTTCAGGTTGCGCAGTACGCTAGGGAAGTTGTTCTCGAAATTCTTGGTCAGGTGGCGCGAATTGGAGATGAAGATGCCCGTGTTCCAGTAGAATTCACCGCTTTCCATAAACATGCGGGCAAATTCGCGCTCGGGTTTCTCGGTAAACGACTTGACGCAGTAGACATCAGGCTTGCAGCTCTGTTCGCCCAGCTGTATGTAGCCGTAGCCGGGCTCGGGGCGCGTGGGTCGGACGCCCATGGCCAGCAATACATTATTCTCCGACACGTAGCTGATGCCAATCTGCAGGCAGCGCTGAAACTTCTCCTCGTTCATCACCATCTGGTCGGAAGGCGTCACGATGATGTTGGCGGCAGGATTGATGCGCTTGATGCGCATGTTGGCCCATGCCACGCTGGGAGCCGTATTGCGGTGTACCGGTTCCACCAGGATGTTCTGTTCCGTTACTTCGGGCAGTTGCTCCTTAACCAGAGGCAGGTATTCCCTACAGGTGCAGATATAGATGTTCTCGACCGGCAGTACGCGCACAAACCTGTCGAAGGTCGTCTGCAGTTGAGTGCGCCCTGTGCCGAAAAAGTCTATAAACTGTTTGGGGTATTCTGTACGGCTCACAGGCCATAGCCTTCGCCCCCGACCTCCGGCCAGTATGACGCAGTAGTTCTGATTGCTGATTTCCATGTTATATCAAGTATAGATTTTTGTTTCACGCTACGAAATTACGAAAAATCTTGCAATAAGGCAAGAAAAACACATCTTTTTATAAAAAATTCATAATTCGTTGCTTGTTATTCATTTTTTTTGTGTAATTTTGCAGCCGATTTGAAAGCCCAGATGGCGGAATCGGTAGACGCGCTGGTCTCAAACACCAGTGGGGAAACCCATCCCGGTTCGAGCCCGGGTCTGGGTACACATGAATCAAGTCATTAAGTAGAATGAGGGTGTTTTGAAACACCCTCATTCTCGTTTTTTTTGTTATCAGTCATCATTGACGGTCGCCGCCTCCCCAGCGGCCTCCTCCGCCGCCAAACCCACCGCCACCGCCGAATCCGCCTCCGCGTCTGCCACCCCAGCGTCCGCGTCCCTCGCCACGACCGCCGCGTCCGTCTCCGCCGTTGCGCCCGCCGAAGAGGTTCAGACGGTAGCTGACGTGCAGCATGGCGTAGGAGGTGATGGCGTTGACCTCCGTGTCGCGCCAGCCGTTGGCATTGACCGTCCGCGAAAAATTGGTCTGCTCGTGCAGGATGTCGTACCACTGCAGCATGACGGTCAGCACCTTGCCGCGCAGGAAACTGTGGGAGAGCTGTGCGTTCCAGAGCAGTTCGTTGGTGTTCAGGCTCTCGTCAGTGTAGCCACGTTTGCTGAACATGTGGAGGTCGGTAGACAGGTTGGAACCCCACGGGAAGGTAATCTTCGTGTTGCCGCCGTACGAGAAGTTCCAGGTTGTCAGGTTGTTAGATGCCTGCAGCCGGTTTTCCGTGCGGGCGTAGGTAGTCCGTCCGTTCAGCGAGAAGCTGAGCCACTTGTTGCGGAAACTGAGTGACAGGCTGGGGTTCACATTGTAGGTATGCGTCACGTTGCGGTCGGGTATGGCCGTGCGGTTCAGGTTGATATAGCCTACGCGATGGGCATAGCTGGCATTGATGGAGCCGGTGATGTCCCAGCGGTTCAGCGTGTCGAGGCCTATGGTGAAGCCCATGCCGAAGTTGGCGTTCCAGTTGCCGTTGATGTTCTCGGGGCGAGAGATGCGCCCGCCGGTGGTCTCGTTGTAGGTCACGACGTTGCCGATGCTGTTGCTGGTCACTTGCCATCCGGCATTGGCATTGAAGCTCCAGTGGCGCTGGTTCTTCGGCACTTGGAAGCCCAGCGAGTCGGTGACGAGCGTGGGCTGGCGCATCATCTGGAAATTAGCTCGCAGGTTGGAGTTGAAGGCGGGCTTCAGCCCCGGATTACCCATGGTGATGCTCAGCGGGTTGGTGTCGTCGTAGATGTCGAGCAGCTGTGTGATGCTGGGCTGCTGCGTCTGTCCGCGAAACTGCACCTGCAGGTTAGTCTGCTGGTTGAAGCGGTAGCGCAGGTTGAGCGTCGGCGAGATGTTGACCACCGTGCGCACCGTGTCGACGGGTCGGCCCAGGTACTGCTGGATGAAGTGGGAGCGCTGTGGCAGCACCGAGATGCCGACGTTCATGTTCATCTTGTTGCGCACGTAGCGCAGCTGCACCTCAGCCGTGTGGCTGTGCTCCGTGCGCTCAGAGTAGCGGCTCAGCGTGGTGCTCAGGTAGCTCTCGTAGGGATTGGGGAGGTAGCCGAACAAGGCGGTCCATTCGCGGTAGTCCTGCAGGACTTCGTCAAAGGCCACGTCGGTGTATGGCGGAAAGTCATAGGTGCTGGGATCGTTCTTTTGGTGGCTGTAGCTGTAGCGGTAGTTCAGTTGCAGGAACAGTCCCTGTTGCCCGAAGCCACGCCGGCTGTTACGTCCGCCGCCGCCAAAGGGGCCTCGCTGCCTTTGCCCGTCGGTGGCCTGCTGGTCAGTCTCCTGCTGCTTGAAGATCAGCAGCGGCTCGGTATAGGTGATGCCCAGCGAGTAGTTCAGGTTGTCGCTGTTCGATACCGTGTAGCGATTGGTCTGGTAGGTAGAGTCCCCGCCCAGGTGGTTTTTCTGCTGATACAGGTGGACGGCTGACAGGCTGGCATTCTTGTTGTTGCCGTCGCGGTAGCTGAAACCGAAGCTGAGGGCCATGTTGCGGCCCTTGGTGCCGAAGCGCCTGAACAGCTGCAGCTGTGAGTTGACGCTTTTGCTGTCGCCATAGCCCAGGGACTTGTTCTGCCGGCTGTTGACGACCAGCGTGTCGTAGTCCGTAGCCAGTTGCGCTATGTCGCCCAGCGGGTCTATGGTGTAATCGAAGGGGTTGGCATTGAACGACGCCGACGTGGAGAAGCTGCGGCTGTCGTTGGTCTGTAGGCTCACGTCGGGACGCCACGAGAGGGTGGTCACGGAGTCGATGGTCCACTGCAGGTTCATGCTTCCCGTCCAGTTGTTGTTGCGCGAATAGCTCTGGCTGATGCTGTTCGAGAAGGCACCGCCCGTCCGACGGACAAAGCTCTCCGACCCCGTGCGGCTCCAGTTGTCGGCATCGCCATGGTTCCAGGTGACGCGTCCGCTCAGCTTCAGCTTGTTCTGCTTCTCGTAGCTGATGTCGAGCGCTGCCGTCTTGGTCTTACGCTGTCCCTGGCCGTTGCCGCGTCCCCGTCCGCCGCGCCCGCTGAAGTTACGGTCGTTGACGTTGTTGGCATTGCCCATAAACGTATAGCGCATGGCACCAAACGGTTTCATGGCCGTCAGCCGGATGCCGTAGCGGTGGTCCGTGCCGTAGCCGATGTCGGGATTGGCCTGCAGTCCGCGTCGCGCGCTGCGCTTGGTCACAAACTCCAGTACGAAGTCGTCGTTGCCGTCGTCCACACCCGTCAGCCGGCTCAGGTCGCTCTTCTCGTCGTAGGCCTTCACCTGGTCTATGACGTACGACGGCAGGTTTTTCATGACCGCCTCGTTGTTGCCGGTCATGAAGTCGCGGCCGTCCAGTTTGAAACGCTTCACGTTCTTGCCGTTGATGGATATTTTGCCGTCATCGTCAATCTTGGCACCCGGCAGGGCCTCTACCAGGGCCTCGATGACCGAACCTTCCGGCACTCGGTAGGCGTCGGCATTATATACCACCGTATCGTCCTTGATGACCATCTTGGGCAGGTTAGCCGTCACGACGGCCTCGTCCAGTTGCATGGCGTCGGGCTTCAGGCTGATGCTGCCCAGTGCCTGCGTCTGACCTGCTGTCAGCGTGACGCGCTGCTCCGTGGTCTTGTAGCCCAGGAAGGAGATGCGCAACAGGTAGCTGCCAGTGCTGCTGACGGTCAGCGAGAAACGTCCGGCACCGTCGGAGTAGGTGCCTCCCACGAATGCCGTGTCGCTCCTGCCGATGCGGTACAGCTGTGCTGTCGCCCTGGCCAGGGCCTCGTTGCTGTCAGCATCCACGGTGCGGCCTGTCAGCGTCGCTGTCTGTGCCGTTGCGCCCAGTGTTGCAAGGCAGCAAATCAAGAGGAGTAAGGTGGTACGTATCGTTTGCATTAAGTCTTCTTTTACACTCTTTGACGCGAAAAGCCGGGAAAAGTTTAGTAGTGTGGAAAATAATTCGTAATTTTGCAGCCGATTGTATTGCACATGGACGACAAGCACTATCTGGAACGACTCATCAGTGAGGGCGAGCATCAGCAGCAGGACTTTAAGTATAAGGTACAGGATGCGGTGAAACTGGCCAAGTCGGTATCGGCTTTTGCCAACACCGATGGCGGGCGCCTTCTGATAGGCGTGCGCGACGATGGCCACATGTCGGGCGTGCGCTCCGAGGAGGAAATCTATATGATGCACCAGGCCGCCTACCGCTACTGCCGCCCGGCATCGAGCATCAAGTTCGATACCTATCATGTCGAGGGCCGTACCATCGTCGTGGCTACCGTGCCGCCGTCCGACAAGCGTCCTGTCTGTGCTTTCACCGATGAGGCGCACGGGACTCCCGACGGCGCTCACAATGAGCCGAAGTCGCGCGCCTACATCCGCATTGCCGACGAGAATATTGTTGCGTCTCCCGTCCACTTGGCCGTCTGGCGCGAGGCTCAGCGCAAGACAGGTGTCATGATGACTTATACCGATACCGTCAGCAAACTGCTTGCAGCCATCGGCGACGAGCACCTGACGCTCAACCAGATAGTCCACCGTTCGGCCATCCCCCGTCCCAAGGTCATCACGCTCCTGGCCCGGCTGATACGTTTCCGCGTGGCCGGATGGGAGTATAGAAACCAGCAGTTCCTGTTCTTTCTGGAGCCCTGAATGTTGTCTGCCCCGTGGATTATGGTGGTGTTCCAGATGTT
This sequence comes from Prevotella sp. UBA3757, assembly GCA_002371715.1. Lineage (GTDB taxonomy): Bacteria > Bacteroidota > Bacteroidia > Bacteroidales > Bacteroidaceae > Prevotella. The sequence continues at coordinate 5,966 of DFGF01000113.1, forward strand.
TAGTTCAAGGAAACAAACGGTGGATTCAAAGAAACGAATTTAGTTCATTAGGAACTTCACTTCACGGCTCCTGGATCCACATAAAAAATAAAGATTATGGCATACAACATTATCACAACAGCAACATTGGCGGTCATCTGCTACCTTGCATACCGCTCAATCCTGTGGGCAGTCCGCATCCTGTGGCATTGCTTCAGGGCAGTGTTTAACCTCGTCCTTTGGCTGATTGGAGCCGCTTTCTGGACGATAGTCAATCATTGAGCAGATGCAGAAGGCTGGAGCAGACGTGAGAATGACCCGGTACCCTCCATGATGTTATCAACATCGCGGCACCTCCCTTTCTCGCCAAGACCAAGAGTTATCGCAGATTTGAGCATCCCCGCCCAACGGGGAAGCAGCGGACTCCGAGCTTTGCTCGCCTGAGCACCAACGGAGCACTCAAATGTTAAGCATGCTCCTTATATTCTATCATCAACTCATCAGCCAGATACTCGTCGCTGCGGCAATGCATGTCGGCAACACCTTCACTGATGAACTTATAAGTGTCAGAATCGTAAAAGAAGGACAAAGCGTCCTCCAATGTCAAGCCTGATTCCTTTGCAAAGAGAGCCACTATCCTTGCATATTTCATCTGTAGTATCGTCTTATTCGCTTCCATTGTTAAACCCTTTCTGCCTTGATGAAATGTAGATGACGGTCAATCATCTGACCGTTCAGAATGCACAACTGATGGTTTGGCTTCTCATATTTCAATCTGCCTAATGCCTCTTCCTTGGTAATGACACCAGCGAAAAAAAGGTCAACCGTATTAAACACTTTGTCGTTTGCCACACCGCCAGCCACGGCATCGTACGTCTGTTGCGGCTTCTCTCCCTTTCTGCAAACGGCAACATAGTCGAGCCATTCCTCGTCGTAACTTGGGAAGTACTTGGTGGTGAACTCCGGTGTTTCCTCATCCAGTTCATACTCATTGACAAAAGCTTCCTTGCTTCTCCGTGTGAATCGCTCGGCATAACGGACAGCCTGTTCGCGAATGGCTGTCAAATAGAACCCCTTCCCGAAGTCAAGTTTGTCGCGCGAATGAATCACGTCAGGTTTTTCAATGATTGATGTCGATGCGTGATATAGCCTCATGCCAATGCTCCCCTTTCCTTTAACACTTCCGTCAGTTCCTCAACAAGATAATCCTTGCTGAAAGTGTGCAACACATCATAGCAGGGTACAATATAGTCGTTCAGCACACCCGACGAGCGCAAGGCACCATACACCTGCGACGCACTCTTATGAAGTGCATCTGACAGGCTACCCACACAGAAGGTGATGAAATCCAAATGCTCTGTTCTCATACTTCAAACACTTTTGGGTGCAAATTTACAAAACTTTTTCCATATACCATCCTTTTAGTATGAATTTCTGTTGAAAGCCGCAAAAAAGACCGCCACGACTGACGGCCTGTAAGTTATAATAATGTGGAGAAAAGGTTCTCTTTACATTTCAATATCAACTGGTGTCCCAACCATTGCATGGAACTCTTCAACATCGCCAGCAGTCAGTCCGTTATCTACAGCCTCTTGCATATACTCTTCCCACGTCGGTGTTGTGTTAAGGAACTTTCGCTTAAAGTAGTCGCGTTTAATGTACGACATAAAGTAATATTGCTCTGCACTTGGCTCAATATCCATAGCAGCCTGAATGTCCTCCATCATCTTGTCTATTTCCTGACGATTGTGCATGAAAGGCTTTTTGCCCTGTAGTCTTGCAACAGCGGCATAGAAGAATGGTGTGGCATCGTCGAAATTATCTGCTTGCGCTTTCACGAAATATTCAGCTGCCTGGTCGTACTTCTTCAATCTGAGGAAGCAAAGGCCAACGGATGTGTTGAGATCCCTGCTGTCAGGATGTTCTGCTGCAGCAGAACGATAACTTGTCATGTATTTATTGACCTGCGGTGTCGGCATAGCGACGAGCATCTGACGCTCAACCAGATAGTCCACCGTTCAGCCATCCCCCGTCCCAAGGTCATCACGCTCCTGGCCCGGCTGATACGTTTCCGCGTGGCCGGATGGGAGTATAGAAACCAGCAGTTCCTGTTCTTTCTGGAGTCCTGAATGTTGTCTGCCCCGTGGATTATGGTGGTGTTCCAGATGTTTATAACCGGAAAATTTGGAGGAATAACTAAAAATAGCTACCTTTGCAGCCAGTCAAAAACAGCGGAAACAGATTGGCAGATGTATTATTGTTGGCCGTAGCACTGGCCATGGACTGTCTGACGGTGTCCATCGTCAGTGGGGTAACGTCGCATGACAGCGACGGGACGAGCCAAGGCTGGCTCTACCGCATGGCACTGCTCTTCGGTCTGTTTCAGGCCTTGATGCCCCTGCTGGGCTGGCTGGGCATCGTTCATTTCCAGACCTATATTGAGGACTACAACCGCTGGATAGCCTTCGGCCTGTTGGCCTTGATAGGTGGTAAGATGGTCTGGGAGAGCTTCAGTCCCGAGGATGAGCAGCATTTCAATCCGCGCAAGCTGACAACTCAGCTGCTGTTGGCCATTGCCACAAGCATTGACGCTCTGGCTGTTGGCATGACGTTTGCCTGTACGGGTTATGTCGTCCTGCAACATCTCATCAGTCCCCTCGTTGTCATCGGCCTCGTCTCGTTTCTGTTCAGCTTGGCTGGCTACCACTTGGGATGCCGTTTCGGTCGTAGCATCGCAAAAAGGATGAGGCCTGAACTTATCGGTGGCCTCATCCTCATAGCTATCGGATTAAAGAATCTGCTCGCTTAATCCTCTCTCATTTCACTCGCTTGCCATCACCAGGCAAAACAAGCTGCTTTTTAACCTCGTTTGTCCTTTTCTCTGATTTCTACGCGGCGTATCTTGCCGCTGATGGTCTTGGGCAGTTCGTCGACAAACTCAATGATGCGGGGGTACTTGTAGGGTGCCGTCTCGCGTTTGACGTGCTGCTGCAGTTCCTTGATGAGCGCGTCGCCAGCCTTGTCCTTCCACTCCTTGCCAAGCACCACCGTGGCCTTGACCACCATGCCGCGGATGTCGTCGGGCACGCCGGTAATGGCACACTCAACGACTGCGGGGTGGGTCATCAGGGCCGACTCGACCTCGAACGGACCGATGCGGTAGCCGCTGGACTTGATGACGTCGTCGATACGGCCCTCAAACCAGTAGTAGCCGTCCTCGTCGCGCCAGGCCATGTCGCCCGTGTGGTAGATGCCGTCGTGCCAGGCCTCGCGGGTCTTCTCTTCGTCGCGATAGTAGCCCTTGAAGAGGCCGATGGGCTTCTTGTCGCCCACGCGAATGACGATTTCGCCCTTTTCGCCATCTTCGCAGCTGGTGCCGTCAGGCCGCAGCAGGTCAATGTCGTACTGGGCATTGGGAATACCCATCGAACCAGGCTTGGGCTCCATCCATGGGAAGGTGCCGAGGGTCATCGTGGTCTCGGTCTGTCCGAAGCCTTCCATCATTTTGATGCCTGTTTGCTTGTAGAACTTGTCGAAGACGGCGGGATTCAGTGCCTCGCCGGCTGTGCAGCAGTACTCCAGGGCACTGAGGTCGTACTGCGACAGGTCCTCGCGTATCATGAAGCGGTAGATGGTGGGCGGTGCGCAGAAGCTGGTGACGCGGTATTTCTCCATCTGGCGCAGCAGGGTGTCGGCATTGAACTTCTCGTGGTCGAAGACGAAGACCGTTGCCCCGGCAAACCACTGTCCGTAGAACTTTCCCCAGACGGCCTTGCCCCAACCGGTATCAGCCACGGTCAGGTGGAGCGAGCCCTTATGCAGGTTGTGCCAGAAGCAGCCGGTGGTCAGATGGCCCATGGCATAGAGGTAGTCGTGAGCCACCATCTTGGGTTCGCCGCTGGTTCCGCTGGTGAAGTACATGATCATGGTGTCATCGTTTTCGTTGACGAAGGCAGGGCGCTGGAACTTCGGGGCCTGCTGCCACTCCTTGGTCCAATTATGGAAACCTTCTGCATCGCCCAGCGTGATATATTGTTTCACGGTAGGGCTTTCGGGCATAGCCAGCCTGATTTGTCCGATGATATAGTCGTCCTTTGCGCAGACGATGGCTTTTACCGATGCACGCGTGTTACGGTAGACGATGTCGTGCTTGGTCAGCATGTGGGTTGCGGGGATGACGATGGCACCAATCTTGCAGAGTGCCAGCATGATGACCCACCACTCGTAGTGGCGCTTCAGGATGAGCATGACGGGGTCGTTCTTGCCGATGCCCAGTGACTGCAGGTAGGAGGCTGCCTGGTCGGTCTGCTCCTTCAGCTGGCCGTAGGTGGTACGGATTTCCTCGCCCTGGTCGTTGGTCCAGAGGATGGCCAGCCGTTCAGGGTCCTCCTCGGCCCAGGCGTCCATCACGTCGTAAGCAAAGTTGAAGTTCTCGGGAATGATGAACTTCAGGTGCTTGTTGTAATCCTCGACAGACTCGAAGTGAGTCTGCTTTAAAAATCTCTCTATCATAAGTCCGGTTTTATTCTACGGTAAATGCTAAGAACTTGACAGCCTTGTCGCCGACGGCCAGCATGCCGTGGGGCTTGGTGGAGTCGAAATAGATGCTGTCACCCTCTTCGAGGATAATGGTCTTGCCGGCAATGTAGAGTTCCATCTTGCCTTCGAGCACCATGTTGAACTCCTGGCCGGCGTGCGTGTTCTTGTAGATGACGCTGGCACCGGGCTTGGGCTCGACGGTGACGATGAAGACGTTGGCCTTATGGTCTACAAAGCCGCTGACCAGCGACTGGTACTTATAGGCCTTGGTGCGCTCGATGCTGACGCCCTGCCCCTTGCGCACCACGAAGTACGACTTCATGTGGGGCGTCTCGGCAAAAATCAGCTCTTCGGTGGAAATGCCATACTTGTGGGCTATCTTCATCAGGTTCGAGATGGTGATGTCGGCCTCGCCCTGTTCTATCTTCTCATACTTGTCAGCGCTGA
>DFGF01000113.1:11031-12746 GCA_002371715.1 Prevotella sp. UBA3757
CGAGCACGTCGCGCAGGCCGCGCAGTCGCTCGCCAATCTGTTTCAGTTGTTCGTCAACCATATTTACTATTTGACTATATTACTATTTGACTATTTACGATTTACAGTTTATTTCGCGCCCGCTTTCAGCCCCCGGATGACGGCCGAGGTGAACCCGGCATGCTCCATCTCGTTGAGGCCCTTGATGGTAACGCCGCCCGGCGTGGTGACCAGGTCGATGGCTGCCTCGGGGTGGAGACCGGTGGTCTCGAGCAGCGTGACGGCTCCCTTCATGGTCTGCATCACGATCTGTTTGGCCTCGTCGGCCTTGAAGCCTAACTCCACGCCGCCCTCGGCGGCAGCCCGGATGTAGCGCATGGCGTAGGCGATGCCACAGGAAGCCAGCGTCGTGCCGGCAGCCAGGTGGCTTTCCTCGGTCAGGATGGTGCGCCCCATCTTGTTGAACAGATTCCTTACGATGTCAATGTGGTGCTGTTCGGCCACGACGGGTGTCACAAACGTCATCGATTCCAGCTGTGCAATGGCAATGTTGGGTATGACCAGGAAGAGCGGTATCATCTGGTCGCCGTTGTCGAGCCATGACTTGATGCTGTCTGACCCTACGCCGGCGGCTACGACAATGAGTATCTGCTGCTTGTAGTCGAGCACGTCCTTGATGCCCCTCAGCACGTTTTCTACCAGCCAGGGCTTGACGACCACGCAGACGATGTCGGCACCCTGCGCTGCCAGCTGGTTGCTGGGCGTGGCAGTGATGCCCATGTCGGCAAAGCGGTCGCGCGACAGGCGGGAGGGGTCGGCTATACAGATGTCTTCATTCTTGAAAAAGTCTCCGCGGATGAGACCTTCGGCCATGGCACCGCCCATGGCTCCTGCTCCGATAATACTGATTTTCATAGTGCTTGTAATACTTTCGTCAGTTTTTCGATGAATTCGTCGGCCTCCTGCCTGGTCAGGCTGAGCGGCGGCAGCAGTCGCAGCACGTTAGTGCCGGCGCAGCCCGTGAAGCAGTGCTCCTGATAGATAAGGGGCTGGCGCACGTCCTTGTGGGGCACGTCGAGGTCGATGCCTATCATGAGGCCGCGGCCGCGGATGTCGGTAATGTGCGGACTGTTGATGTCGCTGATGCGGGCCATCAGGTAGTTGCCCACCTCGTTGGCATTGTCGACCAGGGCTTCCTGCTCAAACACGTCGAGCACGGCCAGGGCGGCAGCACAGGCCAGATGGTTGCCGCCGAACGTGGTGCCCAGCTGTCCGTAGACGGGCTGGAAGTCGGGCGAGATCAGCACACCGCCCATGGGGAAGCCGTTGGCGATGCCTTTGGCCACGGTGATGATGTCGGGACGGATGCCGAGCCACTGGTGGGCAAAGAACCGGCCGCTGCGGCCGTAGCCACACTGAATCTCGTCGCATATCAGTACCGCCCCATATTGCTTGCAGGCGGCAGCCAGTCCCTGGGCGAAAGCTTCGCTGACCAGCTGTATGCCGCCGACGCCCTGTATGCACTCCAGGATGACGGCACATACATCGCCCTTCTCGAGTTCGGCCTCCCAGGCGGGCAGGTCGTTGAGCGGCAGGTAGGTGACGTGGCCGTTATCGTTGATGGGTGCGATAATCTTCGGATTGTTGGTAACCTCGACAGCCAGCGAGGTGCGGCCGTGGAAGGCTTTCCGGGCCGACAGCACGCGCGTGCGGCCATTGGTAAACGATGCCAGCTT
>DFGF01000113.1:12807-20934 GCA_002371715.1 Prevotella sp. UBA3757
AGCGCATTCTCGTTGGCCTCGGCACCGCTGTTGATGAGGAACAGCTGATAGTCATCGTAGCCGCTCATCTTGCCAAGGCGCTCGGCCAGCTGCTGCTGAAGCTTGTTAATAACCGAGTTGGAGTAGAAGCCGATCTGCTCCAACTGTTCAGTCACTTTCCGGATGTAGTGGGGGTGCGAGTGGCCGATGGAGATGACGGCATGACCGCCGTACAGGTCTAAATACTCCTGGCCTTTGTCGTCCCAAACCCTGCATCCTTTACCCTTGACGATGTTGACGTCGAACAAGGGGTATACGTCGAATAGTTTCATCTTTTTGATACTCTTTGTGCTAATCGGGCACAAAGTTACTAAAAAGCACCGATATTCTGCAACGTTCTGCTCCTTTTTTTACGTTTTAAGCCTTCGGAGTGCATAAACATGCAGAAATATCATGATTCCGTCAGAAACTGCGCAGCCATGCCTTCAGTTCCAGCATCATCTCCAGATGGTAGGCAAACGACTGGCGGATGCCGAAGCCGTGACCGCCGGAGGGGTAGATGTGCATGGAGGCAGGCACCTTGTTGGCATACAGCTCCTCGTAGTAGTTGATGCTGTTGATGGGCGGCACGGCGCGGTCGTCGTGGGCCAGGGCCAGGAATGCGCGCGGCGTGTGCTTGGTGATGTGCTGCTCGTTGCAGTATTCGTTAACCAGCTTGCGCTTGGGATTCTTGCCCAGCAGGTTGTCACGCGACCCCTGATGGGTGGTGCCTTGTTCCATCGAGATGACGGGGTAGAACAGTATCTGGAAGTTGGGAGCCGTCTCGCCCGTGGCATGCGTGGCAACGGTCGACGCCAGATGGCCACCGGCCGAGAAGCCCATGATGCCGACATCCTTGGTATTGATGTGCCATTCCTTGGCATGTGAGCGCACCAGCCGGATGGCCTCCTCGGCATCCTCGGCCGGTACTGTGTAGTTGCCGTGGGGCATGCGGTACTTCAGCACGATGAGGGCAATGCCCTGGCCCGTGAAGAAGGGGGCCCAGTCGAAGCCCTCGTGCTGCATGGCCAGATGCTGGTAGCCGCCGCCCGGACAGCACACGATGGCGCGCCCGGTGGCATGCTTCTCGCTGGGCAGGTAGACGGTGACCTTCGCCATGTCGTTAGGATCGTCATTGCTGGTTTTAGGCCCGTTGGGCCACAGGTTCATTTCAATAGGTTTCTGGGCAGCGGCCATGGTGGCCAGTGCCAGGAGTAGTGTTAAGATAGTTTGTTTCATATTCGGGTCTTATTGTTTTCTGCAAAGTTACATTCTTTTTCTGGATATTCCAACTTTTTCGGCTGGTTTCTTTCATTAGCCTACGCTTTTAGCCGTCTGGCGGGCTTAGCCCAGCAGGTGGTAGGTGCCTCCGGCCAGCGGTTTGACCACTCCCTTCATCTCCAGCGAGAAGAGCAGTGCCGTGAGTTGGCCGATGGGGATATTGGTCTTGACGCTGATGGTGTTCAGCTGCAGGTCGTTGGCCTGTTGCAGCAGGGTGGCGATGCGCTGCTCGTCGGGTGTCAGGTCTGGAAACAGCTGGCGCTCGATGGCTTCCGGCTTCTGTCCGGCTGTTGTCCATCCGATGGCGGCCAGGAAGTCGGCTGCCGAGGTGATGAGTGCGGCCGTGTTGTTGCGAATCATCTTGTTGCACCCCTCGCTGTAGGGCATGCCTACGGCGCCGGGGAAGGCGTAGACGTCGCGCCCGTATTCCTGGGCTATGCGGCAGGTGATGAGGCCGCCGCCCTTGATGGCACTCTCCACGAGGATGGTGGCGTCCGACATGCCGGCAACGATGCGGTTGCGCTGTCGGAAGTTGTTGGGCATGGCTTCCGTCTGACTCATGTATTCGGTCAGCAGTCCGCCCTGTCTCAGCATCTGTATGGCTATGTCGCGGTGGGCGTGCGGATAAACCTGGTCGAGGCCGTGAGCCAGCACGCCGACGGTCTCGTAGCCCTGCTGGAGGGCATGGCTATGTGCACAGACGTCAATGCCATAGGCCAGTCCGCTGACGACCAGTACCTGCGGACACTGCGCGCGCAGGTCGGCCAGGAAGCGGCGTATGAGGTCCTGGCCATAGGTGGTGCAGTGGCGTGTGCCCACGATGTCGAGCACGTAGCGCTGGTTGAGGTCGGCACTGCCTTTGTAGTAGAGCAGCAGGGGCGCGTCCGGACACTCGCTGAGGCGCTGCGGATAGCCGGCGCCGCCCAGCGTCAGTACCTGGATGCCGTTCTTGGTGACGAACTCCATCTCGGCGGCAGCCCGTTTCAGCGCGTCGTCCCAGTGCTTCAGTGATTCGCGCAGCCGGGGCGAGGCGTCAGGCACGATGTCGCCCAGGTCGTTGCGGTGGTCGTAGACGGCACGGGCACTGCCCAGCGTCTGGTAGAGCTGCAGGGCCATCTGCTGGTTGAAGCCCGTCATGCGGGTGAGGGCTATGCTGTAGTATGTCTCGTCGGTGTTGCTCATTGGGCGGGTGGCGTTATTTTTGCTGCAGGTAGGGCTGGAAGGCACGGTCGTAGTCATCGCTTTCGGCCAGTCGCCCGTCAATGAGGCAAACCAGCATGATGTCGCCGCGGAAGCAGAGGGTTTCGTCGCTGGCGCGGAAGATGTCTTGGTGGAAGATGTACTTGAAGCCTTGCTTCTCCAGCCATAGGCGCGAAATGAATTCATCGTCGCACCGCAGGGGTGCCTTGTACTGCAGTTTCATACGGGCCACGACGGCATCGATGCCCCTGGCGTGCATCTCGGCAAACGAGAGGCCGCATTGCTTCAGAAACAGGTGGCGCGTGTGCTCCGTATAGTGGAGGTAGTTGGCATTGTTGACGATGCCCTCGATGTCGCACTCATAGTCGCGCACCTCCATGCGGGTTTCAAAAACATACTTGTTCATGTCCTTATTTATATATGTGGATGTTGTTAGAATCGTTCAGCGCGGGGCGCGCAGGTATTCGTAGCCGATGCGGCAGCGCAGGCAGTCCTTCCGGTCGCAGTACTCCTTCTTCAGCTGAATCAGTGCCTGCGAGTCGCCAGCCGACGTCACCTGGAGTCCGCAGTCCTTCCACATGCGGATGATGTGGTTGTTCTCGGCCTTCAGCTGCTCGAGGAAGTCGAAGGCCCGGTCGCACAGCTCCTCCCTGCAGGTATGGCGGCCGTAGGCAAACAGCAGGGGTATGCAGGTGTTGATGAGTAGCAGGTTGATGGAGAATGGCGAGAGGTGCTTGGCATTGCGGATGCTCTCCGAGCCGAAGGTGTAGTGGGTCTCCCAGTAGGGTGTCACCTGTGTGTGCATCTTCTCGCTCAGGCTGACGACGTCCTTGCACTCCACCAGCTCCGAAAGTCCGGCCTTGCGCCCGTAGTAGAGTTGGGCCAGCTGGGCCAGCCGGATGTGCGGAAAGTTCTGCGGGCGCAGACGCAGGAACCGCCAGAGGCTGGCGTCCATGGGCTGTAGCTGGAACTTGTGGGCCAGATACAGGTACTCGTTGCGGAGCCTGGCAAAGTAGCCCTCGTTGAGGGCCTGCGGCTGGTAGCGCTCTGGTATGGTGCTGACGTCCAGCAGTCCGGCCTGTCCCATGAAGATGGCCTCAATCTGGAAGAGGTCGTCGCGGTGCTTGCCGACGGCACTCAGGGGTATGTGGCGTGCCCACTCCTCGAAGGCGTCGCCATTGATGCCGAAGCCGTAGTTGCGGGCCAGCGTCTGGAAGTAGGCATCCTCCCACGAGCCGTTGCAGGCCTGTACGCGCTGGCGGATGGCAATGGTTTTCTGCTCCAGCCGTTCGGTCTGCAGGGCTGCCATCCAGGCGTGGACGGTGAGTCGCGGCAGGCTGGGAATAATCCTGTAGCAGGGCGGATACTGGTCGGTCTTCAGCAGTTCCTCGTAGTTGGCAGCGACGTGTTGCGGAACGGCCATGCACGCCTGCGGCACGAAGTTGCCCTCCTGGGTCTGTACGTCGCGGTCGGCCTCGCCCACGACGTGGAGCACGACGTTGTTGTAGTGGTCGTCCTTGTCGTGGCCGTGCTGGTACCATTGCGACGAGCGGTCGTGAATCTCCACGTTGCCCACCCATAGCGTGCCGCCTATCTTCACCTTGGCATTGAAAAAGTCCGGGCCGGCATTGCGGTTTTGCAGTCCGGGGTCTATCACCTCCACGCGTCGGCCGTCGGTGGTCTGCAGCCCTTCAAGCGGCCACATCTTATGTTTCCAGCAGTAGTGAAGCAGTTGTTCCATAGCGTGCGTGTTACAGGATGAGTTGTTGCAGGCGGTCGGGTGGAAACAGCAGCTGGGCGACATCCTGCAGCTGCGGTGCCGTGACGGCGTCAATCTGCGCGAGGAGTTCCTCGAGGCTGCGCTCCCGGCCGTAGTGCAGGAAGTGCTTGCCCATGTCGAGGGCGTACTGCTCGCGATTGTCGGCGGCAATGGTGATCTGGCCTTTCAGCTGGCGCTTGGCGGCAGCGAGCTGTCGCTGGCTGAGCGGTGTCTGCATCATGCGGTCCAGTTCGCGGTTGACCAGTCGTAGGCAGCGTTGCACGTCGTGGTGGTCGCAGCCGAAGTAGACACTCCACACGCCGCTGTCGCTGTAGCTGGCCATGGTGCTCTCGACGGTGTAGACCAGTCCGTAGCGTTCGCGCAGCGTCAGGTTCAGGCGCGCACTCATGCCCGGTCCGCCCAGGATGTTGTTGAGCAGGAAGAGGGGCATGCGCCGCTCGTCGTCGTAGCTGAACGAGCGGCAGCCCAGCATGACGTGGGCCTGGTGATGGTTTTCTGGGACGAACGGCGCAAGGCTGCTCGTAGCGGGGCTGCTTGGCGGCAGGTCAGGCTCCGGCGTGCTGGTCTGTTCGGCGGCGTGGGCGGTCTTCTGCTCCAGGAGCTTCACCAGCCGGGGGAAGTTGACGTCGCCATAGACAAAGAAGATGGCATTGTCGGGCCGGTAGTGACGCCGGGTGAACCGCAGGGCGTGCTGCGAGGTGAACTGCTGTACCTGCTCGCGCGTTCCTAATATGTTATGGCCGAGGGGGTGGCCCTCGAACAGCTGGTTCTCGAAGATGTCGTAGATGAGTTCGGCCGGCGAGTCGTTATAGCTCTCTATCTCGTCGCAGATGACGTCGACCTCGTGCTCCACCTCGCGCTCAGGATACTGGCTGCTGAAGACGATGTCGGTCAGCAGGTCAACGGCGCGCGAGAAGTGCTCCTTCTGGATGGCGGCATAGTAGGTGGTGTCCTCCTTGTTGGTGAAGGCGTTCAGGTCGCCGCCGACGCTCTCCAGGGCGTTCAGTATCTGGATGGACGTACGCTGGCGGGTGCCCTTGAAGCTCATGTGCTCGCAGAAGTGGGCCACACCCTCCTCGCCGGCTGCCTCGTGGCGCGAACCGGCGGCAATGCCGATGCCGCAGTAGACGACAGGCGACGCTGACGGCAGGTGGATGATGCGCAGGCCGTTTGTCAGGGTTGTCGTGTTGTAATTCTTCATTTCGCATGCAAAGGTAAATAAAAAATCTTAATTCTTAATTCCTAATTCCTATTTTCTTTGTACCTTTGCACTAAATTTCGAAGAATATGCGTAAAGTAATAGGAATTGGAGAGACGGTGCTCGACATTATTTTCCGTGACAGTCAGCCCGTTAGCGCACTACCCGGTGGCAGCACGTTCAATGCCATCATCTCCCTGGCACGGTCGGGAGTCACCACACGTTTCATCAGCGAGACGGGCAACGACCACGTCGGCAGCATCATTACCAGTTTCCTGGAGCAGAACGGCTGTCCGGCCACGAGCGTCAGCATCTATCCTGACTCGAAGTCGCCGCTGTCGCTGGCTTTCCTCAACGAGCAGAACGATGCTGACTACGTGTTCTACAAGGATCATCCCAACGACCGGCTTGACTTCGTGATGCCCGACATCCAGGCGGACGACATCGTGCTCTTCGGCTCGTACTACGCCCTGAACCCCGTCATCCGCCGGCAGGTCTATGAATTTCTGGCCTTTGCCCGCGAGCAGGGCGCCATCCTCTATTACGACGTCAATTTCCGGGCCGCCCATCAGAGTGAGGTCGTGCGCCTGAGGTCCAACCTGCTGGAGAATTTCGAACTGGCCGACATCGTGCGTGGTTCGTCTGAGGACTTCGAGGTGCTTTTCCGCAAGACCGACGCTGCGGCCATCTACCGCTCTGAAATCATGTTCTATACCCACCGCTTCATCTATACGCGCGCCGCAGAGCCGATTGAAGTGTTCAGCGACGGCGGTTTCCACAAGCAGTATCCCGTGGCTCCTGTCCAGACGGTGAGCACCGTCGGTGCCGGCGACAACTTCAATGCCGGACTGCTCTTCGGGCTGATTCGTGACGGCATCACGCGCCAGCAGCTGGAACAGGGACTCTCGGAACAGCAGTGGGACCGGCTGATAGCCAGCGGACAGGCCTTCTCGGCCGAGGTGTGCGCCAGCCTGCAGAACTATGTGTCGCCCGCATTCGGCGATGCTCGCCGGCAGGAACTTCTGTAGTCACCACTCAAGGTACCGTTTTGGATTCCCAGTAAGGGAATCCTAAGTTCCCAGTAAGGGAATCCTGCATTCCCAGTAGGGGAATCCTCATTGAGCCGTATGCCGGCGGTCAGAAGGCTGAGGCCTTCAGCTTCAGGCCCGCCGTCTCGTCAATGCCAAACATGAGGTTCATGTTCTGGACGGCCTGGCCCACCGCTCCCTTCAGCAGATTGTCGATGCAGGAGGTGACGAGCAGCTTGTCGCCATACTTCTCGCAGTGTACCAGTGCCTTGTTGGTGTTGACCACCTGTTTGAGGTCGAGGCTGGCATCGCTATAGTGGGTGAAGGCGGCATTCTGGTAGAACTCCTTGTAGGTCAGGATGATGTCCTCAATGGGGGCTTTCGTCCTGACGACTGCCGTGCAGAAGATGCCGCGGGCAAAGTCGCCACGGTAGGGAATGAAGTCGATGGCGGCATCGAGATAGCCCTGTACCTGCTTCAGCGACTGGCGTATCTCGGCCACGTGCTGGTGCTGGAAGGGTTTGTAGATGCTCAGGTTGCCCGTGCGCCACGAGAAGTGGGTGGTGGCACCCGGCTTCTGGCCGGCACCGGTGCTGCCCGTGATGGCGTTGACGCTGACGTCCTCCTTCAGCAGGTTCAGGTGTGCGGCGGGCAGCAGGGCCAGCTGGATGCAGGTGGCAAAGCAGCCGGGGTTGGCCACGTGCTGGGCTTTTTCTATCTCCTCACGGTTAATCTCGGGCAGTCCATAGACGAAGTCGTGGTCGCCCTTGATACGGAAGTCCTGGGCCAGGTCGATGATCTTGACGTGCTCAGGGATGGTGTGCTCCTTCAGGAACTGCTCGCTCTTGCCGTGGCCGAAGCAGAAGAAGACAACGTCGACCTGGTCGAAGGGCGTCTGGTCCGTAAACTCCAGGTCTGTGTCGCCGATGAGGCCCTCGTGGACGCTGCTCACCAGATTGCCGGCGTTCGACTCGCTGTTGGCAAAGACAATCTCTGCCTCGGGGTGGTTGAGCAGCAGGCGGATGAGTTCGCCGCCCGTGTAGCCTGCTGCACCTAAGATTCCTACTCTGATAGCAGACCCACCCCCCTGCCCCTCCCTGTGAGGGAGGGGAGTAGATACTATATGCATATCTGTATTTTTCTCCATTGGATAATTATTTATTGTGTAATGACTCCCTCCTTCATAGGGAGGGGCAAGGGGGGGATGGGTCTTTATCTCTTTTCGTTCGGATGGATGCCGTAGTAGACGCGCAGCGGTGTGCTGCTGACCTTGATGAAGCCCTTGGCCTCGTCGGCAGTCCATCCGGTTTGTGTCTCGCCATATTCGCCCAGTTTCGACTTGGTCAGGTCGTTGGCGGAGTCGATGCCTACCGTCTCGAAACTGTAGGGACGCAGCTTCAGGATGGCGGTGCCGCTGACGTTGCGCTGGCTCGAGGTCAGCATGGCCTCGATGTCGGGCATGACGGGCTCCAGGTACTGGCTCTCGTGCAGGAACATGCCGTACCAGTTGGCCACCTGGTCCTTCCAGTACTGCTGCCATTTTGAGAGTGTCGACTTCTCCAGCAGGCGGTGGGCCTCGATGATGAGCTTCGGCGCTGCGGCCTCGAAGCCTACGCGGCCCT
>DFGF01000009.1:0-43679 GCA_002371715.1 Prevotella sp. UBA3757
CGACACTGTCGCAAAGATTGACTGCGCGTTATGGCAAGGGATATACCTATGCAACGCCACACTTCTACCTTTAGGTGGAAGAATGTGGAATTGAGTACGGTCGCCAATTCGTAACCCAGATTATCCTCAATCCCCCAGACTGCCTTTATACAAAGAAAAACCGAGAAATCTTCCAAAGTTACGAAAAGTCGAGAGAAAAACCAAATATATTTGAGTTTTTCCCATATTTTCGCTAACTTTGCACCCCGGTAACAGTATTCATGATGAAGTTCATCGTAGCAATAGACTCGTTCAAGGGCTGCCTGACCTCCAGCGAGGCCAACGAAGCGGCAGCGGCAGCCATCAGGAGCGCGCACCCCGATGCAGACATCACACAGATTACCGTCAGCGACGGTGGCGAAGGGTTCTTGGAGGCCTTTCAGGCTGCTATTGGCGGCAGTCTGGTAGCGGTGACGGTGCGGAACCCGCTGATGCGCAACATCACGGCCCGCTACCTGCTGAAAGGGCCTACAGCCGTCGTGGAGATAGCTGAAGCCTGCGGACTGACGCTGCTCAGCCCCGAGGAGCGCAACCCGATGGTAGCCACCAGCTATGGGACGGGCCAGCTGGTGGCCGACGCGGTGAGGAAAGGTGCCCGCCACATCATCGTCGGCCTTGGCGGCAGTGCCACCAGCGATGCCGGCAAAGGCATGTTGAGGGCACTCATTGACGCCTTCAACCCCCACGGCAGTTGGGACGGCATCCGCCGCACCCTGCGCGACGTGCGCTTCACCATAGCCACCGACGTTGACAATCCGCTCTATGGCGAAAACGGTGCGGCCCGTGTGTTTGCCCCACAAAAGGGTGCCAGCCAAAATATGGTCACTCAACTGGACAACCAGGCCCGCCATTTTGCCGAAATCTCTGCCCGCCACTTCGGCTTCGACCGCGCCGCGATGAAGGGCGCCGGTGCCGCCGGCGGCCTGGGCTACGCCTTCCTGCAGTATCTCAATGCCGAGCGCCAGTCGGGCACAGAACTGCTGCTCGACACCATCGGCTTCAGTGCACTCACAGCACGTGCCGACCTTGTCATAACCGGCGAGGGCTCGGCCGACCGCCAGACCCTGATGGGCAAGTTGCCGATGGGCATCCTGCAGCATGCCGGCCCCGTACCCGTCTGCCTGATAGCGGGCAGAGTCAGCGACCGCGACCAGCTGCTTGCGTCAGGATTCTCCCGCGTGGAGTGCATCAACCCGTCCGGCATCGCCCTTGAAGAGGCCATGAAGCGCGAGGTGGCCCGGCAAAACATCAGTCGCACCGTCCGCCGAATCCTGATGTCATAACGTAACATCCGATACTCCCGGCGTATCATTCAATACTCCCGGAGTATTTTTTATTACTCCGAGAGTAATTTTCATTACTCCGGGAGTATTAAAACCAAAAATCCCGCGAATCATTTGGACGTTTGGAAAATAGTTCGTAATTTTGCTGCCATAATAGAAATAAACACATTCAGAGTATGAGCAGGAACCGTTTTATCCGTTTTGACTGGGCTGCGAAGCACATGCTCCGCAACAAGGCCGACTATGCCATCTTCGAAGGACTGATTTCCGTGCTCGTCGACGAGAAAGTCACCATTATGGAGCTGCTCGAAAGCGAGTCGAACCAGGAGACGAAAGACGACAAGTTCAACCGCGTCGACATCAAGGCCAAGGACTCCAAAGGACAGATCATACTGGTCGAGATACAGCAGAGCCGCGAGCTGGACTATCTGCAGCGCATGCTCTACGGCGTGGCCAAGACCATCACCGAGTACATGAAGGTCGGTAACAGCTATACCAACGTCAAGAAAGTCATCAGCATCAACATCCTCTACTTCAACCTGGGCGAGGGAGCCGACTATCTGTACCACGGACAGACGGAACTGAAGGGCGTCCATACCGAAGATGAATTGAAGCTGACCCAACACGAGCAGGACGACCTGAAGGTAGTGTCACCTCAGGACGTATTCCCGGAATACTACGTCATCCGCGTCAACGAGTTCAACCAGCTGGCCGTAACGCCGCTCGAAGAGTGGCTGCAGTACCTGAAGGACGAATACATCAAGCCCGACACCACCGTGCCAGGCCTCAGGGAGGCCCGCGAGCGTCTGGAGTACCTGCGCATGAGCGACGAGGAACGCCGCGCCTACGACCACTATCTGGACACGCTCGTACGCGACACCGACGTCATGAAGACCAAAATCCTTGAGGCCGAGATAAAAGGCAGGAAAGAAGGCTTGGAAAAAGGGCGGGCCGAAGGCATGGAACAAGGACGCGCCGAAGGCATGGAGAAAGGACGCGCCGAAGGCAGAATTGATGCTGCACGCAAGATGAAAGCCAAAGGCTTCACGGTGGAAGACATCGTTGACATAACAGGTCTCACCGCCGAGGAAATCGAGGCACTGTAGACCCTCACCCCAGTAGACCCACCCCCGGCCCCTCCCCTCCATTACAGGGAGGGGCCGGGGGTGGGTCTACTGTTGGTGGGTCTAAATTACTGCCACCTATCCATCGCGGACGGGTGGCAGCATTCAATTCTTAACATTTAATTTTCTTTTCGAGGCACCCTACCCTCCCGAGCCAGGAACCCCATGATACACAATTTAATTTTAAATTAAAAAAACAATTTTGTTGAGTTGTCGCAAAGCGAGGAGTCGAACCTCAGTGTCGTTGCCCACTGGCTGGGCTGCTTGCGTTTTGATTTAAAAATCTGGAGCGCTGACGTAAGAGCGCCAAGCGCTCCAGATTGTTTTAGAACTTCTTACCGATTGTAAGATTCTGAGAGTAATTATTAGAAGCCGACGTCCCAACCATCCTGACTGGTATCAGAAGCGGGCTTATCGCTGCCACCAATAGTGCCGTCGCTGCCGCCGCTGTCGATATTGTCGAGGCCATCAGAACCGGCCAGGATGGCAGATGTTGCTTTCAGTTCAATAACATCCATCTCTGGATTGAAATATGTCTTTTTCATCTTTCTTTTTCCTTTTTTTGTTTAATGAGTGTGCAGGAGCATGTGCTCCCACACACTATGAATTACAATGTAATATACTTAATTACTTAACAACGTACTTCTTACCATTCATGATGTAGAGACCCTTCTTGGCACCGTTTACGCGGATACCCTGCAGGTTGTAGATAGCACCGTCGTTAACCTTAGTGTTATCAGTGATGGTCTTAACACCGAAGATAGCAGTAACAGCATCGTAGTCAAGCCACAGGATGTTGGCGTTAGAAGAAGGAGTGCCGTAGTTGTTCAGCAGAGCATAGTACCAGTTCTTACCAATGTATGCACCAGTACCATCGGTCTTACGCTCGATGACGAGTCGCTTGATGTCGAAACCAGCGTTTACAGAGGGATCCAGCAGAACGTGGAGGTCCTTCTTGGCAACATTCTGAGCACCACCCTCGTTGGTAACGGCGTCAACCAGCTCCTGGTTAGTCCAAGAGAATGCAGCCTTCTCGAAGATACGCTTAACGGGGGCAACAGGACCTTGGCCAGCGGTCTCCTTGGTCAGAGCCTCCCATACAGAAGAAGCAGTCAGAGCAGTAGTGGGTTCAGTCGTATCATCAGCAGGTGCAGTGAAGCTACCAACCGAGTAGTCAATCAGAACCTGGTCATCCTCGAACTCACCTTCAGTATTCTGAACCTTGGCGATAATCAGATGCTTGTTGGTGCAAGGAATCTGGTACTTACCAGCGATAACCTCCAGGGGAACCATGTAGACAGAAGACTTCTCTTCGAAATTGTCCTCATCCCAGTACATACCATAGAGAGAAACCTTAACCTTATACTCCTTACCAGTGGTGACACCCTTAGCCGTCTGGTAGCGGGTGATAATCATATCAGTTGCGGTGTAGGGGTGCTCAGCGTCCTTACCCTTCTCAACTGCGAAGCTACCGAGGTCGTAACGACCCCAAGCCAGAGTAGGATCAGTGTTCTTGTCAAGAGTAATCTCCTTGTTGTCAGTGTAGACGATGAAGCCATGAGCAACAACCTCTGCTTCCTTAGCAACGGCTACCCACTTGTAGACATTGAACTTAGGATTGACGGTCTCGCCCTCATATTCAGCACCCTCAACGTCCTGCTGGATAGCATTCTTGATGGCAGCAGCCAAAGTAGTATTAGTAACACTCCAGTAGATGATACGAGCATCGTTAGCATTACCGAAAGCGTTGGTAGCGAAAGGATTCTCGCTGGCATCGTTGTCAGTCAGGTCAGCAGTGTACTCCACGAAAGGCTTTTCCTTGCTACCGATAGTGCGGGCATTCTCCGAACCAGCAACCAGGCCAGTACCAGTGAAAGCACCAGAAGCAACAGCCTCCTTAGACAGCAGGCCAGCGAAAGCCAGCTTAGCCAGCTTGGTGAAGTTAGCGAAAGCGCCAGTACCGATACCGTTAGTCTTGATAGCACCACCGAATGTCAGCTCGCTGAGAATAGCGTCTGCACCACCATCCAGGATGGCAACATCCAGACCGTTGGTGTTGACGTCACCAGTGAAGTTGATCTTGTTAACATTCTTACCTAACAGAGCACCTGCCTCGAAGACACCACCCTGAGATCTGATTTCACCAATCGTAACAACGGGCTTTGTTGAGATATTGTCATTAACAGCAGAGAAATCGAAAGTTCCATAAGGAATAACCTTAGCGATGGTCGCACCGGGGTTGTCAGCACTCAGGAATTCACCAGTACCCTGAGCGATTTTCAGCGTAATGCCACTAGCGTTGTCAAATACGAAAGCACCGAACTTCTTGTCTTGAGCCTGAACAGCTTGCTGACCCGTCACAGCAGATACGAGTTCACCTTCAATAGTCCAAGTCACAAAAATATTAGCACTAGTTTCACAAGCCTCATCTGTGAACAACTGTATCTTGTTATTTGAATTAACATCATCAGTTGTCACGTAATACACGTTATTTGCAAAACCAGCTACAGAGTTTGTTAGAACTGTAATCTTATACACATTATTCCCCAGAACCTCAGCCTTAGCAGTACCATTTGCCATAGCCTCAGTTGCATCTTCAGAAGCGTAAGAGCTAAAGTTGATGTTGTAATAAGCGTTCTGAGCCTCAATAGCTTCCTGACCGGCAACAGCAGCAGCACCGGCCTCGAAAGCATCAGCACCGGCCTTGATGGTCTTGATGGTAACATTCTTCAGCTTAATGCCGAAAGCCTGTGAGCCAATGGCATTGGTGGTCATGATATTACCAAGATTCAGCGTAGCAATAGGACAACCCTTGAAAGCGTTGGCCTCGATAGTGTACTCACCAGCGTCAAGCTTGTTGTCGTTGATGTCATTGAGAGTCAGAGAAGTAAGGCTCGTACAATTCAGGAATGCGTTGGTCTCAATCTGAGCCTTCGTACCGAACTGCAGATCTTTAACGACGAATTCCGGCTTAGCTACAACGTCGTCCTTCTTAGCATCATTAGCCAGGAAGTCGCAGTATGCAAAAGCATAGGTGCAAATCTTGCCCTGAAGCGTTCCTTCAATCGTCAGTTTGCGCAGAGGAGTCATTTCCTTGATAGCGTAACCATAGAGGTTGGTATTTGCATCAGCAGGAGCCCATGCTACAGGCGTTACAGCAGGGTCAGCAGCTTGGCAAGCATCGATGTAGGCCTGACCCTCATAGTTGTAGACATAGTCCTGAGTGGCATCTCTGAACACGTAATCAACTGTGCAGCCACCCAGCAGCTTCATGGGGTTACCGTTGGTAGCGCCAGTACCCACATTGATTTTCAAATCCTCAACAGCAGAGCCATTGAGAGCCTTGCTTGAGATGTACTGCAGGTCGTTGCCAGGAAGACTGAGTGTCTTCAAAGCCTTACAACCCGCGAATGCATTGTCAACCAACTCACGAATCCAGCTGTCCTCCAGGTTCTCGATGGTCTTCAGAGCCTCAAGATTGCGGAAAGCACCGTTGATGTGCTTGAAGGCAGTGCTGGTAGGAAGCGTGATCTTCGTGATGTTGGCATTCTTGTTGTTACCAGGGGTAGTGGTCTGAACGAACACACCATCATTAAGACCTTCCAGCTTAACACAGGGCGAGAAGTCGAACTCCTTGATCTGCGTAGAAGCAAAAGCCTGAGCACCAATCTTTGTCACCTGTGAGTTAGGAGCAAACTTCAGGTCGAACAGATTGGTCAGCGTGTTGAATGCGCCAGTAGGAATCTCCGTCAGAGTGGCGGGAATCACAGCGTGCTTGGCATCGTAGGAGTTGTCCTTGAACAAGTCAGCAGCCATTGTCGTGACAGTGTACTTGTAAGTTGTGCTACCAATAGTCCAGGTAATCTGGCCGTTCTCAGGGAAAATCAGGTTGTTGTTGTCATCAACCGTTTTCTTGCCTTCAGCAACCTTGTACATCTGAACAGTACCAGTAGTCACCTGACTGTTTTTCAACTCAGACTTCTTGGTGACCTTGTAGATGTAGTTACCTACCTCCAACTCGTCATCAACCGCAGGCTGAGCAAAAGCATTCATGCTACCAAGGGTTATGAGCCCCAGAAGCAACAGTTTAAAACTTGTAAGCTTTTTCATTGTTAATAATTTAAGTGAGTAAATAATGTTAAATAAAAAAATTGTTAAGTGAATTGTCTCTTTTGTTTCATCACCTGTTCACACAGGGGCACACAAAGGTGCTGGCCAACCTCCTCCCGCTGGCAGTTTTCAGTTAAGAGTTAAGAGTTAAGAATTAAGAAAAATACTTCGTTCCATGCTCTGGCACTCTTACAAAATTATGGAAACAAAAAAGACGTGGGAGTATGTCTCTTGCGCGCTTATCCCCGATAACAGGCTCTTGCATTGCCTCTAGAAAAGGATAAGTAACGTAAAGCCTGCCCACGCCAAGTGACATATTTATACACTACGACCACGACACGCCAATATATACTTATAAATCCAGCACAGACAAAACCCACCATCGCTGGAAAGGATGCCTATACCTTATTATAATGTATAAGGAATGTGAAGCGTAGGGAACATAATTATCACCTACGTAGACGCTCTCTGTTGCATCACCGCTGTTTCTAGATTCAAATTTGCAAGATTTGTTATCACAGACAGTAACGTTCGAAAACGTCCTTTTGAGACTGGGCTTACAACTGCCCTCAAGTCTCGTTCCATCGATGTTTTAGATAGCACCTACCCACGCGCGGACAGGCCGAAATTGCGCACTAATGGCGTAAAATCGGTGCAAAGATAAGCATTTTTTTGTAACGAACAAATATTTTTAAGGAAAAATTACACTTTAGGGGCAAAAAATTGATGCAGACCCACTCCCAACCCCTCCACGGACCCACCCCTGGCCCCTCGTTTTGTGTACAATATACTATGGAAAAGATATTTCCGGACTTAGTATTTTATGTTCACAGTACCATGAACAACATTTTCCAAGTACTGGCGTACAAGATGGACAATAAGACTATCGAAAATTTGGAGGATACGAAAAAATATCGTATCTTTGCCAGCAAAACGACCATGCTATGATGACAGAAAGACGATATCCGATAGGTATTCAGACGTTTGAACGGATTATCCGTGACGGTTACCTCTATATTGACAAGACGGACCTGGTGTGGCAACTGGCTCATTACGCCACGTTTGTTTTCATGAGCCGACCACGGAGATTCGGCAAGTCGCTGCTGACCTCGACGCTGGAGTCGTACTTCAAGGGCGAACGCGAACTGTTCGAGGGGCTGAAGATGATGGAACTGGAGAAGGAATGGGAACAGTATCCGGTTATCCGACTCGACCTAAGTGAGGCTAAAGGACAGGAGACGGCTGACGACTTGAGGGGCATGTTGCTGTTGCTGCTTAAGGACTATACCAAGATATATGGCAGGGACCAAGATGAGGTGACACCTGGCGGAGTACTTCGCGGACTGTTACAGCGGGCCTATGAACAAACCGGAAAACAGGTTGCGGTCGTTATTGATGAATATGATGCGCCGCTGTTGGACGTCCTGCACGAAGAAGAGACGCTGGCTGCCAAGCGCAAGGTGATGCAGGAGTTCTACCAGCCGCTGAAGGCCAATGAACGGCTGATTAAGTTCTGCTTTATTACTGGTATCACGAAGTTCTCGCAACTAAGTATCTTTTCGACCATTAACAACCTGACCAACGTTACCCTCGACCCGAGATTCTCCACCATCTGCGGAATTACGGAGCAAGAGCTGTCAACCACGCTTAGCGAAGACATCAAGCAGCTTGCGCTACATTTCAAGATATCGCCCGACATGATGCACGAGAAATTGAAACTGCAATACGACGGCTACCACTTCTCTGAGGACTCCGAAGAAGTGTACAACCCCTTTAGCCTGCTGAAGGCATTCAACCAGAGGAAGGTCGGTTGCTGGTGGTTTGAGAGTGGTACCCCAACATTCCTGATTCGCCAGATGCAGCACTTCAACACCGACATCATGTCACTGGAAAAACTGGAGGTGCCCTCAACAGCCTTCGACCAACCCACGGAAAACATGAAAGATGCACTGCCCCTACTCTACCAGAGCGGTTATTTGACCATCAAGGACTACGACCACGATGTGGAGGCATACACCTTAGCCATCCCGAACCAGGAGGTACGGATAGGCTACGTTAGAGGTCTACTGCCAACATATATCGGACTTAATGATGCCACAGTACAGATGGGGTTTGCTGCAAAATTCTGGAAAGCCCTAAGACAAAATGACGTAGAACTGGCCATGCAGGAGATGCAGGCGTATATGGCAGGCATACCTTACGTGGAGGGCTTCAAGAAGAAACTGGCGGAGGCGGCCACGAAGGAGGGCTTCTATGAATACACGATGTACCTTATATTCTCGATGCTCAACGTCTATGTCAAGACGCAAGTGCGATGCGCCGGCGGACGGACGGACATGGTGGTATGGATGCCGGACACGACATACGTGTTTGAGATGAAAGTAAACGGAACGGCACAGGAGGCCCTGGCGCAGATTGACTCGAAGGGCTATGCGCTGCCCTATCAGAGCGAAGGAAAGCGGGTGGTGAAGGTTGGCGTCAGCTTCGATGCCGAAACGCGCATACCAACGGACTGGATTGTAGACTAAGACCCTCCCCCCAGCAGACCCTCCCCCGGCCCCTCCCTGTAATGGAGGGGCCGGGGGAGGGTCTGGATATGGTCTTGCCGGGCTTAGAAGTAGTAAGCCAGGGACAGCTGCCAGGCGTTGGCCTTAGCTCCCGTAATGGTCTTCCAGGCTGCCGTAGCAGCATCCTTCACCTCAATCTCGCCAGTCTTACCCAGAGCGATGTTATAGTTGATCTTGGCCTGCAAATGCCCCAAAATCATGGCACCAAGGCCGACGTTGGCACTGAAGTTCGAACTCTTCAGCGTCCACTTGGCAGCATCGCTCACCAAGTCCTTAGCCTTGCCACCGACATTGAAGCCGAACTGCGGACCAGCAAAGAGGAAAATCTCAGCCACGCTGCCAAGTCCGAAGCCATAGCGGGCATTGATGGGAATCTGGATGGACTGCGACTTGAGGGTCTGGTCGTTGGTCTTTGCCTCACGCTGGTCGTAAAGAGCGGCAGCATCGATGCCGAGTCCGACGATGGGCAGGGTGAACTTGACGGTCGGACCGATAAAGAAGCCCGTACGGTTCTTGACAGCATTCTCCAATCCTGCTACATTCAGGGAGAAGTCAGAGATGTTGGTCAGGTTCAGACCGCCCTGCAGACCGAACTTAACCTGTGCTTGTGAGGGCATGGCCATGGCCACTGCCAACACGATGAGGGTTAAAACTTTCTTCATAATCTTCGTTGTTTAAGTGATACGATTGCTAATCTGCTGGCAAAAGTAAGCATTTTATCCGACATTACCAACATTTTCGCGAACTTTTTAATGTTGAGTGTAGAGTGCAGAGTTTGCTACCGCCACAGTGCACAGTCAAAATGTTCAATCTTCAACGTTCAATGTCTCTGACGGCGTACGCTCATGCGGGCACCCGACGAAGAGGCGGATGATGATGACGACCTGGAGGCACGGGCGCGCGAGCGGCGTGATGACGAGGAACTCTTCTGGCTGACGGTGGCCTCGTCGGCTGCTGCACCCTTGCGGCCCTTACGGGCGGCCTTGCGGGCAGCTTTGAGGTCGGCAGTGGAAAGCCGTGCAATGCTGTCGAGCGAGTCCTTGCGATGCTTGTCGCCGAAGATTTTCTCCTCGAAGGCTTTCAGTTCGGCCTCGATGCGCTGCTGCTCCTTCTTCAGGGCCGAGTCGGTGGGGCAGTACTGCGCCAGGGTCTTGCCCAGCATGTTGTTGGTTTTATAGATTTTGCCGTCGTAGCGGTTCAGTGTAAAGTAGTCCTCCATGGACATGGTGGCAGCATTGTTGAGATTGCTGGTCATGACGGTCTGGCGGCTCAGGTAGGGAGCCAGATCGCTGTACTTCACCCAGAACAAGGGGTACTTGGCGGCCTCGCCGCCGAAGTCGTCCTCGCGCAGCATGACGGGACAGAGGGCCAGCACCTTGCGGTGGAAGGTGGAGTTGGCCTGGTCGTAGTAGGCGCTCTCCTTCAGGTAGTAGAGCTTGACCTCGGCCGAGGGTATGTCGCTGTTGTCGACGCGCAGCTTGCCGTCCTTTTCCTCGTAGAAGATGTGGAAGTTGTCGAGGATGGTCTTCATCTGCACGCGTGCCGAGTCGCTGAACGACTCGTTGCCGTCCAGCCGGTACTCATAGACGGGCACGTAGCCGTTGAGGGCCAGCTTGAAGACGTAGGTGAAGAGGTTGAGCTGGCGGTCGATGGGCTCCACGGGATAGTAGAGTCCGCTGTTGGCATCGCTGTTAAGATCGATTTCGCGATAGATGTCGCGGCGCCACACCACGTCCTCAGGCATGTCGACAGCCGTTGGGAACATGAGGCGGGCGCGCATGGTCATGCCCTGGTTCTGCTGCTGCGACGACTTTTGCTGCTGTGCCTTCTGGGCCTGCTGCTGACGGCGGGCCTTGGGCTGGGCCTGCACCGTGGAAATGAAGAATGAAGAATGAAGAATGAAGAATGCTGCGCACAGCAAGGTTCTTCTCCATCCGAGACTTCTTCTCTGCTTGTTATCTCTCAGTGTTATCATATTGTCACGATTAAATATTGTACTCTTGTATATTATAGCGGTAGCCTCTCTTAATTCTTAAATCTTAATTCTTAATTCGAATGGCGTTAGCAAATTCTTCATTTTTCATTCTGCATTCTTCATTTAACAATGACTTCCATCGAGGCGTTGAGCTTGCGGGAAATGCCGTCAGGGCCGATGGCGTTGACGCGCGAGATGTAGAAGCGCTTGTTGCGCTGCAGCTTGCGGAAGGTATCCTTCTGGCGGGCCGAGAAGTTGGCACCGTCGCTGACCATCGGCACGGCGTTACCCATATTGTCGAAGAACACCGTCTCGAACGACTGTACGCGGAAGGCTATGTCGAGGATGCCATCGTCGATGGCTGCGCCGATGCCGTCGACGCCCATGAGCTGGGCCTTCGACAGTCCGCCGCCCTTGTAGCGCACGGGCGAGCCGCTCTCGTCCTTCATGGCGATGTAGGGCGTCGGGTCGGGCAGCCGTCGCACGCGGAACGTGAACTGTCCCATCTGCTGGGCGCGGCCCGTATTGGTGGAGGTGACGGTGATGGTGACGTTCTGGCCGACGGCTGTGGGGCGGGCAATGTAGCGGCCAGGACCTACGGGCTGCAGGGTGCCGCCCGTCATGGTGGCCTGCACCTTGTTGAGGGGCACGCCGGGCACGCTGACGCTCAGCGGATTAGAGTAGCCAGCATAGAGCACGTTCATCAGGTCGGCCGAGACCGTTGCCGAGGGGTCTACCACGGTATATTTCTGTTCGAACGTGCGCCGGAGCAGTTCGCCATTTCCGTTCTCCACCTGTATATAGCCCGACAGCGTGAAGTCGCCCGTACGACCGGTGACGGTCTCATAGAGTCCGCCGGGCAGGTTCATCTCGCGGCCGCCAATGAATATCTGCGGCTGCTGGGTGGTGTCGACGGCAGCCATGACGATGCGCGCCGAGAACTTGTCGCCCCGCACGATGGTCTGCGAGTTGGGTATGACGAAGGCGTTGAGGGCATTGACGCGGATGTCCTTCACGTCGATGTTCGACACCAGCGTGTGCAGCACCTCGCCCTCGGCATAGCGCACGTCGCTCTGCAGTTTGGAGAGCAGCGTCACGGCGGCAGCGGCGGGCATGGACTCGAACATGTACTCCTGCCAGTTCTTGCCCATAGACTGCGCGTTCTTGGGAATCTCGGTGGTCAGCGTCGAAATCAGCAGGCGCTTCTGGCGGGGCACCGTGACCATCTTCAGCAGGTTGGCACGATAGTTGTTGATTGCATCAAACAACTGCCGGCCGCGCCCGGTGCCGGGGGCCAGCATCACCTGGCTGGCAGCCTCGAGGTCCTCCTTGTTGCGGATATTGCTCACGTCGCCGTCCTTACCGTCAGCCTCTATGACAATGGCCTGCTTCAGGGAGTCAACGAGGTTATAGAGGCGGTTGCTCATCTGTTTCACCTGCTCTGACTTGTCGTACCACTGCTTCACCTTCTGCGGGTTTTTCTTCATCTGGACGGCAAAGTCGTCGTAGATGGCGATGTTCTCCAGCGTGGCATTGTTGGTGGTGCGCTTCAGACTTTCCTCCACGATAGAGAATCCGTTGAGCACCTCGTTCGAGACGTTCAACGCCAGCATAGCCATCAGTACGACGTACATCAGGTTAATCATCTTCTGACGCGGAGAAACTGGTCTTTTCTTGATTGCCATCTAAGTAATTTACAATTTTGACGATTTACAATTTACTATTTATTTTTTCGATTGACAGATGCCTCCTGTTACCTGACAGAAGCCTATTATTGTCGGACAGATGCCTTCTATTGTCAGCCAGAAGCCTTCTATCATCAGCCATCATCCATCAGCCATCATCCATCTTACATCTGACTTCTGACCTGCATGGCTTCAATCATGCGGGCGTAGATGCGATTCAGCTCCTGAATCTGCTCAGCCATGTGCTTAGTCTGCTCGTTGATTTCGTCGATGGTCGAGATTTGCGACGATGCCGACTTCAGCTGCATCTCGTAGACGCGGCTGATGCCCGTCAGCGTGCGGTTCAGGTTCTCCATCTCCTCGGAGTCGCGCGTCAGGCGCTGGCTCTGCTCCGACACCTGGGTGAGCATCTCGGTCAGCCGGTTCAGCTCGTCAATATAGTTAGAGGTAGCCTCCTTCAGGTCGTCGGCCATTTCCTCCGTCAGTTCCGCACCGTTGGCAGCAGCGGCGGGCGTTGCTACGGCACCGCCGACAACGACGCCGGCTCCACCGCCTATCACGCCGCCTCCAACGCTGACGGCTTCGCCCTCCCAGCGAGAAGCCTCTTCACCATTGCCGACGACGCCACCAATAATTACGGTACCGCCGCCACCCACTACCTGCGGGCCGGAGATTCCCACGCTGGGAGCATCGGATTCCCCTGCTGGGAATGCGGGATTCCCTCCTTGGGAATACGCAGCTGCAACGGCACCCTCCTCCGTAGGCACTTCAACGTGCGTGGGCAGATCCATGCCGTCGGCCGTCTTGTCGAACGGGCGGTCAAAGGCAGCGATAAAGAACACGACGACCTCGGTACCCATGCCGAGGAACAGCATGAAGTTGGCTCCCGGCAGGTGGGTCAGTTTGAACAACGTACCGAGAATAACGATTGAGGCACCCCAGGAGTAGGCATAGTTCATGAATGTCTGCCCAGGGACACTGTCCAACCACTTCTGCAGTCGGTAGATGATATTGAATTTGCTGT
Source organism: Prevotella sp. UBA3757 (assembly GCA_002371715.1). Lineage (GTDB taxonomy): Bacteria > Bacteroidota > Bacteroidia > Bacteroidales > Bacteroidaceae > Prevotella. The sequence goes on from DFGF01000009.1 coordinate 13,808, forward strand.
AAACGGTCATTTCTTCTTTCCTTTCTTTACTTTAATCTTGTCGCTGGTGGTATTGGCCAGTGAGCGCACGCAGCGGAAACCGACATACGAGCGGGGCTGGTTCTGGTACTCGTAGGAACGCCAGGCCGAGCGGATATAGCTCTCGGGGTCCTTCCACGAACCGCCGCGCACCGACTTCTTCTTCAGCCTGTAGGGGTCCTCGATGGCTGCATTGTACTTCAGCTGCGGGTTGATGTCGTTCATGGCCTCGACGCCGGCCTCGGTATAGATGGTACTGGTCCACTCGGCCACGTTGCCGGCCATGTCGTAGAGTCCGTTGGAGTTGGCACTATAGATGCCCGTCCGACTGGTAATCAGGTTGCCGTCCTTGGTATAGTTGCCGTTGTCGGGCTTGAAGTTGGCAAAGAAGCAGCCGTTGCCCGTCACGACATCCTCATTCTCCCAGGGGAACTCGTTCTGGTCCTTGCCGCGCGCAGCATACTCCCATTCGGCCTCGGTTGGCAGTCGGTAGCGCTGGATGTAGCGCGCTGCAGGCCCCATGCCCTTCAGCAGAAACTCGGTACGCCAGGCACAGAAGGCGTTGGCCTGTTCCCACGTCACGCCCACCACGGGATAGTCGTTGTAGGCCGCTGCCGAGAAGTAGTAGCGCATGTAGGCCTCGTTTTCGGCATTGGGGAAGTCGTTGATCCAGCAGGTGGTGTCGGGATAGATGTTGATGATATACGTGTTGAGGAAGTCGTAGGGTCCGGTGTACTGGCGGTTGATGGTCTCGCGGTGGATGCGCCCCTCGTCGTCGATGTATGCCGTATCCTTCGAAATCCATATCTGCTCGTTGGGGTTGGGGCGCACGTCGGTGTTCAGGTGGCGCTCCTCGGGCGTCTCGCGATAGCGGCGCTTGGCAGCCTCGGTGTAGTCGTAGACCTCGTAGCGGTAGTTCATCTGTCGCCAGTCGAGCATGCGCTCGCCCGTAACGGGATGGGTGACGTAGACGCTCTCGATGGCACGCTGTTCGTCCTCGTTAGGCTTGCGGGGAATGGGCTTCTTCCAGTTCAGGTGGGGCGGCACGGGGTCGCCGTTCTTGTCCTCCTCGATCTTGTAGCTCTCGTCGCCGCCGTAGGCCGGGTCGGCCAGCCGCTCGCGGATGATGGAGTCGCGCACGTAGTAGACAAACTGGCGGTACATGGAGTTGGTGACTTCGCGCTCGTCCATCCAGAAGCCCTCGATGGAGATGTCGCGCACGGGCGTCTGCTTGCCCCACAGCGTGTCCTGCTTGTCGATACCCATGCGCAGGTGACCGCGCTTGATGAGCGTCATGCCGTAGGGTGCGGGTTCGCTGAAGGCACGTCCGCTGGCACCCGTCACCTCACCGCCGGCCGACGACGACATCTTACTGCCGAAACAACTTGACAGGAGGAAAAGCATAAAGACCCACCCCCAGCCCCTCCCTATATGGAGGGGAGTAGTTACTATTGCGCCACTATGTCGTCCAGACAAAGCCAATCTGCATTTCCATAAAAATTGTTTAATATCCATATCGTTTTATTTATTTCTTAACCATAAGTCATCTTACTTCTCTCCATACAGGGAGGGGGCTGGGGTTGGTCTCAGAGTATTCTCACACTCTGGTGGCGGTTGCGCCCCTTCTTGACGAGGCTCAGTTCCGTCTGATAACCCACGAACAGCTCGTGGCTGCCATTGCCGATGCTGAGGGCCGAGGTATAGACCTCGTAGCTGTAGCCCAGCATGATGCCGTGGAACAAGCCGCCTATGAACGCCGTCACGGAGTTGGTAGGGCTGTAGCCCACGCCGGCATACAACACCCGCTTGTCGTGCGTGTACTTCAGACGGCACGTCACGTCGCCGCGATAGGCCACTCCGTCGTAACGCAATAATGCAGAGGGGTGTATAGTTAGTAACGGATTATTTAGCCGAATATTGTATCCGCCGGTCAAATAATACACGCTGCTGATGTTATAAATGCTGCGTTCGCCCAATTCTACCGTCGGCGCGGTGACGTGCAGGGCCGACAGACCGGCATACCACGGGCCGCGCTGGTAGTAGAGTCCTGCCGACAGGTCGATGGCCGTCCCGGTGTCGTCAGTCTTCGAGAAGGCGGGGTCGTCGGTATCCTCCAGGTCCAGGCCTGACCCGTTGAACTTCTCGCTGAGCAGGCCGGCCTGTACGCCGATGCTCAGCGTGCCGCCCAGCAGGCGCTGCTTGTAGGCATACTGCACCACCAGGCGCTGGTGCTTGAAGAGTCCTATCTCGTCGTTCATCAGCTGGAGTCCCACGCCGTGCAGCTTGTTCATCAGCATGAAAGGCATGTCGCCCGCTATGTACATGGTCTTGGGGTTGTGCTCGAATCCCGTCAGCGTCATGTTGTAGGCGCCGGTGACGTTAAGTTTCGACTCCTTGCCGACGGCTGCCGGATTAAACGAAGGCTCCATCGTCCAGTAATGACTGAACGATGGCTCCTGCTGGGCGTTAGCGGTTGCGACACTAAGACAGGACAGCAGTATCAATACATATTTTCGCGCCTGCATCGTAATAAATAACGCAGGGGAAATGGGTTTTATTGTCCTTTAGAGCCACATATTTATCAAAAACACCCTCACTTTACCACTATTTTGCGACCGTTCTGGATATAGACGCCCTTGGCGGGACTGGCAACGCGCCGTCCCTGCAGGTCGAAAGTCGTGTCGGCAGCACGGTCGCTACGCGTCACCGTGCTGATGCCCACGGCGGGGTCTGCGAACTCTACGGTCAGGAAGTCGGCAGCCGACTGCAGCGTCAGGAAAGCGCGCTCCGAGGGTACGGCAAGGGCCGTATGGGGCAGGAATGCGCACTGGCCGTCATGGCTGCCCAGCGAGAACGGGAATTTATAGGTAGACGTCTTGATGTCATTGTCGTTACCCCTCAGCACACTTGTGGCAAAGACGGCCTTCATGGCCTCGTCGGGCGTAAAGGTGGTACGGCTGAGCAGCAGGTCGCCGGCATGGTCGCTGACGATGACGACGGCATAGCCCATCGGCACCACGCTGCCAATGGTGTGCAGCGTCAGCGTCGTACCACTGCGCGAGGCCAGGTAGGCCGTTGCACCCGCCGGCAACTCATAGGGGCAGACGCTGCAATAGAAGGTGGCCCAGTAACGTCCGCCAATGGCCTGGGTGGGCAGCGTGACACTGCTGAAGTCGCCTAAGTATTCCAGCCGGAAGTTGTCGAAGATGGTCCAGTCGGAACTGACGGCCTTCTCCTTCCTGATGCCGACGGTCTGGGCGGCGGCGCGCTTGACGATGAAGTTCAGGCTGTTATCGTAGAGCCCGGCCGAGAAATAGTCAGAGGCGTCCGACATCGAGTCGGGAAACTTGCCGCTGATGCCCGCTGTCGTCTTGCCGACGTCCAGCCGGCCTGCCTCGGTGAATATGGACTGGAGCGGCAGTTCCGTCGTGCCGACATAGTACGTAGCCTGCAGGTTCTCAGTGCCGGCCACGTGCTTCGCAGCGGCATCGGCATATCCGCCCTGACGGTAGAAGCCCTGCACCGACAGGCGGTAGCGCCCTATCGGCAGTGCCGAGGTCGTGGCCTGACAGACGTCGAAGGTCGTATTATACTTCTCGGCGCAGCGGTTGTCCTGCTTGCCGCCAAGGGCAGGACTACCCTGCCAGTTGGCATTGCGACTGTCATAGATGCTGAACGACGCGCCGGGCAGTAGGAACGTGGCATCGACGGGCTTCGACCCCGTAGCCGTGGCCAGCATGTCCAGGCGCTCGCTCTCCGTCACCTTCAGCCACTGGGCGTTGGCATCGGTAGCCGTGCCGAACACCAGGGCCGTTGACGAACCGTCGTACTGCAGGTTCTGACCGTTCATGGCAAGCGTATAGGCCGGACGGCCGTCGACATCACCCACCTGGGTGACCGTCCACTTGCCCGAACCCTGGTCGACCCATGCCGACGAGCCGTCGACGTTCAGGTAGTGGTTGTTGGCATCGCGGTTGATGCGGGTGTCAATGATGCTGTTGCCCTGGTCATCGGTCAGCATGGAGACGTTCAGTCCGCCGTGAGCCGTCAGCGAGGCTTTCGTGCCGTAGCTGTTGCCGCCGGTGAGCCACTGGCCGGCACCGACATTATAGAGGTAGACCTCCTCACGCTCTAAAAGCGAATAGACGTTAGAGTAGACATCCCTGCCGCTGAAGTCAACGATATGCACACGGTAGTCGCAGCCGTAGCCACTCTCCGTATCGGTAAACGAGAAGCTGGCCGGATTCTCGCCAGCCTCGAACGTGGCCATCACCTGCCACTCGGGCTGGGCGGTGGTGCGGCGCTCCAGGCTGATCTGCCGGGTCAGTTCGCCACCGTAGTCACGCCACGAGAGCTTGGTGGTGCCTGCTGACTCGGTAAACACCGCCGTGAGCACCGGCACGCGCACCACGGCCTTCGGCACGTAGGCGTACTTCGAGTGGTAGCCCACGCCGCTGTTGATGGTCGTGTAATAGCGGCCGGCCTCGGTCAGTGCGCCGTCCTTGTAGAGCTTGGAGGGGTCGCGCTCGAAATTCCAGTAGTAGTAGCGCTCCACGTAGTCCAAAGCGTTCATCTTCTCGCAGATGCGCCGGACGGCGGCGGCATTCTGCGACTCCGTGACGCCGCTGGCAAAGGCTCCGTTCTGGTTCCACGAGGCACCCCACACCCATTCCGACACCCATACTGGGCGCCCGGTGGCGTTGTGCCAGTTGGGGATATTGTTGCCAAACGAGCCTTCCTCCCAATAGCCGTGCAGGTCTATGATGTCGCAGCGCCAGCCGCGGGCATCAATCTCGTTGAAGAAATCGCGCAGGAAACCCGTAGCATTCCAGTAGTCGCTGCCGTCCCACGACGACGGCGAGCAGAGGCGCATGCCGGTGGCCATCAGCGCCTCCCAGTTGGCAAGGATGGCGTTGAGGTCGCACGGCGAGTCGTCGGCCGGATTGCGCGGTTCGTTATTGGTCTTCATGTGTGGCGACCAGGTGGCACGTCCCAGTTCGGCCGCCGTGGGCCAGTTTTCCTTGATGTGGTGGGGCACGCTCTCAACGTCGGGACCCATATTCTGGCCTACGCCCCAGGTATAGGTGCTCGTGACGTTCAGAGCACTACAGGCTATGACGTCGCCGTCGGCGGCAGCCAGCTGCTGTTTGCCGGTGTCGTACCACTTGAAGATGCGGTACGAGGAAATTTTGCCGTCCAGTTCAGCGGGCAGTTCGGCCATCTCCAGGTCGGCATTGTCGGCTATGAAGCATCGGCTGTAGCCGTAACCGCCCGGGCGCAGTGAGAAGGTAACCATATAGCCGCGCTTCAGCCGGAACGAGCGTATCTTGTTATTCAGCTTCTCGTCGGTCAGCGTGTTCATGAATCCGCCAGTGTTCTCCAGTCCGAAGTCGTTGACGGCCGTACCGCCGAAATTCTGGTCTGAGTAGACGGTCAGCGGCTTGGTCGTGTCGCCATAGGGCAGGATGATGCACCCACGGTTGTAGAGCTTCAGCTGGCAGTTCTGGCCGTTGCTGGCCGGCTGACCGGCTATCTGTACGTGAGCCGACAGCAACTTCTGGGCTGCCGAGGGCTTGACGGCCGCCAGTATCAGCACGGCCTTGTCGGTATTCTCGATGTTGACCACACCGTCCTGGCCGAAGGGTGTGGCTGACGTGACGACATAGTCGGTGGCCGTCGAGAGTGTAACGGTCTCGTTGACCTGGGCAACGGACTTCGTGTCGTTGGCGGCATGGACCGAAATGGTCAGAGCAAACGCAGCAGCCAAGAGGGCTGACTTCAGTGATTGTAAGTGTTTTAGTATCATGACGCAATGGGTTAGTTGTTCAAATTGGGCGCAAATATACAAAATCTTTTCCAAACCAGCAAATAATTAAAAAAATATCACTACTTTTGCAGCCGTGAACGGTCTACAGAAGCAACAAATCTATTAAAATAAACATCAATGAGAACAAGAATCATTCTTTTCATGACACTGCTGGCACTGTGTGCCACCATGAGTGCCCAACAGTTAGCATTCCCGGGAGCTGAAGGATTCGGACGCTTTGCTACCGGCGGACGCGGAGGCGCCATCTACCATGTGACTAACCTCAACGACTCAGGCACCGGCTCGCTGCGCGACGCCGTCAGCCAGCCCAACCGCATCGTGGTGTTCGACGTGGCCGGCACCATCCACCTGAAGTCCGGACTGGTGTTCTCGGCCAACTCCACCATCCTGGGACAGACGGCTCCCGGCGAGGGCGTCCAGGTGTATGGCGACCGCGTATCGTTCTCGGGAGCGTCGAACCTGATTGTGCGCTACATGCGGTTCCGCATGGGCAAGGGCGGCACCAGCGGCAAGGACGCTGCCGGCGTGGCCAATGGGCGGAACATGATTTTCGACCATCTGTCCGTGCTGTGGGGACGCGACGAATGCTTCTCAGTCAGCTGGGACAACAAGGGTACGGAACCCACCGACATCACCATCCAGAACTCCATCATCGGCCAGGGCCTGCAGACCCACTCATGCGGCGGACTGATACAGACGACGGGCGGCGTCACCCTCTATCGCAACCTGTATATCGAGAACAAGACGCGCAACCCGAAGGTGAAAGGCCTGAACCAGTTTGTCAACAACGTCGTCTACAACTGGGGCGGTGGCGGCTGTTACCTGATGGGCCGCGACAGCTCGGGTGACTCGTGGGCCGACATCGAGAACAACTACTTCGTCAAGGGTCCGTGGAATGCCAATACCAGTCCGCTGTCTGACGGTAACGAGAACTTCCAGTTCTATGCCGACGGCAACTACTTCGACAACAACAAAGACGGCGAACTGAACGGACGGGCCATCACCGATGCCGAATATACGGCTACGGGCGCACTGCGTCGCGCCACGCTTGGCGAGATTCTCAACCAGCCGAAGGCCTTTCCCGCCATTGCCGGCATGACGACCGCCGAGGAGGCACTGCGCTGGATGGTGGACAGCGTCGGTCCCACGTTGCCGGTACGCGACGAGGTGGACCGCTACCTGATTGACGAGCTGACCTCATGGGGAAAGCTGGGGTCGACGGACGGCATCTCTGACGAGACCACCCTGCCCCACGGCGGCACGGGAACAATATACATTGGCGAGAAGCCGCAGGACACCGACGGCGACGGCATACCCGACGCATGGGAGACAGCCCACGGGCTGAATCCGAACGATGCCACGGACGCTGCCAGACTGGCCGACAACGGCTATGCCAACATCGAGAACTATGCCTTCAGCATCACTGCGGCCTACCCGTATATCAAGAACCCCAGCAACCTGACGGCTACCAGCCAGCAGAAGACTACCATCACACTGGCCTGGACGGACAATGCCGACAACGAGACGGGCTACATCATCGAGATGTCGCAGGACGGCAAGACGTTTAAGGAACTGGAGCGCCTGGCGGCCAACACGACGGCATACACCGCCACCGGACTGACACCCCAGACGGCATACTACTTCCGACTCCGCGCCTACGGTGCCGACGGCCTGTTGTCGCCCTACTCCAACGTGCTGACCACTGAGACCCTCGGCGATGCCGCAGCTCCGAACGCATCGGTAAACCCTTCTCCGGCCGTCGGTGAACGTGTCGGCATTGCCTCAGGCGAGCTCACCCTGTCGTGGGATAACGACACGAAGAACTACGACGGCCAGGTCATCTACAGCGTACTGATGGGTACAGATGCCGACAACCTGAAAAGCATTGGCTCGACAACGGCCAAGACGCTGACTTACTCGCAGCCCCTGACAGCCAACACGACCTACTACTGGCGCGTCGATGCCAGAAACAATGTGGGCAAGACGCAGGGCACGCTCTGGTCGTTTGAGACCGTAGAGGGCGGCACCCTGTTCTATACCGACTTCAACACCCAGCCCGAGGAGTTCCACGACAAGTTCCCCGGCACTGGCAATACCAACATCATCAACGGAAACACCAAGACCACGGTGGCCGGCATGACGTTTGGTGCCAACGGCAGCAGCAGTGCGCGCATCGTGTCGTTCAGCGATGCCGCCCTCACCGGCGACTATACGCCCGCCGATGCCGGTGCCACGGCCCGCTGCGTCGAGTTTACCAGCGGCAGCGGCTACATACAGTTCCCGGAAGTGAGCGCACCGTGCAAGATTACCATCTGGACGGGCAACTCCGACACGTCGTCGAAGACCTTCAACCTGAAGACCATCGTTGACGGCACGGAGTCGACAGCCACCTCGTTCACGCTGGCTTCAGCCAAGAAGAACTTCAAGCATACCTATACTTATACGGGCCAGGGACGCGTCATCGTCAAGATTGACGGCAATGGCAAGAAGTTCCGCGTACACGACGTGCTGATTGAGCAATACATTCCCACCGCCATCCGGCAGACCGCCGCACAGCACGTCAGCATCGCCACACAGGACGGCCAGCTGACGGTCAACGGCACCAAGGCCGGAGCGCGCATCGAGGTCTGGGATGCCGCCGGACGACTGGTGGCCAGCCAGACGGCTAAGGGCACCTCAGCAGCCTTCGCCATGAAGCATGGCATGTACGTAGTAAGGGTAAATGGTGAAACTATCAAGGTACGGCTATGACTCACAGACGCTTACTGACAGCTGCCTTCCTCACGCTGATTGGCTTGGCAGCACAGGCCGCCGAACGCCTGAAACTCAACTTTAATGCCGGCTGGCACCTGGAGATTGGCGACGTGAAGGAGGCCGCACAACCCGGCTACGACGACAGCCGGTGGCAACGCGTCACCCTGCCCTATGCCTTCAACGGCCACGAGGCATTCAAGAAAGACATCGTGGACCTCACCGATACCGTCTGCTGGTATCGGAAGACGTTTTCCGTAGACGCATACCCCTCGCCACTCACCTCGAAATACTTCATTGAGTTCGAGGGTGTCCGTCAGGGTGCCGACTTCTACCTCAACGGCCACCACCTGGGCATGAGCGAGAATGGCGTCATGGCCTGCGGCTTCGACCTGACGCCCTACATCAAGACGGGCAACAACGTGCTGGCCGTGCGGTGCGACAACAGCTGGACGTACCGTTCGCGCCGCCACGACAGCCGCTACCAGTGGAACGACCGCAACTTCAACGCCAACTATGGAGGCATCCCGAAGAATGCGTATCTCCACATCACCGACCGGCTCTATCAAACGCTGCCCCTCTATTCTGACCTCGGCACGACGGGCACCTATATCTATGCCACGGACTACGATATTCCCAACCACCGCGCCACGATACATGCCGAGTCGCAAGTCAGAAACGAGGACGCGCAGCCGCATACATTTACGTATAGCGCACGCGTGACAGATGCCGACGGACGCGAAGTGGCCCGCTTCCAGGGCACTCCCGTCACCCTGCAGCCCGGCGAGACGCGCACCGTCCACTGCAGCCAGGCGGTCGGCGGCCTGCACTTCTGGTCGTGGGGCTACGGCTATCTTTACACCGTAGAAACGGCCCTTGTGGTCGGCGATTCAGTCGCCGACCGCGTACTGACGCGTACCGGATTCCGCAAGACGCGCTTCGGCGAAGGCAAAATCTGGCTCAACGACCGTGTCATGATGGTACACGGCTACGCCCAGCGTACCTCGAACGAGTGGCCCGGCGTAGGCCTGTCGGTGCCAGCCTGGCTCAGCGACTACTCGAACCGGCTGATGGTGGAGTCGGGCGGCAACGTGGTGCGCTGGATGCACGTCACCCCGTGGAAACAGGACGTAGAGTCGTGCGACCGCGTCGGACTGCTGCAGGCCATGCCCGCTGGCGATGCCGAGAAGGACGTGACCGGTCCGCGCTGGACGCAACGTACCGAACTGATGCGCGACGCCATCATCTACAACCGCAACAACCCCAGCATCGTGTTCTACGAGGGTGGCAACGAGAGCATCTCGCGAGAACACATGCTGGAGCTCAAGCATATCCGTGACCAGTACGACCCCCACGGCGGACGGGCCATCGGCAGCCGCGAGATGCTGGACATCGACGAGGCGGAATACGGTGGCGAGATGCTCTATATCAACAAGAGCAAGAAGCACCCCATGTGGGCCATGGAGTACTGCCGCGACGAGGGACTGCGCAAGTACTGGGATGCCTACAGCTACCCCTTCCACAAGGATGGCGACGGCCCGCTCTATCGCGGCAAGCCCGCCAACGAGTATAATCACAACATGGACCAGTTTGCCATAGAGATGGTGCGCCGCTGGTATGACTACTGGCTGGAGCGCCCGGGCACAGGAACCCGCGTCAGCAGCGGTGGCGTGAAGATTGTCTTCTCCGATACCAACACCCACCACCGTGGCGAGTCGAACTACCGCACCAGCGGCGTCGTAGATGCCATGCGACTGCCAAAGGATGCCTTCTTCGCCCACCAGGTCATGTGGAACGGATGGGTAGACGACGAGCAGCCCCGCACGTACATCATCGGCCACTGGAACTACAACACAGCGGTGGCAAACTCTAAAAACATCACAGCGGTAGCAAACTCTACACTATCGAAGCCCGTCTATGTCGTTTCTACCGCCGACAGCGTGGAACTGTTCCTCAACGGACGCAGCCTTGGCACGGGCCGGCGCAACTATCACTACCTGCACACCTTCGACAGCGTCCGCTTTGAACCCGGCACGCTCGAGGCTGTCGGTTCCGACGGCAGCCGTTATAAACTGGAAACAGCCGGAGAACCTTACCAGTTGCGACTGACCACCATCGAGAACCCCGAAGGCATGCAGGCCGACGGTGCCGACATGGCACTCATAGAGGTTGAGGTCGTCGACCGGCAGGGACGCCGCTGTCCGCTGGACAACCGCCTCATTAACTTCACACTGATGGGCGAAGGACGGTGGATAGGCGGCATAGCCACCGGACGCGCTGACCATGCTACGCCACACGCTGACCAAGCTACGCCACACGCTGACCAAGCGTCAAAAAACTACGTGGGTGCCATGGCGCTGCCAGTGGAGTGCGGTGTCAACCGCGTACTTGTCCGCAGCACCACGCACGCAGGCAGCATCACGATATATGCCAGTGCCGAAGGGCTGAAAGGCGTACAACAGGCCGTCATAACGACCCAAACAGCCAACAAGGCCAACCACTTACCCGCTCTGACGCTGAAGAGCAACCTCAGCCGTGGCGAGACACCGCTGACGCCATCGTACACCGACCGCGCCACAGCCGTTGCCATCAAGGCCGCCAAGGCCGGCTACGACAGCGAGCATGCCTCGCGCAGTTTCGACGACAACGAGCTGTCGGAATGGAAGAACGACGGTCGCCTGCAGACGGCATGGATCACCTACCAGCTGGCGCGCAAGGCCACCATTACCGACATCTGCCTGAAACTGACCGGTTGGCGCCTGCGCAGCTATCCGCTGGAAATCTATGCTGGCAAGAAGCTGATATGGAGCGGCGAGACACCTCGCAGCTTAGGCTATATCCACCTGAAGCCCACCCAGCAGGTAAAGACCAGCGAGATTACCATCCGCCTGAAGGGTGCCGGCAAGGACAAGGATGCCTTCGGTGGTATCGTGGAAGTGGCTGAGCCTGCTGCCGGGGAACTCGACCTCTTCAAGGCCAAAAACGGCAAGGACACCAAGAACGAGCTGCGCATCGTCGAGGCAGAGTTCTTAGAGGAGCGATAAGGCCGGGGGGGTCCGGAGTACTCCGAGTACTCCGAAAACCCCAGAAGGCCAAACAACAAAAAAAAGCAGCTGCATCGCCCAGGCGATGCAGCTGTTTTCTATCTTCTCACCAACCACCTTACTTATACGGCAGGTAGCAGTTCTGGGTGGTAATGCCAGCGGCATTATTCTGAAGCATGCGGCTTAGCCATGTGTCACCGAAGTTGCCACCGTAGTTGGAAGGACTGTTCTGGTTCTTGTGGATGGCCAGGCGGCGCAGGTCAGAATAGCGGGTTCCCTCGAAGGCAAACTCCATGGCGTACTCGTCGCAGAGCAGGTCCTCCATGGCGTTGATGTAGTCCTCGTGGGTAAACTGCGGCTCACCGAGATTGAACTTCTTGTAGATGTCCCTGATCTTGGCATCGAGCACCGTGCTGTAACGATAGGTCGAGTAGAGGTCCTCGACGGCACCGGCACCATGGAAGTGGATGCCCACCATCTGCTTGTTAGTACCGTTGCGGAAGATGTTGGCATTGGCCTGTGACAGGAACGGCAGCGTGGTGGTCAGCAGTTCGTACGACTTCGGCGTCAGGTAATACTTGTCGTCGATGTGCGACTGCGTCATGTCAAGCACCTTGTTGCCATTGGCGTCGATAGAGTCGTTACCCTGCTGGTCCTTCAGATAGACCTCCTGATAGCGGAAGTTCACCAGCTCAGAGTGCAGACCATTCTTCAGCACGGCAAAGGCGGCATCGGGATAGCCCATACGGTTCATGGCCTCGGCCAGGTGGAGCCATACGGTGGTGTTACGATACAGGGGGATATAGGCCGTCGAGGGCTTATGAGTGTAGACGTAGGAGGAGTCGGCACCATTGCCCTGAACGACGATAGAGGCACGGGCATCACCCAAGGGAGCGTTCTTGACTATCCAGTTAAAGGGGGCAACCAACACCTTCTGAGTATAGTAGTAGTACTGAGCACGTGCGGCAGAGTCACAGTAGGCCTTCGAGGGCACCACCTGGATATCCTTCGTTTTCGGGCAGTCGAAACCAAATTTGACACTCACATCAACATCGCTTTGACGCTGTGTGCCATAATAGTTATAGCCGAATGCCGCCGGAATTTCCGTCGTCTGACCTTGCGTATAGTTGACGGCCATGGGGATATAGGAGATGACATCACCAGGCGCAGGACTGTGAGTGAATGACGAAAGCCAGCTACTGCCACTGAAGATGGACGCATTCTGCGCTTCTTCATAGTCAGCCGGCCACTCGTAGAAGTTCTTGAAGATGGGACTCCAACTGCTATACCTGGTGCTCATGTTTAGGATATAATTCACTGAGATGTCATGGATGCCATCCTGATGAATAGCTGTGTAGCGCAGATAGTCGAAATAGCACTGTGCAGCCTTCAGGTACTCGCCCAACTCCAGATAGATGTCGCCCAGCACGACGTTCAGCGGAATAAAGCACTTGCGGGGCTGGATGAACTTCTTATCATCACTCCAGTTGAGCTTGCCAATAGTATGTATCTCATTAGCGGCAAAACCAAACGTCGGCACTGCAATCTGGTCCTCCGAGAAGCGCTGCTTGAGCGATTCCAGGTGCTCGGCCTCGCCAGCCAGGATGGCAGTATAGTCGGCAGGAGCAGTTTGCGCATTAATCTGGCCGATGGTGGTAACAGGCTCCGTGACATAGGGAGCCTTGCCATACTGACGAGCCAGCTGCAGATAGGTCCATGCACGGAACGTAGCGATAGCAGCATACTCGTTGGCCACCACATTCTGGGCACCGGTCTTCAGCGTGGTGTCACGGTGGGCCAGATAGTAGTTACAGTTGTTAATGACCTTGTAATACAGGTAGACGCTGTCGTACTTGTTGGTAGCGTCAGCCGAGAACGATGCCAGACTCTGCAGGTGAGTGGAAGCCTTGGCAGTGGTCTTGACCAGGTCGCCGCGCATCTCGTTCTGGAAGTAATACTGGTCGGCAAGCTGCTGGATGGCCTGCATGACGCCATAGGCATAGAAGACAGAGTCAGTCTTCTGGTTCAGATCAGGTTCGAACAGCTGTCGAGAACTGTCTGACTCCAGCATGTCGGAGCAGGAAATGAAGAATGAAGAATGAAGAATGAAGCATGCTGCGCAGAGCAACTTCATCATCATTTTCATACCTCGTTTCCCTTTATTTAAAATTGTTCTTTCCATAGTTGAATTATTTTTAATACCGTATGCAGCGGTAGCAAATTCTTCATTCTTCATTCTTCATTCTTCATTTTTAGAGGTTAATCTTGACACCCATCGTAAACATACGGCCCTGAGCAATGTTGCCACAGTCAATGCCCTGATAGAGCTGGTTGTTGCTCACCGAGAACTCAGGATCGCTGCCCTTGTACTTAGTCAGTGTCAGGAGGTTGCGGCCCTCAGCCCACACCGAGATGCCCTGCAGCCAAGACTGCCACGACTCAGGTATGGGAACCTGGTAAGTCAGCATGACGCTCTTCATGCGCAGGTAAGAGCCGTCCTCTATCCAGCGGTCGGACATGCGGTTGTTGCCCATGGGGTCGCCGTAGTTCACGCGCGGCAGGTCGGTCTGCTGACCCTCATAGCGCCAGTGGCTGATTTCTGCCACCTGCTGGTTGTAGAGCGTCGAGCCGCTGTTGAGGATGGCACGCTGGTAGTTGTAGACGTCGTTGCCGAGGCTGTAGTTGAAGTTCATGCCAAGGGTGAAGCGCTTCCAGTTGAGGTTCAGGAAGATGTTACCATAGAGGCTGGGGTTGGGGTCGCCGATGACCACCTTGTCGGCCTCGTTGATTTCACCGTCGTTGTTGGTATCTTCAAAGAAGATGTCACCAGCCTGGAAGTACTGCTTGGCACCCGTCTCGTCGACGATATACAGGTTGGCAGCCTGTGCGTCAGCCGTCGTGGCAAAGACGCCCTTGGTCTTGTAACCGTAGAAGACACCTACGGGGTTGCCTACGGCCGTCAGTATGTTCTTGTCACCATAGATAGACGACGTGAAATTGCCGTTAGCCAGCTTCTTCACCTCGTTCTTATAGTGGCCCAGCGTGGCACCAATCTCCAGTCGCCAGTCCTTGGTGACGACGGGCTTGCCGCTCAGCGTAGCCTCGATACCGGTGTTCTGCACTTCGCCGTCGTTGGTCCAGTAGTTGTTGATACCGCCAATGGGGTTCTCAAAGGTCTTCAGGGCCAGCAGGTCCTTCGTCTTGTGGAGGAAGAAGTTGGCACTGGCACTCAGGCGGTTGTTGAGGAAATTGCCCTGCAGTCCGACATTGAACTTGCTGGTGGTCTCCCACTTGATTTCCTCGTTGCCGACGTTCGTCAGCTGCATACCAATCTGGTCGGCATTGAAGCGCACCGTCGAGAACGACGTACGGGCAGCATAGTTGCTGATACCGTCGTTACCGCTGACGTCGAAGCCTACGTTCAGCCGCAGGTAGTCGACGAAGCTCTGTTTCGGGAACCAGTTCTCATTGGTCAGGACCCATCCTGCCTGAATGCTGGGGAAGACAGCCCACTTCACGCCAGCCAGCTTCATGCCGCCGTTGGCGTTGGAACCGAAGCGGCTGTTCGACTCGGCCAGTACGGATGCCGTCACGAAGTAGCGGTTCATGTAGTTATAGTCGGCAGAGAGATACCACTGCATGTTCTTCCACACGTCGTCAGCACCCGTCACGCCCTTGAAGTCGTTTTCGCCGGCACCCAGCTTCGGGTTCTTGTCGTCGTCGCCCTTCGTCGAATAATCGGTGTTCAGGTCGCTGGCGTCGTATGTGAAGTAGTTATAGCGGAAACCACCCATGGCAGCAATGGTATGCGGGCCGAACTTCTGGTTCCAGTCGATGTGCGTATTGCTGAGCACGTTGGTCTGCTTCGAGAAGATAGAAGCCGTTCCGGAGTACACCGTACCGAGAGCAGGAATCTCAAACCAGGGCAGTCCGATGTTAGGCCGGTAGTAAGCCTGCGAGTTGCGGTTCAGATAGTAGCTGAAGTGCGAGGTCACCTTCCAGTGGTCGTTGATTTCGTAAGTCGGCGTCAGCGTCACATTGAAGAAGGTGTTCTCGTTGCGGTTCTTGCGCTCGCCGGAACCGTTCTGGAGCAGAGCCAGCGGGTTAGCCTGCGAGTAGTTACCGTTCTCAAGCGTACTGTAGAGGTCGTCGGCATCAGCCAGTCGGCCAATGAAGGACTCGATATTCTTGTTGTACTGATAGGGATAGAGCAGCGGGCTCTTAATCAGCGACAGGAATCCCGGCGAGGTGATGACGCCTGCATTCAGGTCGGCAGGAATACCATCATCCTGCAGGTTGGTATTCGTACGCGAGAAGGACATGTCAAACTTCGTCGTCAGGTTCCACAGCAGCTGGATATCCGTATTGAAGCGGACGTTGATACGGTCGAAGCTCGTCTCCTTCGTATTCTTCATCGTCTGGATATAGGCCACGGAGAGGTTATACATACCGATGTCGTCACCACCCTGCACGTTGATGCTGTAGTTGTGGGTCAGTGCGGTACGATAGACGTAGTCAGCCCACTTGGTGTCGTTGTGGTACGTATTGTAATAGTAACCGTCCTTGGCATCGTTGAGGAAATTGAACTGCAAGGGGTTCGTCAACGAACCGATGCGGTCCCTCACCTCGGCAATGGTACCGAGCTGTTCCACGGCATAGTTACGATACTGGGCAGCATTCATCATCGTGGGATAGCTGGGGGTAAACGTCCAGCCCACACCCAGCTTGGCGTCGATGCGGGTAGCCATCGAGTGGCCGCGCTTGGTGTCGATGAGGATGACGCCGTTGGCACCGCGTGCACCATAGAGGGCAGTGGCGTTCTTCAGCACCGTCACCTTGTCGATGTCCTCTGGCGATATGGTGGTCAGCATATTGAAAATGTCGCCTAAGTGCAGCGACCCTCTCTCGCGCTGCATGTCCAGCTCCACGCCGTCGAGGATGACCATCGGCTGTGCGTTGGCATTGATGGAGCTGATACCACGGATGAACATGGCGGCACCCTGGTCCAGGTTGCCCGAGTGCATGTTCATGCGGATGTCGCCGCCAAGGCGCTGTGTCATCTCCTCGTCGATGGTGATGCCGCCGCCGTTCGATACGAAGCTGTTAGTAGCCGTGATGGGCGTGGCATTGTCATACATCTTCGAGAAGGTACTGCTCAGCAACTTGATGCGAACCTGCTGGGTGCTGTCGCCGGCAATGATGGCCACCTGCTGCGACAGGTACTGCGGAGCCTGCACGAACAGGGCTGTGGCAAAGGTCGGCAACTTAATCGTGAACTGGCCTTCACCATTGGTCATGGCGGCATAGCGATTGTCGTTGAGGGTCTGCAGGCGCACACCGGCCACCGGCTTGTTGGTGGCTTCGTCGACAACGACACCCTTCACGTTGATAGTCGGGTTGGTGTCAACAACCTTGGCACGCTTGGGAGCCTTAAAGCCCAGTGATGAGTCTTCGTCAAGGTCGTCCTGGGCAACAGCCACAGAGCATACTGAGAAGGCAAGGGCACAGAGTGAGAGTCTGAGACTCTGACGCTGTAAGATATTATAAATCGTACTTTTCATCGTTGTCATTATTCGTTAGAGTTAGCCCACATGTCGTTATATTCCTTTGGCACCAAATAGACACCAGCTATACGCAACTGCTGGTCGTACTTGCTGCGGTTCGAAGATGATGTGAATGATTTGGTATGAATCATCGTCAGGCTGGGATAGGCGTTCAGTCCGTAGTAACAAGCGGGGAAGGTAAATTCGCCAAGGTCTATAACATTGATCTTACCCGGGTCGCCGAGGTATGTTGCCGTTGCCGTGTTCTTACCATTGTCGGTCGATATTTCCGACGTGGTCTTGGCACCCTTAGGCAGCACCGTCCACTGCTGCTTGTTGCTGGCGTCAGTCCAGCTCAGCATGAAGCGCAGGTAGTAAGGCTTGACGGCAGCCTGAGGTTCCTCGACCTGTGCAGGCACCGTGACGACATAGATATGATAGGTCGACGAGCGCACCTGTCCGGTCAGCGTCGTCCCATCATAACTTCTGTAAGCAAAGGCATAGTTGAACTCAGGCTTTGCAGTAGAACCGTCGATATTGGCACTGTCGACGGCCACATACTGGAAGAAGCGCGAGTTGGCAGGTGTCAGCCACTGTCTGAACATGGGCGGCACCTTGCTGAAGAGGCTGTCGCGGCCTTTCAGGTTCTCCAAGGGGATACTATGGGTAGTCAGCTTCTTCACCTTCTGCGTAGCATACGGCGTCGTCTGTATGAGTATGGGATTATAGCTGGTAGCGCGGAAGGGAATCGTGTCGAGTGTGCGGGCCAGTCCGTTGCTCATCTCGCTGACGGCTACGGTATGGTCCAGCACCTGCTGCATATTGGTATGATATGCACCGCCCGTGGTGATGGCCGTGTCGCGGGGAGCAAACGAACCGATGCCAAACAGGGGCAGGTTGTTCGTATAGCAGTTGGAGAACACCAGGTTACTGACAATGTTACGGCGCGTCAGCGAGTCCTGCAGCTCCGGCTCGGTCTCGGCGGCGGTAGCAGCCTTCCACTGTGTGGCCGATGTGGTGGCAGTGGCGGCGGCATTCTTCAGCGAGAGGTCCATGTAGTCCAGCTTCGTGATGTAGTTGTAGTGCGGGTGGATGGCAGCGTAGGCATCGTTCCACGCCTTGTCGTTGGGCAGCAGCATGCAGTAGGTGCTGTCCTCGTTCTCCAGCTCGGCATTCATGATACGGCTGATGACGTTGTTGCGCTTCTTCATGACCGAGTCCAGATAGGTCTGCTTGCCGTCGCGCAGCGGGCCGACCACCGAGGCGTTGACGTCCAGATAGTACTCGTCGTACTTCTGGATATAAGCCTTCAGCGAGTCGCAGCCCTCCAGGTAGTCGATGTTTTCATACAGGTTATTGTGGAACTCCGACATACCATTGATTTTGTGCATGACGCCGTTCGTCGATGGCAGGTTGGTCTCGCTATAGCCAAAGCCGTCGAAATCGTTCTGCGTAAACTCGTGGTGCTTGGCGTTGAGCGACACGATGGTCTGGTCCTGCAGGCTGGCCGATACGGGGTAGTTATACTCCGTCATGTGCTGCTGCATGAACTGCTTGACAATCGTCGCGCTGTCGCTGGCCATGAGGGCATTGTAATCCTCATTGCTGAAGGAGGCGTCAACGGGTGCCCAGAGCGTGTAGAAGCGCGGACTGTTGAGCACGTTCACGTAGTTACTCTTCCTGGCCAGTTCGGCAAACTTGGTCAGTTGCGGGTCACTGGCAATGTTCTCCCACAACGTCTGGTTAGCGCCGGCCGCATTGCCTGCCGACGGCACCTTATTGTAGTCGGAATAGTCAGTGCAGGATGCTGCAGCAAGCACCAGTCCTGCAGTCAGCATCTTACCTATTATATTGATATATTTCATAATGAATCTATTTTCCATTTTTCATTTTTCATTTTTCACTTAGCACTCTGGCCGCTTAGTACCAGTCTTCCGTCATCGTCTGGCTGTTGACAATGTCGAGGGGTACCAGTTCTACGAAGTCGAACGACCATCCGAGGTTCTTATCGTTCACCAGGTTCTTGATGCGCAGCCAGTAGTCCTTGCCCTGCTCGAAGCGCTGGGTGGTGATAATGCGGCGCAGCATCATCGTGCCGTAGCCGGACTCGGTACGGCAGTTGTTGGAACCGGTAATCTGCTTGGCAGCCGAATAGATGTCGTCTGCCGAGTAGGTCAGCGGGTCGGTCACCGTATTATAGGTACCGCGCGAGAAGGATGCCGGGGCGCGCATGTAGCCGCGCACGTGCATGGTCTGGTCGCTGGCCACGCCGTAGTCGTAGGTCTCGTCCTTCTCGGCCGGCTCAGCCTCGTAGCCGAAGGTAGCGTCGATGTTGGGGTCAGCACAGGCATCGAAGGGAATGCCGACAGCCACCATGTCCGACTGCTTCGACGTGTTGCCCAGGTAGAACTGCATCAGTCCGCCGCGTCCCATAGGCGGGTAGATGATGCGCAGCTCGTAGTCGCCGGTCGGCACGTGCGGCAGCTTGATGGCGAAGTCGTAGACGTCCCATCCCTGGAACTGGTCGCTGTTGTGTGCACGCCATGCACCCATCACGTTGAATCGGAGCAGTGTGCCGGGGTTGTAGCAGACGATGTTGTCGAAGAACGTGTTCTCGAAGGCCACACGGTTGCCGTCGCCGCCACCGTTCAGCGTGCTGACCTCACCGGGCGTGGCACCACGCAGACCATTGTTGATGAGCTCGTAGAGGAATGTCGACGAGTCCAGGCGCAGACGCTCGTGGAGGGCGTCCTTGGCATTCTGGTCATACTTCAGGATGCCGCCGATGCGGTGGATGTATCCGTTCAGCGTCTCTACGCTCCTGTTGCGGTCTACGGGTACACCGGCAAATACCAGCGTATGGTCGCCGTCGCCGGGCATACCGAACATGCCGAGCTTCGAGGTCAGCGTGTTGTTCGTCAGGTAGCGGTTCAGCCAGAGGTTCTTGGTGGTCTTGGGATTAGTCTCCCACACCTTCATCAGCGTGTTGGGCAGCAGCGTCTCGAAGTACTCCTGGGGCTCGTAGCCGAAGCAGAAGTTCCAGGATGCGTTGGTGTCGGCATTCTTTTCGTAGACGATGCGGTCGATAGGCATACCTGCACGCAGGATGTGGTAG
Source organism: Prevotella sp. UBA3757 (assembly GCA_002371715.1). Classification (GTDB taxonomy): domain Bacteria; phylum Bacteroidota; class Bacteroidia; order Bacteroidales; family Bacteroidaceae; genus Prevotella. Next base: position 34,106 of record DFGF01000009.1, read on the forward strand.
GCCACAAACATGTTGACAACGTTCCACGGGTTCTTATAGTCGTCGCCGGTCGAAATGGCGATGCCCTTCTCCTTGACGTAGTCGTACCAGCCGCTGCAGTTGCCATACCACTCGACACACTTGGCCTTCAGGTCGTCGAAGCTGTTGATGCCGGCAGCCTTGAAGACGTCGTCGGTCTCGGCAAATACCGTCCACTTCACCAGGCACTCCTTCGGATAGTAGAGCGAGTTGCCGTCGCGGTCGCTGTGGTTGTTGCCCAGGTCGTAGGTCTTGGCGGTGCCGTCGGCATTATACTTCTTCTCTATCAGCAGGGTGTCGGTCCATCCCGTAGCCTCCAGTGCGGCGTAGAAGATTTTCAGGTCCTTCTCGCCCTCCACGCGCAGCTGGTCGTCAGTGGTGCGGTCGGAGCGGGGAATGACGTTCGAGCAGATGTGCAGCACACCGTTGATAGCCTCAATGTCGCCCTCGACGATGGCCGAGACGTCGTTCAGGCTGGTCAGTCCGATGTACTCCTCTTTATAGGCATCCATGCCGAAGGTACCCACGCGGATGCTGCGTCCGAGCTTCATGGTGGTCCATGTCGTGCCCGTACCGTCGAGGTCTACCTGCAGGTGCTCCTCACCCGAGAGGTGGAAGCGCGCAATGTCGTCACACAGTGAGTCGGACATCAGCTCCACCTTTGCCATGACGTCCAGGTTGTTCCAGTTGGCGTCCTCCTTGATACCGTTATGCTTCTGCTTGGCCTTTGAGATGAGGTACGACTCGTCGTTATACAGACTGTCGAGGTAGCTGTTCACACCGTCGTTCATGGCAGCGAAACAGGTATATTCGCCATACGTGCCCATGTACTTGTCGAAGCTGCCCTTTTCCAGGATTCGGTAGAATGCAGACAGTTCCGAGCGGTCGCGCAGCAGTTCGGCGATGGTCTTCTGGTCCGTCGAGAAGAGGTTTGACCCATCAGGCTCCTCGGAGCAGGAAGAAAAGAGGAAAGATGAGAGTGGGAAGAGGAGAGCGCATGCTCCTACAGCCATCGACCTCATCCAATTCTTGTTATTTATCTTGGTCATCATAATTATCAATTTTCAATTGTCAATTATCCATTTCTACTATTAGTATTTGGCCGCCGACTTATAGACGGGGTTCTGCACCAGACTGGTATTCAGTTCCACCTCGTCCTGGTTGATAGGCATGTAGAGATAGCGCTCGTCGCGCATCTTCACCTTCATGGCTGTAGGTACGGTGTACTTGCGCAGGGCCAGGTCATAGAATTCCTCGCTGTTCTGCACGTAGCTCTCCGTCAGCTTCTTGGTCAGGTCGGCCTGCGTGGCGGTGTGGCGGTAGTTGTAGCGCATCAGGTCGTACCAGCGCTTGCCTTCGAAGCACAGCTCGCGGGCGCGCTCGGCCAGCACCAGTTCCTCCATACGGTCCTTATAGGTGGAGTACTTGATGGCATACTGCGACACGTTGGCATCCGACAGGGCACGGTTGTTGATGAACTGGCAGATGTTGAAGGCGTCCTCGTTGCGGGTGTCGTCCTCGGCCTTGCCGCCCATGTTGTAGAGCTGCACCAGGGCCTCGGCCTTCATCAGCATGACGTCGGTCAGACGGTAGAAGATCCAGTTGCACGTGTTGGTTTGAGCACGCGAACCCGAGGGGTTGGCTTCGGCCTTGTTGTCGGTTCCAGCCGACATCGAGGCTACCATCTTACGGATGCCGAACTGCTCGACGGAGCCTGAAGCGGCATCGTAGACATATTCATACAGGCGCTGGTCGTAGGTGTTGAACCACACGCCGCGGCCGGTCTGGTCAACGGTACCGAAGACCTTCGAGGCCTTCATGTAGCCGAAGCTGTTGCTCGAGCGGTTATTATAGCGGTAGTACATCTGGTCGAGACCGGTATTGTCGTAGTTCGACAGTTTGAACTGCAGTTCCCAGATGCTCTCGTCGGCATTCTGGCCGTTGGATCCGAAGAGGTCAGCATACATCGTGTTGTACGGTGAGAGGTAGTAGTCCTTCCGCTCCTCATCGGGGCGCAGGCGGCGTCCCGTGCCTGAGCGCGGTCCGTACTGCTCATAAGCCTCCTTCTTGGCCTTGATGATCTTGTCGCAATAGTCTATGCAGGCCTGATAGTCGCTGGCACTGCGGTTGATGGAGGCACGCCAGAGGTAGATGTCGGCCAGTATGGCGTTGATGCCGTCCTGGTTCAGGTAGCCGCGGTCGCGCCAGTCACCGTAGGTCGCGCCCGACACGGCATACTTGGCAGCCTCCGTCAGGTCGGCTATACACATGTTCAGCACGCTGTCCGGGTTGGCCTGCGGCGCGTTGAGGTCGTCGCTGCTGTTGAAGAAGGCGTGCGGCGTGACGGGAATGTCGTGGAACACGCGCGAGAGGTAGAAGTAGCAGAATGCACGCAGGGCCAGCGCCTGAGCCTTGTTAGCCTCGTAGTCGCCGCGCGTGTAGTCGGGGTCGTTGGCAATGACGCCCTCAGCCTTTTCCAGTATCAGGTTACAGTAGTTGATGGCCGAGTAGAACGGAGCCCACTTCGTGAACTCGTTCTCGGTCTCCATGTTCATCGAATAGATCTGCTGCAGGGCAACCCTGTAGCCTGCCGATGTAGGCATCGATGCCGACATCTCCATCTCGTCTGAGCGGAAGTCACCCCACACAATCATGTTGCGGATGGCGGTAGCGTCGCGCAGCTGTGCATAGGCAGTGGCCACCAGTGCCTCCACCTCGCTCTTCTGCTGCCAGTAGTCCTCGTCGACCGTCTTGTTGTCGGGCAGGATGACCGTGTCTACGCACGCAGTGAAGAGGAGAGCGCCAATACCCGTCAACACTGTCTTTGCTACATATTTCTTATATATCTTGGTAATCATAATTTCTAATTTCTAATTACTCATTACTAATTATTTAGAATCCAAAGCTCAGAGCTGCCGTGATAGACTTCGAGCGGGGCGTGGTAGCACCGTCGGAGGCCGGTGTATAGGTACCGGAGGCTATTTCCGGGTCGATACCGCTATACTTCGTCCAGCAGAACAGGTTGTTCATCGTCACGTAGGCTGACAGTGAGTTCAGGCCGTACTTCTTCAGCACCTTCTTGGGCACGCTGTAGGAGATCTGCAGGTTGTTGAAGCGCAGGAACGAGCCATCCTCCACGAAGCGCGAGCTGATCTGGTAGTTGTAGAACTCGGTGCCGTAGAGTGCGCGCGGGATGAGCGTCTGGTCGCCATCCTTACGCCAGCGGTAGGTGACGGTCGATGCCTGGTTCTCGGTGCCCGACATGCTCTCCAGGCCCATACGTGCGGTGTTGATGATCTTGTTGCCCCAACGGAAGTTGAAGCGCGACACGAGCTTCCAGTTGCCATACTGCAGCGTCAGGCTGAAACCACCCTGCATCTTGGGCAGTGAGTTGCCCAGGTACTTGATGTCGAGTTCGTTGATGTTACCGTCGTGGTTCACGTCCTCATAGATGGCGTCACCACCCTTGAACTCGTACTCCGTATCGCCGTAGTAGTATCTCAGGTGCTTGGGTTCGCCGGTGTTGGTCATGATGACCTTACCGTCCTTGTCGGTAGCCACGGGGAAGGTCTTGCCCTCAGCCAGCTGCTGGTTGATCCATGCCTCGTAGTTCCAGTCGTAAGCCTCGCCGCGGGCCTTGGCCTGCTGCTGCAGCTGGAGCTGCTTGGTATTGTAGTTCTTCAGGTAGTCGTAGGTGTACTGGAAGACGCCCAGGCTCTGGAAACCGTAGATAGAGCAGAGGGGGTCGCCCACCACGACGCGGCTGAGGATGGAGGCCGAACCGCGCTTACTGTAGCTGGGCTGCGAGTTCAGGTTGTCCAGCACGCGCTGGTCCATCTCGAGCAGCTTGTTGACGTTCTGTGCGAAGTTGACGCTGGCCGATACGGAGAACTTGTTGATCTTGATGAACTTGGTACCCGTGACCGAGAGTTCCCAACCCTTGTTCTCCATCGAGCCGACGTTACCGAACGACAGTGCCGTCGCCGTGTTCCACGTGGCAGAGGTAGGAATGGGCAGCGACTTCATGATGAGGTCCTTGGTCTTATCCTTATAGAGGTTGAGGTCCAGCGCGATCATGTCGTCAAACAGGTTGACGTTGAAACCGAGGTTCAAACCAATCTTCTTCTGCGGGCGCAGGTCGTCAAGCTTCATACCGCTCATCGTGGTATAGTAGGCGTTGCCGTAGCGTCCGGCACGCGAGGTGTACTGGTTGAAGTAGTTGTCGACGCCGACGCTCGAGCTACCGGAAATACCCCACGAACCGCGGATGGCCAGCATGGAGACGACCTTCCTCAGGTTCTTGAAGAACGGCTCCTCACTGATGTTGTAGCGCAGCGAGAGCGAGGGTGAATAGAACCAGGGGTTTTTCGGTCCGAACTTCGAGTTGCCGTCACCGCGCAGGGTGAAGTTCATGGAGTAGCGCATCTTGTACGAGAAGACGGCGTTGACGAGCCAGTTCTGCCAGGCCGACTTGGTGGTGCCGGGCTGATTGTTCATGTCCAGCAGGTGGGCATCGACCGTGGCCGACCCGATACCGTTGGGTATGGAGTTCTGGGCAATGAACTGGTAGGTGTTCTTCTGCGTACCGGCCTCGTAGCGTGCCAGCATGTTCAGCGAGAAGTCCTCGTTCTTGAAGGCCGGTGTGAAGATCAGTTCGAGGCGCGAACCCATCTTGAACTGGTTGGTCTCCGTATTGGTCATGTAGTTGTAGTCGGTGTCGCGGTAGCTGCCGTTCGACAGGCTGCCGGGCATGTAGGTCGGCTTCGAATAGGCGTAGATGTCAAAGTAGACGCGGCCGTTGAAGGTCAGTCGGTGCTGGCCGTGCTCAGTGCCCAGGAGTTCGTACTTCAGGTTGAAGTCGGGCACGATGCTGTAGGTCTGCTCCTTCTGCCACGACTGGTTGGCGTAGGCCACGGGGTTACCGATGTTCACCACGTCCTGCAGCTGCTGCGAGGTGTAGTTACCCTCATCGGGCGTATAGAAGACACCGCCGCCCTTAGCCACGACGGGGTTCATCAGGAAGTACTCGCCGGTATTGTTGTTGAAGCGGTCGTAGCGGTAGATGCTGGAGTTGGGCGCCATGGCCAGTGCCATGGCCAGCAGGGCGTTGTTCGACTTGTTGTCCTTCGAGCTGCCGTAGGTGTAGTTCTTCAGGTTGTCAGTATAGGTCAGTGCAAAGTTCGTCGAGAAGCGGATGCGGTCCGACACGTTGTAGTCCAGCACCAGTCGGGTGGTCAGTCGGTCCATGCGCTGCTTAATGACGGTACCGGTCTGGTGGCTGTAGGAGCCCGAGATGCGGAAGGTAGCCTTCTGTCCGCCACCGGTGATGTTGATGTTGGCCTCGTGCTGCTGGCCGAACTGTTTGATTTCCTTCACCCAGTCGGTGTTCTTGTTCCAGTTGTTGGCGTCGGCCCATGAGTCGGCAGGCACGTAGTTGATTTCGTTGATGGTAGCCGTGGCTGCCGAGCTCTGGGTGGGGTTGTAGAACTCCTCCTTCAGCATCATGGTGTAGTTGTCACCATTCAGCAGGTCGTAGCCCTTCGGCATCCACGTGCCGGTGAACTTATAACCCAGGGTCACCTTGGGTTTACCGCGGGCACCGCGCTTGGTGGTAATCTGGATGACACCGTTGGCACCCTGCGAGCCCCAGATGGCCGTAGCGGCGGCATCCTTCAGTACGGTGATGCTGGCGATATCGTCCACGCTGACGGCCAGCAGTGAGGAGAAGGCCTCCTCGTCGGCACTCTCGAAGTCGATGTCGTTGGAGTTGTATTCGAAAATCTTGTCGTCGACGACAATCAGCGGCTCGGCCGAGCCGCTCAGCGTCGAGACACCGCGCAGGCGCATCGACGTACCGGCACCGAGGTTACCTGAGTTCGACACGATGTCCAGACCGGCGATTTCACCCTGCAGGGCTTCGTCGGCCGATGTGAAGGCCATACCCTCCACCTGGTCCATGTTCATGGTCTGCTGCGAAATGGATATCTCACGCTTGTCGATGTTCAGACCGCCGGCACTGGTGCGGCGTCCCTTGACGACGACCTCGGTCAGGGCCGTGCCCTCGTCCTCGAGCTTGATATTGAATGTCGTCTGGCTGCCAATAGGTACAATCTTTGTCTTACTGCCTACGTAAGAAAAGACGAGCTTGTTCTTCGGGTTCTTGATCTCCATGGAGAAGTTACCCATCATATCAGTCTGTGTCGCATTGACAATACGGTTGTTGGCATCGCGCTCCACGACATTGGCCATCATAACGGGACCCATGGCGTCTTCCACCGTACCTGATACGACGTGACCCTGTGCCATCATCATCTGTGCGATGAAGGCGAACAGGACTGTCAATAGGGTTCTTGATTTTGACATAAGTATCTTTGTCTTAATTCTTAACTCTTAATTCTTAATTCTCAATACTGTCCGCCCCTGTTGTAGCACAGTGGCGTTGAAATACCGTGAACGGTCACGAAGGCCGATGTCTCGATGGTCTTGTAGGTACCATAGGTAGCATCGCGGTTGTCATCCTTGGTGGTGATGTCGCGGGCTATCATGTTGGCCGTAGCCGACGAGGCATCGACGGTGATGACCCTGTTGGCGGCATCGCGCACGTTCAGCTTGTTGCCGCCGCCAGTGACGACGAGGGTCTGGGCAATACCCAAGTCGTTGGAGCTGAATGTCGAGAACTGAGGTTCCGGATCGGTCAGTCCGGTATTCGGATCATAGTTCTTGAAGTATTGGTCGGCATAGAGCGCGCTGTTCTGGGTGTGATAGCGCACGAAGCGGGCCATCTTGTCGAGCTGCTCCTTGACGTACTTCTTGGCGTCGGCCTCACTGGCGAAGTTGAAGGCGTTGCCGTCCTTGTCGACGGCCGTCTCCCAGTTGGCCACGACGCCCAGCACTACCTTCCAGGTGGGCAGACCCATCGACTGCTGGGCCTGGACCATGGCCTCGTAGGTGGGGGCGTAGATGGTATAGTTATAAGAACTGAGCATGCCCCAGTTGTCGTTGTCGTCAATGACGCGGTAGGCCTTCATCTTGGCCTGGGCGTTCTCGCTCTCTGCACCGGTCAGTATGCCGGCAAACGAGTAGAGCTCCTCGTTGTTGAACTGCAGACAGAAGTTCAGGAAGTGGTCGTACTGCGGCGCATTGGCGTCGTAGTCGGCATTCTCGTCGTAGAACTCCGGGCGCGACAGGGTCTGCATGACGCTGGTGATGGTGGGCTGCAGCGGATAGTCCAGGCGGTAGACCGTACCATTCTCTATCCTGGCGTCGGCACTGTTCTCGTCGAAGACCTGCGTGATGGTCGACCACTGCGAGGGGTCGCTCATCTGCAAGCCGCCGGCCACCTTCTTCTGGTCGGCGCTGACCACGACGGTGCCGCCGTGCTTGGTCTTGTAGTAGCGGTTGCCGTAGAGGCCATACTGGGCCGCGCCCTTACCGGTCTCGGTGGAGTCGGCCAGCACGACGGTGCAGTAGTCCAGCATGTCCTTAATCTGGCTGTTGAAGATACCGGTCTCGATATTGATGTCCTGTGCGTTGGCAGCCTCCACGTACGAGCTGAGCTGGTTGTAGGGACCGCCCTGGTAGATGTATTTCTTCACCAGCACGTGGAACGAACCGTCAGCCTGCGGGTCGAAACGGAAGCGCAGGCCCTTCAGTCCGTCTTCGTCCTTGACGCTGGTGGGGTCGATGACGATGAACTGCGTCTCGTTGTCCGTCGGGACGAACAGACCGTAGCGAGCCTTCATCGACAGCAGGTAGTAGTACATGTCGGCACCCAGCTTCGAGGGCGTACCGGCCACGGTCTGGTGGTCGTTCAGCATCTCGCCCATGGTGCGCATGTCCTTATATACAGATGCCGGGCCGAGCACTGAGTTGTACAGCTTCGGACCGAACAGCTTGTTCATCTTGTAGACCACGCCGTTGTTGGCAATGGTGACGTCGTAGTTGCCGTCGGCCTTCAGCTTGATGTCGTCGCGGGTGACGTCGAGGAATTCGAAGGCATCGTTCTGCACCGTCGAGAAGCTGCTGGGCACCGTCTTCGAGAGGTAGGGCTTCATGACGTTGTTGAGGATGCTGGCAAAAATCGACGGGTCGTTATTATAGACGGCATCCAGGTGGGCATTGAGGTTGGCGGCCGAGACGTCCAGCGTGGGGTCGCCAAGGTTCTTCAGGATGTAGGCACCCTCATGCAGGAAGTAGTCCTCGAAGGCCTGGTCGGTGGGAGCCAGGAAGGCGGCAATCTCAGCATTGTCGTCACTCGACGTACTTGCCTTCAGCTCGGGGTTGTAGTAGTTCCAGCCCGGGTCGAAGTTCAGCAGCTGGTTGTCGGCCACCGTCATGCCGCGCACGGGCTGCGACAGCTTGGCGCGCTGCGAGTTCTTGGACAGGTAGCGCACGGCAAAGACCGTGTCGGAACTGCTGGAGCCCTGTGCCTCATGATACTGTTCGGTCAGCGTCATGTCGGCCTCGGGGAAGCTGTAGTAGTCCAGGATACGGGCTATGTAGTCCGTCTCCTCGTCAGAGCGCAGCACCTCGGCCATGTTGCCGGGGTTCACCAGCACGTCGTCGAGCTGGTGGATGTAGCCGTTCTGGCAGACCACGTCGCTCTTGATAATCTTATGGTTAAACACGTACGCATCGCCATCGGTATAGTCGTGGCCTGTCAGCACCTTGAAGTCGCTGTTGTCGCCGGAGACGGTCATGCTCCTGTTGAGCATATACTCGCCCGTCAGGTGAACCATCGGGGCCACGGTGTTGTCAAAGACGGCCAGCATCGGCGTGCCGGCATTCTGGAACCGCGCGAAGTACTTGTTGTTGGCCGGCATGGCAGAAGGCTGGAACTTGGTGACGGCATACGACAGACGCATGTTCGTGGCGTGCTTCACCAGCTGGCCCTGCTGCACCTCACCGGCAGCGTTCTGCTTGTTGGACAGCGTGCCGACGAGGATAGCATTGTCAATCATCGTCGAGAACAGCAGTTCAGCTTTCTGCTCGTAGGTGAGCTCCTCGTAGCTGCTGACGCCAAACTTGTTGTTTCCCCCTGCAAAGAACCTTGCAAAGGCTTCATCGTTGGCCGGGAAGATGGTCTTACTACCAGTCTTGCTCAGCACGTCCGTGTACCCCAGGTCGTCAATCAGCCTGCAATAGGTGCTGAAGGTACCCTGGAGTTCCTTGGGTTGCTGTAGCTCTTTGTAGATACTCTCGCCAAGCCAGGATGGCAATTCTCCCTCCGGCACCAGGTATTCCTTCTTACAGGAAACGAGGCTTATGCACAACAGGGATGCATACAAAAAGAGTTTTTTCATAAGTTTGTAAGTTATTATAATATTGATTTGTTTGCAAGTAGTTTCAACCAGGCTATGACCGCACCTAACGGCGCAGTACACAATTCAAGGTGCAAAATAACAAAAAATTATTGAATCTTGCAAATTTTTAACTCTATTTTTTCCATCTGATGCCAATATCTGTTTCTCATTCCGAATTTCTGTATGCTTTTTGACCGCTAAGCGGATAAGGAAAGGGAAACCGGTATAGGGCAGCGAAAATAGTTGGAACTAGT
>DFGF01000009.1:43726-48527 GCA_002371715.1 Prevotella sp. UBA3757
TAGTTGGAACTAGTAAAAACTAGTATAACTAGTAAAACTAGTTAGAACTAGTTAGAACTAGTAAAAACTAGTATAACTAGTTAGAGCTAGTTAGAGCTAGTGAAACTAGCAAAAACCAGCCCCAACCAGCCTCCCTGGCCGCCCCTTTGTCCCTTACTCGCGCCTCCTGCCGCGCTCCTGCATCAGCAGCACCTCCAGGTGGCGCTTCTCATTGAGCAGCTGTTCGTTTTGCTGCTGCGCCACGGAGAGCTGCTGTCGGAGGCTCTTGTTCTCTTCGCGCAGCCGCGACAGTTCCTCGTCCAGGCCCTTGCGGTAGCCGGTGCGGGCAGCGTGCATGCGCTCCTTGATGCCGCCCTGGGTGATGAACTGCTGCTCCAGGCCTGACAGGTAGGTCTTCATCATCTTGTCGACCATGTGGAGCAGGGTGATGGCCACATTGCACAGCTCCTCGGCACCCCACTTGGGGAAATACGGCTCGTAGTCGCTCGTCTTGTTACGCTGGCGGCAGAAGGCGAGCATGGCTTCGTAGCGCTGGTCGTGGGGCTGCCAGCGTCGCAGGTGGCGGGTCTGCAGATAGTCCTCATAGTCGGCTTTCAGCTCTTTCAGCGACGAGCGCGCCACGTTGAGCAACTTGAGCTGCAGCTCGGTTGACGTCATGCCGTCGGCAAAGCCCTCGACGATGTTCTGCTTGCCGGAGCGGGCGGCCTGCACCATCTGGTCGACGGTGCGGTCGCCGGAGGCCGGCAGGTAGCACTTGGCGAAATGGTAGGTCAGCGCATACAGCACCTCCGTCTTTTGGTAGAAGAAGAGGTCCTGGTACTGTACCTCGTTCTGTAGCACTTTTGGCAGGTCATTGTCCATAGGTCAGGAAGCAATTAATTTATAACTTATGGTCTGCAAAGTTACGAACTTATTCTGACACTTCCAAACAAATTGACACGAAAAAAATCCCCCCGCAGCCATTGAGGCCGCAGGGGGATTTGGTTTACATATTTCCAGGGGGAAGGTGATTACTTCTGGATGGTCTTCTTGCCATTGATGATCACGATGCCCTTGTAGCTCTTGCTGACCTTCTGACCAGCGAGGTTGTAGATGGCACCGTCGGCCTGCTGAGCGGCCTTCACACCAGTGATGCCTACGAACGGCTCGGTCTCGCCGGCAGCAATGCGCTGAATCTTCAGGTTGCTGAACCAGATGCGGCGGTCGTTGTTGACATAGTTGGACTTCAGGACGAACTTGGTAGGTATGGTCTTGTTGAACTCCTGCTTCTCGGTGGTAACGACACCCTTGGCGGAAGTGGTGGTGCAGTAGACAGAACCCTCACCGAAGTCGAGGATGACCTCGAACGAGTTCTTAGGCAGCGTGTTGCCGGTGACACCCTCGGCGCCCTCGGGAGGCAGGTTAGCATAGCTGCTGCCAGAACCGTACTGCAGGCTACCCAGAGCGACGGGCAGCGTGCTGGTAGCGTCGATCTTGTTGTCGTAGTAGTTAGCATAGAAGCTGGCCACAGTGACGTCGGTGGTATCGGTAGCGGCATCGAGGTAGAAGCCTACGAAGCGGCCACTCAGGCCCTGCAGGAAGAAGTCGCAGTTGACCTTCAGGATGTTGGAGCCCATAGAGCCGTTCTCTGTCGGGTCGAAGACAACGGTACCGGTACCGTTACCGACACGGATGTAGTTCTTGTAGAGGTGCTCACCATTGCTCCATGTACCCTGCTGGAAGGGATAAGCATCGGTTACCTCGGTAGCGAAGTTAGAGAACTCCATGGTACCGGCAGCACCGGCGATGCTGTAGAGCTGGGTCTCGGGATCCTGGACGGCATCCTGGCTGAAGTCGATGTCAACGAGCGTAGCGATGGCCGAAGCGGGGATAGAAGCCTTGAAGGCCTCGATGGCAGCGTTCAGTGCCTCGTTGGCAGCAACGATGGTCTTAGCATTCTCCTCGCTGTACTCGGCAGCCTTCATCTGGGCCTGTACGTCCTTGGCGGTAGCGATAGCGGCCTGGAGAGCCTCCTTACCGGTAGCGGCGCTGTAGATGCGCAGGTTCATGGTAGCCTCGGCAGCGTCAATCACGGTCTGGATAGAGGCCAGCGTGTCGTTGACAGCGGTGAACTTCTTGTTGGCGGCGATGATGTCCTTGACGGCAGCCTGGTAGACCTCATAGACCATGAGGCCGTTCTCGGCGTCGGATGTAGACTTCACGTAGTAGTCCTGATAGGTAGCGATGATGTCGTCCTGCGACAGCTGCTCGTAAGCGGCAATCTTGGTCTCGACGCTGTCAACGCAAGCCTGCAGCTCGGCACGGCCCCAAGCATTGTCAGCATTGGCCAGGTTCTCGGCAGCGGTGGTCAGCTGGGTGCGGCCGGTGGTAATCTGCTCGCGGACGTCAGCCTCGTAGCCCAGCTGCTTCTGGTTGTACTTGTTCTCGTTCTTGCCCCAGATTGAAGCGTTGTAGAGATATGCGGCAGAACCGCGAGCCAGATCCTGGTAGGCCTCCTTACAATAGACCTTCATACCGAACTCGTAGGTACCATCCTCGGTTATCTTGGCGGTCACTGAGAACGGGGTCAGGCCCAGGTATCTTCTCTCGCCCTTTGAGTCGTCGACGATGAACTTGTTCGAAACGTCCTGAACCTGCGAGACGAGGGTGTCGGTAACAGCACCGTCCACAACCTTGACAACGTAGCACTCGCCATAGGCAGGCTTCATGCCATCGTCGAAGTCCCAGCTGTTCTTCAGGTTCTCGCGGAACATACCGCCGGCCTCAATGGCAAACACATAAGAACCCTTGGTCATCTCCTTCTGCGTGTAGACACCCATGGCCTTGGTGGGGTTGTTGTTAGCCCACTTGGCGCTCATCTGGTAGTGACCAATATCGAACGGCGTGCCGTTGTTCTCCCAGAACAGGCGGTCGGTACCGGTCCATACACCGTAGGTGCTGGCCTTCTGGGTCTTGGCTCTCCATGTCTTGAGGTAGTTGTCGTTGTTGCCAGCCAGATAGTCGTCCATGTTCTTGTCCAGGAATTCAGCCAGCACTTCCTCAGCCGTGGTCAGCAGCTCATCGAGCTCTGCGGGGCTTGACTCATCGCCAAGAGCCTCGAGGTTGGCGATGGTCTCCGTCATGGCGTACTCATCGAGTACGGCGGCATCCCATGCGTATGCATCCCTGTAAGCCTTCAGCTTGTTCAGCATGGCGTCGCGCTTGCGCAGGTCGGCAAACTGCAGGGCGGGAGCAATCTGCAGGTCGGCAATCTGGATGTCGGTAGCCATACCGGTGAACGAGATATAATAGGTACGAGCCGTACCGTCGCCGATGATGGCGTAGTTGAAGGTCTGCCACTCCTCGCTGAGTTCCTCAGCGGTATTGAAGCAGATATAGTCCAGTGAGTCGGCACCGAAGTCGGCACCTGAGTTACCCTTCACTCTCACGAGGTTGGTAGAGAGGGCGTTGGTCTTGATACGTGTGGTCTCAGCGAACGAGCCCTTCATCTTGAAGCTGACAACATAGGTGTCGCTGGCCGATGTAGGCACGAACTTGTAGTACATACCCTCGCCAGCCGTGGCGTCGGTGCTCTGAACGGAATTGATACCGTCAGCATAACCACCGCCATTGACGACGAACTGGTCCTTCAGTTCCTTACCGTCGACGGCGCTAACCAACGTCCAACCAGTCAGGTCGGTAAAAGTGCTGTTGGCATTGATGTTCTCGCCAGTAATCTGGAAGCGTCCCTGATGCGTGTAGACGAAGCTACCCGTCTCAAGTGCAAAACCGGAAACTGCCGAAGCCATTGCCATCATAGCAAAAAGTAAACGTTTCTTCATAACAGTTGTTTTTAGTAAATGATTAATTATAAATTTGACAAAAAATATTTTTCGACACCAGTAGTTATTACGCCTGCAAAAGTAAGCATTAATTTCGAAACCTCCAAACTTTTTTTCGTTTTTTTACCATTTACTGCATACAATGACCGAAAACTGTACTCAAAAAAGTTTGGTGTGGCATTTGACTAAATAAGATATTTTTTACAATGATAATTTTTGATTATCACCTAAGGCTGCAGGTCCCAGTATTCCCGGACGGCATCGAAGCACGGGCAGTCCTTCAGCGGGTTCAGCGTGTGGTGGCCCACAATCATGGCGCGTGGATAGCGCTGTCGCAGCTCCTCCAGCAGTGCCCGCATGGCCGCCTTCTGCTCCGGTGTCCGCGTGTCGGCGGGCTTGCCGCGGATGTCCAGACCACCCTCGTAGCAGATGCCGATGGAGTGGCTGTTGTGGCCCTGGCAGTGCGCACCCACCATATATTCCGGACGCCCCATCTCAATGACGCCGTTACGACGGACGACGTAGTGGTAGCCTATGCCGAGCTTCCAGCCCTGCTGGCGGTGCCACGTATCAATCTGGGCGGCCGACGATGTCTGGTCTGGCTTCACTGCCGAGCAGTGGATGACAATCAACGTAATAGTTCGCATCATGTTAATTTACAATCTATTCCATTTGACTATTTGACAATTTGACAATTTTACAATTTCCATGGGTCGGCAATTGTAAAATTGTCCTATTGTCCAATCTGTAAGTTTCTCAGTTTCCCATGCAGCTCTGTACGAACATACTACTGCTGATGGCCGTCAGAATCGTAATGACGATCTGCACAATCTGTTTCCAAGTCTCTTTCTTCATCATACTTCATCTTTCATTTTTTCATCTTAATTTTTCATTTTTCATCTTTCATCTTTCATCTTTAAAGCGTGGGCCCGAAGGCCCCGCTCTTTGCATGGAATCAGCCTTCATCCCTCAGCCTTCAT
>DFGF01000009.1:48631-49242 GCA_002371715.1 Prevotella sp. UBA3757
CAGCCTTCATCCCTCAGCCTTCATCATCCCATGTCCGGGCCGCCGCCCTGGTTGTCGCCGCCGCCGTCATCCGTGGGGTCGGTGTTGCCGGTGTTTCCGGTGTTGCCGGTGTTTCCGGTGTTACCCGTGTTTCCGGAGTTTCCGGTTCCGATGGCGGCGGCCTTGGCGGCAGCAATCTCGGCAGCGGCCTTGTCGCTCCAGGCGAACTTGACGCTCTTCTTCAGTTCGTCGCGCGTCACGTCGCCAGTGGCCTGGGCCAGCAGCTTGACGGTCTTGACGGCGGCGCCCGTCACGGCACCCTCGGCCAGCGTGCCCAGCGTGGCCGACGCCACGCGGTCCGTCGTCGGGTCGTAGAGCGACTGCAGGCCGTTGGCCTCGACGGTGGCCTTGAAGATGGCCAGGTTTTCTATCTTCACCGTCTTGCCCTCCAGGATGAGGTGGCGCACGCACTTCACAAAGTCGGTCATCACGCCCAGGATGGTGCCCTCGGAATAGATGGTGTTGTGGGATGCCATGTGTGCGGCTACTTCACTGACGTCCAGCGACTCCTTGTAGCTGACGCGGGCGTAGGTCTTGCCCTCCTCCTCAGTCTGCACCTGAGGGTCGCGTTT
>DFGF01000009.1:49336-78328 GCA_002371715.1 Prevotella sp. UBA3757
TTGTTGTTGTTTGTTAAATAAAATGTTTACTCTCGCTTGTCGCCGTTCGCCGCAGGCCTGCGCACTGCCCTCGTCCCCCTTAGACATTGCAAAGATACAACATTTACGGGCGTTTTCCAAGCATTCAGCCCTCGGCAGGTCACAACCGGTAACAAACCGCAAGAAGTCGTCACTTCTGGTAACTTTTTTCGCCGGAAAACGTTGGTTTTCCCGCTTTTTCTTCGTAACTTTGCAGTACGTTCAACAACAACATGACATGATGACAACAACACCGACAGCAACACCCCTTAGGAGCTATGGGCGCATGGAACTGGCCCAGCTCTACTTCCCCAACATCTGTGGACGCGCCGCCTGGCGCAAGTTCAAGGACTTCGTAGCCGACGACCCGGCGCTCAGCCCGCTGCTGGCCACCGGCCACCGCACCTTCATGCCCGCCGAGGTCGACCGCATCTTCCAGGCACTGGGCCGACCGCTGTAGCCGACAGAAGCCTTCTGCCAGACGGCAGAAGGCTTCTGTCGGAAAATAAGTGGCATCTGCCAGTTGGCAGATGCCACTTAGTAATCGTTAAAAAGAAGTTGGTACAATAGCCACTTGTTTAGGAGTTTATCACTACACAGAGAAAAAAATCACCTAATCTGATACTTTAGCGTGGATATCGTCAAAATTCATCCAACAGATTGCTGCTATAATGAGAGCAGCCGTAACGCCCATTAATGCTATAAATGCCATAATACAATTAATTAAATATTGTTATTTCCTACTAATGACATACGCTTTGTACGCTCCATATAAGGCAAGAAGCGAAACAAACGTTCCACAACCTATCAACCACCACATGTCAATATCTTCCCTCATGATAGACGAAAGAACCGCGCCTGCAAATATTAGCTTTGAAATGTCTTCCAAATACTTGCTTATACATTTCCTTTCTATCCTTCCTGGTCAATACTTTTGCCATGTGCTGTTTTTTTAAATTTCTGCTGCAAAGTTAGGAACTTTATCCGAATTATCCAAATTAATGGCCGGATAATTTCAATCTTGATTACAGATATACAGATATTACAGATATATTTTTAACTTTTCTCGCGTACCGCGCACGTGTGCGCGGTACGCGAGGAGTCTTAGAAAACATCTGTATGATCTGTATCATCTGTATCATCAGCAGCCGACTGGCCGTCGTTGTGACGGGCTTCGTAAGCCAGGGCAACGGCACGCTGCTTGCGCTCCTCAGGCGTGATGCGGACCACGTAGAAGCCACGGTTGTTAGCTATGGTAGCCGGCTGGAACCCCAGTTTGCGGAAGGCGCGGCCCAAAGCCACGGTACTGATGTTCATGCCCGGCGAGCTGACCAGCTGCTTGGCAACGGCCGTCCGCATAAACTCGCCCTGCTCGGCACCACGGGGCGGACGGAAGTATTCGGCCACCAGGTCCACTTCGTCGTTGGTGGTCTCAAACCGCTCGTTGTGGCGCTGCAGCTGCTCGATCTCCGCACGGTCGAACCAGTAGCGGAAGCCCTGGCGGTAGAGCGCGTAGGCCTGGGCGTAGATGGCGTCGTAGTCGAAGGGCGACGCCTGGGGCGACTCCACCGACACGACCTCGAAGGGCAGCCAGCGGCGCGTCCCCGTCGTGTCCGACAGGAACTGCACGTTGTTGCCCGTACCGCAGAACGATGCCAGGTGCGGGCGCCACTCGTGGTAGCGCTCGTAGGCGGCACGCTCGTTGACCGCCGGCATGGTCATGGCGGCCTTCAGCTTGTTCAGCTCACGGGGAGCCATAGTGTCCAGCTCCTCCCAGCACACCAGCCCGTACTGCGCCAGCACCAGCAGGTCGTCCTTCGTCAGCAGGTCCGCATTGGTCTTCGTGTGGAAGTAGGTCTGCAGCTGGGGCGGCAGCAGGCGCGAGAACCACGTCGTCTTGTACGACCCCTGCGGGCCTATGAGCACCAGCATGACGTTGTTGACCACATACGGGTCCACCCACGAGGCCACCATGCCCACGAGCCACTTCTTCAGGTACTGCCAGAATAGTATCTGCTCGTCGGGGCCGCCGCGCACGCAGACCGTCATGGCCAGGGCCATGATGGCGTCGTCCTGGCCGGGCGACCACGGCGGCAGCGCGTCCAGGTACTCGCGGAACGGGTGGTAGCGCGGCACGTGGGCCGACTCGATAACGCACTGCAGGTGCTGCCTCAGCAGCGGCTTCTCCTGGTACATCCGTTCCCACAGCGTGTTGACGTCGCGGTCGGTCATGTTCACGTAGCCGTCGGTCACCCCGCCGTTCTCGCCGGCAAAGATGGTCAGCAGCCCCTGCTCGTCAGTGCGCAGCTCGGGGCCCGCGGTCAGCCACCGTATCTCCGTGCGGTGACGCACCTCGTTGTAGCGCAGTGCCACGCGGTCGTCCAGCATGCGCTTGATCTCGTCCGGCGTGGCATACTTCTGCTGCCACGGCTCCTTGTGGCCCCGGGCGCCATCGGTGTCGCCGCCGTCCTTCGGTTTCCTGCCCCGTTTCTTCTTGCTGTCAGATTCGTTGTCCATAGTCCTGTGTACTCAAGTCAATTGGTGTATCATTTCATAAACGCCCTGCTAAGTTACAACTTTTCCGATGCGAATACAAGTATCCGCACGACAAATTTCCTTCGCCGCGCAAAACAGCAAACACAGTGTTGACACCCTACTCGTCAAAGAGGTCGCGGACGCGCACTCCAAGCGCATCAGCGACCTCATGCAGACGTCGGACGCTGACGTCGCGCCGCCCGTTAACCCAGTTGTTCACCGTCTGCCGCGTGGCACCGATACGACGGGCCAGCTCAGCATCACTCACGTTTTTTTCAACATCACTCTGCGCAGATTCAACTGCGACTCATACTGTTTTCTTTTTTCCATACTGTTAATTATTTAATACACAACATTACTATAGACGCACATCAAATCTTTTAGTCATCAGTCTTATTCGCTGTCCATCGCCCTGGCTGTGCCGACGAGCTGACCGTTGACCACAAGCAACCTTCGAGCCTTGGGGACGGGCCGCAACTTTCGAATGCACAATACGCAGTGCGTGGGATTCCGCAATTCCAATCATTATTTAAGAAGAATATTTGGTGGTTTGAAAATATGTTTGTATCTTTGCCAGCAAATAGCAAAACAGTACAGTTATGAAAGTTGCCAACCCTATCTACGACATCGTGTTCAAATACCTGATGGAAGACCAGCGCATAGCCCGCACCATCCTGTCGGCACTGCTGAAGGTGGACGTGCTGGACGTGGAGATCCGTCCGCACGAATACAGCGACGACACGCGCGACACGCTCTCCATATTCCGCATAGACTTCGGAGCAACCATACGCGACGCAACAGGCCATGAGAGAATGATACTCATCGAACTGCAGAAGACGTGGCTGGAAACCGAGACGCTGCGATTCAGGCAGTATCTGGGCATCCACTACTCCAACCCCAAGAACATTCAGAAGGACGGCTCAGCACTGCCCATGGTGGCCGTCTACCTGTTAGGCCATAAGGTGGGCAGCATCGAAGAACCCGTACTGTATGTCAACCAGCAGTCGTGCGACTACGACGGGAACGTCATCACCAAGGGACTGCCCAACGCATTCGTGGACAGCCTGACACATAACAGCATCATCGTCCAGATTCCGCGCCTGCACGGACACATCAACAACCGCCTCGAACGGGTGCTGAGCATCTTCGACCAGTCGAACCGCGACAAGAACGACAGCCGCCTGCTGACCATCGATGACGCGATGTACGAAAACGATGCGGACATGGAGCGCATCATCCACCGGCTGACCATGGCGGCCTCGGATGCTGACATGCGCCACAAAATGAATGTCGAGGACGAATACTACTCTATCATAGAGAAAAGAGACACCGAGATACTGATAAGGGACAAACAACTGGCAGAGAAGGAAGTACTGCTGACGGAGAAGGATGCGCAGCTGACGGAGAAGGATGCACAGCTGACGGAGAAGGATGCGCAGCTGACGGAGAAGGATGCACAGCTGACGGAGCAGAAAGCGCAGCTGACGGAGAAGGATGCGCAGCTGACGGAGCAGAAAGCGCAGCTGACGGAGAAAGACAGCATGTTGCGTTCAACGATCAGGATGCTGCTGGATGCCGGGTTGTCGATGGACGACATCGCTACCAAACTGGGTAAAGACCTTGAAGAAATAATTACCTTTGGTCACAAATAACAACGGATTTCACGGATTCTTCCCGTTGCTGACTGTCAGCAGGGCATAAATCCGTGAAATCCGTTAAATCCGTTGTCGAAGAAAAGCACAGGTGCTTTGACACACCCGTGCTTTTTTTATGCTTGGTTCTTCGCTCACTTAATCACGACCTTGCGGCCGGCGCGGATGTATACACCGGCAGGCAGAGCCTGGAGGTCATCGGCTGTTGACAGGCGACGGATCAGACGGCCACGGAGGTCGTAGACGTTCTGCGGATCGCGGTCGGCCATCGTGCCGCGAATGCCGACTGTCGGGGTGTAGCGGATGTAGAGGTAGCCAGACTGGAACCGGCTGGTGTCCCAATAGTAGTGGGAGGGCAGCTCGGGCAGCTGGAACTGCACATTGCCGACGTTAGCCTTGGCAAAGCTGAAGACGCAGAACGAGTCGGCCTTCTGCTCGTCGGTGCCGATGCTGGCAGCCGGGTCGTAGCCGGAAGCGAGGTAGACGCTGACGGTGGCCCCGTCACGGAACGTGATGCTGCCACTGGTCTCGTCGCCCCAGATATGCGTGCAACCGGGGGCATTGGCCGACGTGGCACCCTTGCTGATGCCGACATAGAGCACGCCGGTAGCCCCGATGGTGAGCGGACGGGTGCCGAAATACAGGTAGCCCGACGTAGAGGTGTCAGTAGAACCGCAACGCAGAATGCCGTTCACGGTGACGGAACTGTTGGTAAAGGGATGGCTCTTTGACGTGGTGCGGATGGAGCCACTCACGCCAGAGAGCGTGGCACCCTCGGCCACGGTCAGGGCACCCGTGCCCAGCGAGGCACTGGACTTCAGGGCCAGACGGCCCTCGCTGACCTTCACCGTGCCGGAGTTCTGCCAGGCCTTGCTGACCGTCATGGTGCAGTCGCCCACCTTCTCAAAGTTCGACTTGTTGGCACCGCCATTGTCGTAGAAGGCGCCGTCGAAGGCAAAGTCGCCCAGGTCGGTATTGCCGACCTTCCACGTCACGGTGCCCGAGACACCGTTGCTGTTGCCAAAGTTGACCTCCTTGCCGTGCAGCGTGCCAGAGCCGGTGAGGCGGCCGATGGGATAGGTGACGGAGGCGTTGTCGCTGGACGCGGCAATACCGATGTTGGTATTGGCACCGGTGGTGAGCGTGGCCAGCGGCATACCGGTGTTCTTCAGCGGCATCAGGATGGACGTATGGTTGTAGGCAATGGTGCCCTCGAACTTGGTCCAGTTGCCGGTGATGGCAACACGATTGACGGTGTTGGTGGGATTGATGGTCAGCTGGCCGCTACCCGTCAAGGCACCAGAGTAGGCCTGATAGTAGGTATTGGTCAGCGTCAGCGTGGCCTTGGCACCCTTGGCAACATAGATGGGCGAGGGTATGAAACCGTTGCCGGAAATGCTGGACGAGCCTTGCAGTTCGACCGTCCGGCTGTAGTTGTTGCCGCTATAATAAAAGTTGCCATCGCGCACGATGACGCGCGAGGCTGACAACGTGCCCGACATGTTGAAGGCTGCCGTACCGGCCTTGACGAGGGTGTCGCCAAGGATGTTGCCCTGCTGGGTGAAGGTGGAATTGGCGCGGATGATGCCCTGGCCGTTGATGCGCATGGCCGAGCCATTGGTGACAGCGGTGGAGTTGACCAGTGCAGCGCCATTGCCAAGGGTGAACTTGGAGGCCGCAGTGGTCATGGCACCCAGGTTGCCATAATCCTGTGTGGCGTTGGCCAGCGAACTGACGATAGTGATGCCGCCGGTCAGGTAGTTGCCACCAGAGTAGGTATTGTCGTTGCCCATGGTTACCGTACCTGTTCCGCTGTGATGGAAGGTACCGCCGGCTATCTTGCCCTTGCCGCTGAAGGTGTAGGCCTTCGAGGCCGTCACATGGATGTTGCCTGCGCGGAGCTCGGCACCGTCGGGGATGACGACATTGGTGTTAGCGGCATCGTCGGTGAAGTAGACGTTGTCGTCCTCGATGAAGGTCTCGGGGGTAGCGGCCTCGTCATGGGTGACGAAATTAGCGGTGGTGGCAGCATCCCAGACATTGGAGTCGGTGCCGGCCCACTGGATGTCGGCCGGGTCGCGCACGCCCTCAATGACAAGTACCAGGCTGCCGTCCTCGACGGCCAGCGCGCTCTTGACCTTGGCAATGCCCTCGACCTTGATGTCGGCAAGGTTACCGCTGACGGCGGCGACACTGCCCAGCACATACCTGCCCGGCGTCAGCGTGGTCTCGCCCTCAGCAAAGTGGCAGACGAACTCCACAACGGGCTGGCGATAGGCGGGGCCGTACTGCCAGTTCTGGGTCTTGACGATGAGCTTGCCGGTGCTCAGCTGGTCGGCCTTGAAGCCGTCGGCAAACACATCCACCTTCAGGCGCGAGCCGAAGCCCAGCGTGACGGAGTCGGTAGCAACGAGGCTGCCCACCCTGCCCTCGCCACCGATGAAGGTGGTGGAGCCATAGTCGAGAGCCAGCGACTTGACGGTGATGCTCCGCTCCGGCGTGGTCAGCGTGGTATGGCGGTTCAGCCAGAGCGGCGAGTTGGCAATGGAGCCATTGAGGCGCAGCGTGCCGCCCCAGACGTCGGTCGGTCCGGCATAGGTCATGTCGCGCTCAGGATAGACCAGGATGCCGTCGCCCTGCTTCACCACGCGCGTCTGACCGGCGAAAGCGCCGCCCTGCAGCGTGTGGGTGTAGTAGTCGTACCGGATGGCATAGGAGGGAGCGGTGGCCTCGGAGGGAGCCGAGCCCTGCACCCACGACGGTGCATTGTCAACGAAGACAGCGGGTGTGGCCCCGTCGGCAATGTTGATGGTCATGTCGTTAGTCTCGCAGGCTATGACCTCCTGTCCGTCGTGGCTGACAGTGCCGCCATTGGCCACCTCGCTACGGCCCTGCAGCGTCAGTGCTGGCGGTGCCACGGTGATGCCCTCCAGTTCGCCAAGGTAGTAGGAGGTATGGGGCGGCTGGTTGTAGCCGCACATCTGCCACACCATGGCATTGCGATACTGGTGGTCGTACCACAGCGAGTAGTTGCGCCAGGGCGTAGCCGTCGTGGTGGTATAGATGCGTATCTTGTTGTCGGCGGTGCGCATGATGACCTCCTCGCGCCAGTCGCCGAAGAGGTCGCCCTGGTAGCAGGGCGTGCCCTTGGTATCGTTGTTGGTCATGGAGCCGTCCAGAGTGGCAATAAGTCCGCGGTTGTACTTATAGATACCACCGGCGGTATTCTTGCCATTGGTGTAGTTGAAAGTCTCCTCCAGCAGGTCGCCGTCCCAGTAGATGCGGAAGTTCTGGGCCATATTGTTCTTGGTAGCACCGTCGATGATGCCGTGAGCCACGGCACCCACGACACCCGGGTCGCGAGACGAAGAGCCGATGGCACCAGGATACTGGTTTGTGAAGTTGCCCATAATGGCACGGCCGTCGTCGTCGGTGGCGTTGTACTTATAATATAGTTTGCCGGTGGTGCCGTCGCGCAGGCAGTTGCCATAGACGGGGCCTTCCTCCAGACAGGTGAAAATCTCCAGACCCCACGTATAGGGGTCGAAGTCGCCGTGGTGCTGGGCATCGCCATGACCGTAGCCGGTAGTCGACAGGCCCTTGCCGTTGTCGTCGATGACCATTGAGCCGAAGCAGATTTCGTCGCGGCCGTCCATGTCTACGTCGGCAATACCGTAGTTGTGGAAACCGTTGCCGTACCAGGGCGACGACGACACGGTGCATGTCCAGCGCCAGCGCGTGGTCAGCTCGTGGGTCTCGGGATTGACGTCGAGGGCCACGAACTTATGGCGCGTATAGATGCCACGGGCCAGGAAAATGCTGGGCTTGCGGCCGTCCAGATAGGGTGCACCGAAGAAGTGTTTGCTGGAGCGGTGGCCATAGCCGTCGCCCCAGGCCTTGTTCAGGTCGGTCTCGCCAGCCTCCAGGCGCTTCAGGAGGTACTCCATCGTGACGTAGGGCACGCCGGTGGCACCATTGACATAGACCAGATATTCGGCACCGTCGTGCATGAACCAGTTGACACCGCCGCCCGTAGCCTGGCGATAGTTCTTCGTGGCATCGCCGATGGTGTAGACCTGACCGTCGGCGGCATGGATGGTGGTACCGTCGGCAGCGCGGAACAGGGCCTCGGCCTTGCCGTCCATATCCCAGTCGTAGCCAACGATGTTCTGCTCGTTGTTCTGGAAGTCACCCATGTTCGGACCGCAGTTGACCCACCAGAGCACGGTGCCGTCAAGCTTGAGGCACTCGAAGATGGAGTATTCGCCCGTCACCCGGCCGTTGACCGTCGGTCCGTTCTTGGGGTACGACTGGCTGATCTCGCTCTGGTTGTCGTACTTCAGCAGGATCTCCAGCTCGCCGTCGCCATCGACGTCGGCACAGCAGGCATCGTTGGGGACGAGCGTAGAGAGGATTTCAGAGGGATGCTTGGGCGTAATCTCCAGATAGTTGGTTGACCACACGCGGGCTGCCGCACTGACCGGCAGCTTCTGGCCACGCCTGACGGCCTCGACCGTATAGCTGCTGGCCGACGTACCGGCGGCATCACTATAGTTGGACACGTTGAGACCTTCAGCCACCAGACTGCCGTCACGATAGAGGTTATAGGTGACGTCGTAGTACTCGTCGGCCTGGATGCGCCAGCTGACGAAGACCCCGCTGGTAGTCTTGACAGCCACCACGCCACGGTCCAGCCGGTCCATGACGCGCTGTGCCTGCACCGAGACAGACATCAGGACTGTTAATGCCAAAAAGAAAAACTTTCTCATGATGTTTTATCGTATTTAGTTTGTTTGTCTAACGGATTGCCTTGCCATCGGCAGCATAGCGAATGCCACCCCGCTCAATGACGAGGCGGCCATCGCGGAGGTACTTGGCGGGCTGACCACTGGCAGCACCGTGGGCGGTGATGTCGCTGATGGCCGTCACGGCACTGCCGGCCTCGAGCTTGATGCAGTCGTACATGATACCGTCCTTGCTGCCGGCACCCGTGAGTTTGAGGGTAACGGTATTCTCGCCCACCCGGAGTCCGGTATTAAGGAAGTCGGTGGTGAAGAGATAGTGACGACCGCTGCTGGTGGCACTGCGATAGACGCAGGCATCGTTGACGCCGGGCTTCCACTGGGCACGCTGCGTGCCGTTAACGCTGACGGTGATGGTGGAACCTGTGCCGCTACAGCCAGCAACGGAGGCGGTAAGGTATGCGCGTCCTGCAGGACGTTCGTCGAGGTTGAACCGGACGGTCCACGTACCATTGTTGCGCGTTTGGGCGTAGTACCAGTCGGTGCGCTCGCTGCTCTCGCCGATGGTGTAGGTCAGGTTCTGGGGCACCTGCTCCCACAGTCCGTACTGGCGCAGGGCATCGCTGAAGTGGAACTCGCTGCTGCGGCGGTCGTTCTGGCCAATCATCCATAGCAGCTGGGTGTACTTCTTCGGTGTCCACGTCACGGTGCCGAGGTCATTGTCGCCAGCCGTGACGGTGATGCCGTCCTGCTCCAGCATGTCGGTGACGTCGCCAGCCTTGGCGTAGGCAAAGAGGTTATACTGGCCGGGGCGCACATGCTGCACCTCGAAGTTGCCGTCAGCATCGGTCATGGCCCAGAACTGGTAGCCGTGCATCATGGTCATGGGGTCCTTGCCGCTCTCCTGGGCCAGGA
The DNA here is from genome assembly GCA_002371715.1 of Prevotella sp. UBA3757. Lineage (GTDB taxonomy): Bacteria > Bacteroidota > Bacteroidia > Bacteroidales > Bacteroidaceae > Prevotella. The sequence goes on from DFGF01000009.1 coordinate 59,199, forward strand.
TGACGCGCACGCTGTCAGCACGCTGGCCGGTGGTGACACTGAGACGACCGCGCACGGTGCCGCGCTCACGCGGGTAGAGGTCGTTCTCGAACCACTGGAACGGCCACTCGGCAGCGTCGGCCACAGCCTGGTTGCGGGCGTAGGCCACGGGGTCGGTGCTGTAGGTAGGACAGATGACAATGGGGCCGTAGAGCTTCTGCTCGCCCGGGTTGAGCACCATGGCCTGACCGCCGAAGTGCTCGCCCTGCAGCATCTGGATGGTGATGGGCGACTTGCTGGTGGCATGGACCGTCAGTTCCTGACGCTCCGGGCCGCCATTGAGCCACTCGTAGGAGACGGGGATATTGTAGATGCCGTGATAGCGGCCGTTGTTCAGGCCGTGCAGCGTGTCGCGCTCCACGTAGTTGGCCCAGTTATATTTGGTATAGATGCTGCCGTCGGTCAGCCGGTAGGTAGCATCCTGGATGGTGTTTTCTTCTTTTTCGGCGGTGGCCATCTCGCTGTTCGACGGAATCTTGCCGTTCATGCGATAGTCCACGTAGCCGTAGAGCAGTGTCTCGGCCGTACGCGTACAGATACGGGCCTCCTTGATGGGCTCCTGGGCCGAGGTTTCGGTGCCGGTAGCGATGACGTAGGTGTAGAGCTTCTGGACGCCCCGGCGCATGATGAAGCCCTGCTGCCAGATGGTGTTGCCCGACTCGGCGCTGTATAGCACCTCGCAATAGTCGGCAGTCTGCTTGACGACGTTTATCTTGGTGGGGCTTAGTCCCTTGTTGCCCTGAGCGGTGGTGTAGTCGAAATAGATGCCATTGCTGCCTAACAGTTCCGTGCCCCCAAGCGTCAGCGAACTGACGCGGCCGGCGCTGTTAATCTTGGCTACCAGCTTGCGGGTGCCAATCTGATTGGACATCGTGACGCTCATGCCGCTGACGGTCATAGTCAGTGCGTCATCCGCCATCAGGTCGACAGAGCAACAGAGAAGGAGAAATAAAGCAAGTAGTTTGTTCATAACGTTAAAAAAAGACCACGAATTTCACGAACGCTGCGAATATTTGCCGACAGTCGGGGGACGACTCGCAAGGGTATTCGCGGTAATCGTGAAATTCGTGGCTGGAAAATTACTTCACCTGCACACCGGCAACATTGAATGTGCCAGAAGCAGTCTGGATGAGCAGCTGGCCATTCTTGATGACCTTACGAGTAGTGGTCTTCTGGTCGGCAGCCTTGACGGTAGCAATACCGTCGGGATCGTCGGGCTTGTCCTCAGAAGCGTAGATCATGATGACATCGACACCGGTATTGTCGCTACCACCGGCCTTCAGCGTGATGTCCGTAGGCTCGGTGATGGTCAGCAGGTCTGACTCTTTCTCGTCGAAGTTGGTTGCGGTGGCAGAGAGATAGATTTCGTTCTCCTCACCGGCACCCTTGGTCAGCGTGCAGACATAGCCGGGAGTCTTGTTGGCATCGAAGAGCACGGCACGAATCTTATAGGTGCCAGGCTGCAGCGTCACCAGCTTCAGGTCCTCGACGACGTAGCCAGCCTTGGCCATTGACGAACGGATGGCAGCATTGGCGCTGGTGCAGAGTACGGCACCCTGCAGGTCTTCACCCTCAGAGAGGAAGACAACACCCTCGAAGTCAGTTTTCTTGTAGTTGACAACAAACGTGGTGTCGCCCTCGCCATTAGTCAGCTCGAAAGCCTCGGTGAACTCACTGCCCTTCGTGCCGTGGGTGTAAGCCTTGCCCTCAGCATCGGTGAGCCAGTAGGGATAGTTCACCTTGATGGTGGAACCGGTGGTTCCCTCGGTCTTGCCGACGAGTTCCTTCAGCACGGTCTGGTTGTCGCCGTCAGTGTAGGCAGCCACGATGGTGTAGTTGCGCGGCAGCTTGGGCTGGGCCTCGGTAATCTCGATTGTTTTCAGCAGACAGTTGCTGAACTTGAACGTGACATCACCAGCTGACAATACCTCGAAACGGTAGTTGGCATAGGAAGAACCCAGCCAAATAGAGTCGGCCACGCCAGAGGCAGAGACAAGACCGTCATTGGCAATGGCAGCGGCACTCATGGCCTGGATGCAGGTCTGCTTGCTGGCAGAACCCTTGGTGGCACGGTTGGCATAGAAAATAATGACGTCGCCCTCCTGACAGTCGGGGATAACCATATACTGATTCTGACCGTTGAAGGAAATCAGGTCTTTGTAAGAGCCTTCGGTATCGCCAACGTAGAATGACTTCTTGCCAAACTTGAACAGCAGGTCCTGCGTCATAGGCAGTGCCGTGCCGTCGGGCAGCATAATCTCCTCGTAGTTGCGGGCAGGAACATAATAGCGATGTGTGGTGGCACCATTCTTCTGGATGTCCATGTACTTGGTCTCGTCCTCAGCCTCGCCACCGGCAGGGTTGGCAGAACCCTCGGCGACAATCTGGGCTGCGGACTCGGCATCGATAGTAAAGTTCCACGACATCTTGCGCTCGGCACCACGGGTCACGAAGTTGAGCGTGTAGCCACCCTCGGCAGCGCACTCAACACCACCAACCTTGACAGAGGTAATCTTCAGAGCGTAGGCTGTAGAGGGCTGCAACTCAAACTCCTGGAGGTCGAAGGTGACACCAGAGGCAAACGTATTCTCAACGCCGTCGAACTCAATGTCATTGAACGAACCGGCCAGGACAAACGTCGTGGCAGTGACATCGGCCACGCCCTGCACATTGGGGAACGTGACCACAATCTTACCGGTTGTGGGGCTGATCTTCTTGCCCTCGCCGAGGCTGAAGTTGATGTCGCCCAACACTACCTGAGCCATGGAGCCGAGGCAGCAAAAGAATGCCAAAAAGGCAAGTGTAGAAATTTTCTTCATAAGCGCTTGTTTTTTTAGTTAAAGGATGCGCCGAAACGCATCCTTTTATTCATAATTGTTATTCAAATTATTCGATAACAATTTTCTTGATTGTGTTGTAACGAGCCAGACTGAAAATCAGATTACCGGCCTCTGTCACGTTATACACGTAAACTTCGCCATCGTTGCTGACCAGTTCGGCACTACCCTTGGTGAGCGTGGGAGCTGCAGTAACCTCAATAGTGACTGTATTGCCAGCCTCGCAATCGAGAATACCGAAAGAACGGCCACCGCCATTCATAGAATAAAGACCTCCAGAGGTGTAAAGAATCCAATTGGTGCCTGTCTGAAGGGCGAAATGCGGGTCAATTTCTTCAGAAGCCGTGCCGGAACCGTCGCTTAACTGTCCGTCAACAATACTACATGTACCGACATTCTCAACTACAGCGTCGGAGATAGTTATTTTTGTCTTATTGGCATACTTCTCTACTAACGAAGCAAAGTCAATAACAACAGGCTGCTTTCCGAGTGGCTCGGGGTTGGGATTGTCTTCAACAGTACAAGCGGTAAATGCTAGGCCGCAGGTCAAGATAGCGACTGCCATCCACAAAATACTCTTTTTCATAAGTTTGTTTTTTAAAATTAGTTATTAATTAAGATTTGTTCTGCATACTCATAATTCGAGACAAAGTTAGGTTAATTATTTCAAATTACCATATCTTTTATCAAATAATGCCACGAATTTTAGTTTTTTTAATCTTTAACCGACAAGTCGTCATTCGCCCCTGTCACGGCGGATGAGTTCCAACAGGCGGTCGACAGCCTCGGTCTCGGGTATGTTCTTTTCGATACACTCCTTGCCACGGTAAAGGGAGATTTTACCACGAGCGGCACCGACGTAACCGTAGTCGGCATCGGCCANNCCATCTCGCCGGGACCGTTGACAATACAGCCCATGATGCCTATCTTCAAGCCTACCAGGTCCTTGGTGGCTGCCTTGATGCGCTGGATGGTATCCTGCAGGTTATACAGGGTACGGCCACAACCAGGACAGGAGATGTACTCCGTCTTGGTGAACTTGATGCGGGCTGCCTGGAGGATGGCGTCGGCGAGAGTTGACAGTTGAGAGTTGACAGGTGACAGTTGAGAGTTGACAGGTGAGAGTTTGCTACCGCTCTTAAGCGTAATGACGAGGTTGGTGGCCTTGCGGTCAATGAGCAGGGCACCGGCGGCCATGGCGGCCTTGAGCTGCAGCGTCTCCCAATCGGGGGCATCGAGCGTCAGGGTGATGGTGCCGTCGTGGATGCCGGCCTCGGCCTCAGCACGCAACTGCATACACTCGGGGATGAGCTGCACCAACTGACGGGCAACGGGTATCTCGCATTCGGGTTCCTCGCTGAGCGAGACACGGATGGTATCGCCAATGCCCTCGGTGAGCAGGGCGCCAATGCCTACTGCCGACTTGATGCGGCCATCCTCGCCCTCGCCAGCCTCGGTGACACCGAGATGCAGGGGATAGTGCATGTCCTCCTGATCCATGGTCTTCACCAACAGGCGCACGGTGGTGACCATCACGACGGTATTCGAAGCCTTGATAGAGATGACAACGTCATCGAACTGCTCGCGACGGAAGATGCGCAGAAACTCCATGCAACTCTCGACAATACCCTCGGGCGTGTCGCCATAACGCGACATGATTCGGTCGGAGAGCGAGCCGTGATTAACACCAATGCGGACAGCCGTATGGTGCTCCTTACATATATTAATAAAAGGTACGAGCTTGGCCTCTATCTTCTTCAGCTCCTCCTGATACGCCGCGTCGGTGTACTCCAGATGCTTGAAAGTACGCCCCGGGTCGACATAGTTGCCAGGGTTGATGCGCACCTTCTCGCAGTACTGGGCGGCCACGTCGGCAGTATGGGCCGTGAAATGGACGTCGGCCACGAGGGGCGTAGTATAGCCGTCAGCCTTCAGGCGGCTGGAGATGTGCTTCATATTCTCTGCCTCACGGGTTCCCTGCGTCGTGAAGCGCACCAGTTCCCCACCGGCATCAATGATGCGCTTGGCCTGTGCCACGCAGGCCTCTGTGTCGTTGGTATCGGTGGTAGCCATCGACTGGATGCGGATGGGGTTGTCGCCACCAATGGCGATGTTCCCGACGTGGCAAACCGTACTAATTCGTCTTGTATTCATATTTCACCTCAGCTAAGTCACGGTTGGCCTTTTCTATCTTTGCCTTCAGACCGCCCTTGTAGTCGGCCAGGCGCTTCGCAATGGCAGCATCGCTGAGTGCCAGCATCTCGACAGCCAGGATGGCTGCATTCTGCGCAGCATTGACACCGACGGTAGCCACGGGGATGCCGGGAGGCATCTGGATAATGCTTAACATGGCGTCAAGTCCGTCGAGCATGCCCTTGATGGGAACGCCGATGACGGGCAGCGTGGTAGACGCCGCAATAACGCCGGGCAGTGCAGCGGCCATGCCGGCAGCAGCAATGATGACCTTCAGGCCGCGCTCCTGGGCACCACGGGCAAAGGCTTCGACGGCCTCTGGCGTGCGGTGGGCTGACAAGGCATTGACCTCAAAGGGCACTTGCAGTTCGTTGAGCAACTGGCAGGCTTTCTCCATGACGGGCAGGTCGCTGGTGCTGCCCATGATAATGCTTACTAATGGTTTCATATTGTTTTCCGTTATTCTATTTGTTACGATATTTCGACATTTCAGTATTCCGATATCACAATGTCCCGACGCCTCGGCGTCAAAGGAACAGGATGGCCACGGCGGCACAGACAAAGCCTATCAGGAAGCCGCCTACCACCTGGCCCAGCGTGTGCTGGCGCAAAATCATACGGCTGGTGCCCACCAGACCTGCCGCCAGGAATACCAGGCAGAGCCACCAGACGGGATTGAACATCAGGTAGGCAGAAAAGGTGAACAAGGCACCACCCACGCCGCCAATGGCTGCCGTATGCGTGGACACCTTCCACACCACGTTGACCAGGGCACAGACTATCTGCAGCACCAGGGCAGCCACCACAATGCTCGACATGAAGTGGGGCATGTGGAGGCGCTGCATCACGTAGACGCAAATAAAGTAGCACATGATAGAGATGGCATAGGGCACCATGCGCCGCTCGCGGTGACCAAGCTCGATGAGCGTCCACCCCTGATAGCGGCGGTAGAGGTGAATCATCAGCGTTGGCAGGAGGATGGTGAACAGGTAGACCATGCAAAGCACTTGCAGCTTGTAGGCCCACGGAAACATATTGAGATAGCTGAACACAAAGAGGATTAGCATGCCCACGAAGGGCAGGTAAAAGGGGGTGAACACCATGCTCACGATGCGCGACCCCAATATGACTTGTTTCACTCGTTTCATATTATCATTCTCTCAATTTCTCAATCTCTCAATTATCTCAATCACCGCCGCAGCCGGGCTATGGGGAAGCCTAACTGTTCCCGATACTTGCTCACCGTACGGCGCGCTATCGGGAAACCGCGCTCGTCAAGCATCCTGGTAATCATCTCGTCACTCAGCGGTTTCTGCTTGTCCTCATGTTCGAGGATGTCGCGTATCACGGCCTTGATTTCCCGCGTCGACAGTTCCTCGCCCTCAGCGGTCTTCAAGCCGTCGCTGAAGAAAAAGCGCAAGGGGAAAGTACCCCAGCGGGTCTGGGCGTATTTTGAATTGCTGGCGCGCGAAATAGTGCTCAGGTCGAGTCCTGTGCGCTCGGCAATGTCCTTCAATATCATGGGGCGCAGCAGACTCTCGTCACCCTCCTCGAAGAAGCGGTGCTGCCACTGGATGATGGCCTGCATGGTGACGGTCAGCGTATGCTGGCGCTGGCGTACAGCAGCAATGAAGTTCTGGGCGGCATCGACCTTGGCCTTGGTGTAGAGCAAGGCCTCCTTCATCTGTCGGCTCATGTGCTCCTTGCCGGACTGATAGTCGCGCAGGGTGTCAAGGAACGACTGCGAGACCGTCAGCTCGGGTATGTCGCCATGGTTCAGCACGAAGGTCACACTGCCATCGTCGTGGGTGTCGACAATGAAGTCGGGCGTAATCTGCTGCATGGAGCGTCCGACCGTCTCGCCCAACGACGTGCCCGGCTTCGGGTTGAGCTTGCGCAGTTCGCGAATCAGCACCTCGGCCTGCAAGTCGGTGATGCGGAGCGCAGAGCGCAACTGTTTCCAGTGCTTCTTGGTAAAGAGTTCGAAGCACTGCTCGACAGCCTTCTGCATCAGCTCCTTCAGGCGTGACGGTTCGCGGCGCGCAATCTGCAGCAACAGGCACTCCTGCAGCGAGCGGGCACCAATGCCCGCCGGGTCGAACTGCTGTAACTGTTTCAGCACGTGCTCTATCTCGGCGGTCGACACATCAAGATTATGATAGATGGCCAGTTCGTCGCTGAGCTGTGAGAGCGACTTGCGCAGCAGCCCGTCATCGTCGAGCGAACCTATCAGGTACTCCATGATATAGCGTTCGCGCTCCGTCAGGCGGGCCATGGCCATCTGCTCGAGCAGCTGGTCGTAGAATGAGTCGCTCTGAGCTATCACGCCCTGTTCGGCCGTACCGTCATCCTGCTGGCTGTTGCCGCCGTAATAGACGGGCAGTTCCTCGTCGTCGCGCCCGATGGACTCCAAAGCCTCATCGAGTGCCGACTGACGCTCCTCACGCTCATAGTCGTCAGGGCTGTCGCCGTCGCCACCACCATCCGACATGGCGGCTGCGTCAGCATAGTCATCAGCCGCAGGCGCTACCTCGATGGCAGGATTATCGTCCATCTCAGTATTGACACGCTCCAGCAGCTGCGTGATGGGCAGTTCCACCAGTTGGGCGTGCAACAGCTGCTGCTGGGTAATGCTCTGCGCCAGCCGCTGTTCTTGTGTGAGTCGCTGTTCTTGTATCTGATTCTGTGGCATGTCTATTTAAAATAGTCACTAAGTTGGGCAGCATAGTTTTCCAGCTGCACGGTTTCCATATTGGCATAGCGCTTCCACGTCTGGCGGCAAGGCTCTACGAGCGCGCTGTCGGGCTGTTTCGGGCGGCGCAGGTAAGGGTCAAGATACTGATAGACCTGCAACACCTCGACAATCAGACCGGCCGGGACATTTATCAGTTGCGACAGTTCCTGTATCTCAGGCGTCTCGGCCACCATCGTGGCCGGCGTCAGCCGGAAGTACAGGTCGAGCATCAAGACCAGCATGCACGGCATGAGCCGCTCGTCCTCTGGCAGCGGGCGGAAGTCCAGTTCAAACGTTTCCTCGACGGCGACACCCTCGTAGAAGTCGCCCGAGGAGTTGAACCCCTTCATCTCGCGCAACAGCCTGACGGCACGGCTCAGCCGCTTTGGATTGGCACTATAGTCGCGCCAGATGCGCTCAATGCGAGGTGTCTCCAGATTAGCTATGTCGCACTGACGCTGATATAGCTGCTGGGGCGGGATATGCAATTCGATGCTCAGTTCAACCAGTTCACGGCTGTACAAAGGTTTCAGGCCTACCGGCTTGCGCAGATAGAGCTGCATCACCAGCAGCCAATAGTCATCGTTCCATAATTGCTTCTTTGCCATATTCTAATCCTTTTCAACTGTCACCTATCACCTGTCAACTATCAACTCTCAACTGTCAACTATCAACTATCAACTCTCAACTGTCAACTATCAACTATCAACTATCAACTCTCACATCTCAATCACCTGCTCCTCGAACATACCCTCCTGATTAATCGTGTAGCGACGGGCAGACTCTTGTTTCGGACTGATGGCATCGCGGCCCAAGTAGTAGCGAATCAGGGTGATTTCATAATGGCTGGTAATAAAATACTCCTCGAAGGCCACACCATAGTCACTGCCGCGCTTGACCAGCTCCTGACGGTAGATGCAGAGTTTGTCGACAGGCCGATGCTCCTTGTCCATCGTATAGAGATAGAGCGCTGGCGTGATGGAATCGACCATTTCGCACAGCAGGATGACCTGCCGACGGTGCATCGTGGGCAGTGCCATGGCCTTCAGGCTGGCCCCGGCCTCATAGCCGAAACACTCGTTGACGGTCTGGGGCACGGCTTCGAAATGGCCGATGCTCTCCACATCGGCACCAGCCGACTGGATGGGCAGCGAGTGCAGATGCAGCGTGTCAAACCAAGCATCAACCGGACTGTCGTAGACGCCTGCCTGCTTCTGAATGGTCTGAACCTGCTCGGCACGCCGAATGCTGTCTACCATCCGTTCATAGTAGGCAACATCATGCTTTCTATTGCCACACGACAGCGTCAAAAGGGCCAACAGAAGCAGCGTCAATCCGGTCACTCTTCTCATTTACGCTGCAAAAATACAACATTTTTTTAATATTGTCTTGTGTTTTTGGAAAAAAATAATTATTTTTGCAACCGCTATGAATATGAATGTGCTAACAAAAGCTGTTACAACCTATGTTCTATCGTTGTTGTGCTGCACTATCTGCGCACAATATCCCAAGGACGATATCGCGCAGAACATCAAACGTTCGGCCAGCAACATCATGGCCTATCCGGGTCCGCAGCAGCACCGGCTCTCCCCCGCCCCAACGGGCAAGCGACCATTCTACATATCGCACTTCGGACGCTGCGGTTCACACCACCTGACACACAAGGAAATATACGACAGGCCTTGGCACGTACTGGCTGCGGCCGACAGTGCCGGCAAGCTGACGCATAAGGGCCTGGACGTGAAACGCCGGCTGGACCTGCTGCGCAGCAACGCCCTGGGCAGGCATGGCGAACTGACGCCCCTGGCCGCCCAGCAGCAACAGCTCATCATGGAGCGACTGGCGGAACGATTCCCCGAAGTGTTTGAGGGCAAGACGCACGTCGACGCCCGCAGCAACGCCTCATCGCACTGCATACTGACCATGGAGCATGCCCTGCTGCAACTGACACGCATGAATCCGCGCATCAAGCTGCACCACAATGCCACCATGCGCGACGGCTACTACCTAGGCCATGAGGGGCACTACCATAGGGAACCGCAGATGAGCCCGGATGCACAGGCCGCCTACGACAAGTTCTGCCGCCGCCACGAGAAGTACGCCACGCTGATGCGCAAGCTCTTCAACGACAAGGACTATGTCCGACAGCACGTAGACTCCCGACAACTGGGCCACGACCTGTTTGTGCTGGCCGGACAAGTGCAAAACACGGAACTGCGCCAGCAACTGACGCTCTACGACCTGTTCTCGGACAGCGAACTATACCACTACTGGGCTAAGGAGAACGCCTGGTGGTACATCAACTATGGAGGCTGCACGCTCAGCGACGGCCACCAGCCCCGCTCGCAACACGCGCTGCTCAGGAAAATCATCAGCGACACCGACAGCCTGCTGAAGCTGCCTGCTCCCGGCATTCAGCTGCGCTTTGGCCACGAGACCAGCATCCTGCCACTGGCATGCCTAATGGACATCAACCACTGGGGACTGGCAACCAACCGGCTGAAGGCCCTCGACAAGAAAGGGTGGGCCACCTACCACATCATACCCACGTCGGCCAACATTCAGCTGATATTCTACCGCAGCGACCCCGACGACCAGGACGTGTGGGTCAAGCTGCTCTACAACGAGGAGGAGGCCACGCTGCCACTGCCAGCCGACCAGGCGCCCTACTACCGGTGGAGCGACTTCAGGACTTACTATCTTAACAAACTGGATGGCTATGAGGAAGATTAGCATGACGAGGAACATGAGAATATGGATGACAACCATGCTGCTGACGCTGGCCAGCGGACTATGGGCACAGACAGCCCGCGAGGCGATAGCCTTCAACCCGAAACTGTCGGCCAGCAACTATTGCGTCTATCCGGACAGCGTAAAAGCCACGATGACACCCCCACCCGAGGGCAGGCGCCCGTTCTACATCTCCACCTACAGCCGACATGGGTCGCGCTACGTCAGCCAGCGTAAATGCTACGACATCCCGATGGCCGTACTCACGAAAGGCGACTCCATGGGCCTGCTCACGCCGCTGGGCAAAAGCGTCATGGCCGAACTCAGGGCTATCATTGACGATGCAGAAGGGCGCTGGGGCGAAATGTCGGGCATCGGCAAACAGCAGTTGCGGCATATTGCCACCCGCATGACCCAGAACTTTCCGGAGGTCTTTGCGGGCAAGGCGCGCGTGAAGGCTCGGAGCACAACGGTCAACCGCTGTATACTGTCAATGGGTACTGCCGTACAACAACTGGTGGCCATCAATCCGCAACTCAGCATCGACATGAATGCCTCCAAGGCCGACTTCTGGTATCTGAACCACCAAGACCGCCGCCTGCGCCAATACAAGACGCCACAGGTAGCAAAGGCTTTTGACGAATACTCCGAGAAGCGGATAGTCAACGAGCGGCTCATGGCCCAACTCTTCACGCAGCCCGACTCCATCAGCCCCGACGACCAGAAATGGCTGAACTACTACCTCATCAAGACGGCACTGATACAGCAAAACACCCACATGAACAAGCGTTCACAACTCATGACGCTCTTCAGCGAAGACGACCTGCACCGATTCTGGCAAATCGAGAACGTCTGGTGGTACGTGCAGCACGGCTTCACCCCTCTGAACGGCTGCCAGCAGCCCTATACGCAGCGCCACCTGCTCCGCAAGATTATCCATGAGGCCGACAGCTGCATCCTGTTGCCCGAACCCGGTGCCCAGCTGCGCTTCGGCCACGAGACGGTGCTGCTGCCCCTGGCCTGCCTGTTAGGGCTGAACGGCTACGACTACCAGACCGACAACCTGGATGACCTGGAGCACCACGGCTGGTGGGCATGCCTGATATTCCCGATGGCATCAAATATCCAGTTTGTGTTCTACCGCAAAAGCCCCAGGGACTCCGACGTCATCTTCAAGATACTGCTGAACGAGCAGGAGGCTACCCTGCCCCTGCCTACGGACATGGCCCCTTACTACCACTGGCGCGACTTCCGCAACCACTACCTCAAGATGCTCGACGACTACGAGGCAGTAAGAGATAAGCAATAAGAGGCATGTATCAAGCAATAAGAGGCATGTATCAAGCAATAAGAGGCATGTATGAAGAAATAGGAGTGCCCTATGCCTTCAGCTGATAGGCCACGGCATAGGCCCGCATCTGCTTAATCATGGCCAGCAGACCGTTAGAGCGCGTGGGCGACAGGTGCTCCTTCAGCCCTATCTGGTCTATAAAGTAGAGGTCGGCATCCAGTATCTCCTGAGGCGTATGGTCGCTCAGCACGCGAATCAGCAGGGCCACGATGCCCTTCACTATCAGCGCGTCGCTCTCGGCCTGGAAGTGGAGCCGTTTTTCGCCTCCGGCCTCCCCGCTGCCATTCACCAGTTCGGCTACCAGCCATACGCGGCTCTGGCAACCGTCTATCAGGTTTGCCTCCGTCTTGTACTGTTCGGCCAGCGGGGCCTGTTCGTTACCCAGGTCTATGAGCAGCTGGTACTTGTCCATCCAGTCGTCAAGGCCCGAAAACTCGTCGATAATCTCGTCTTGTATCTCGTTGATTGTCATTTTTTTATGATGTTGATGTTTCGTTAAAGTGTTACTATCTTAAACAGCTTGTCGCTGGGCCGCACCTTCTCCGGCACACGGATGCTGACGCGCGTGCCCTGCCGGGCGGTCTGGACGCTGCTGGTGTCGTCGTGGATTTCGTCCACCGTCACGTAGAGCGCACCGGTGGTCGGCCCGGTTATCAGCATCTTGTCGCCCACCGAGAAGGTGTCTGCCTCGACGGTAAACTCCGCTACGCCCAGTCTTGAGAAGTACTTCACGCCCTTGCCGATGTACTGCTTGCGCTCGGTGGCATTCGACCCGTAGTTGGAGTTCCACTCGCCCAGCAGCTGACCCTGGTAGTAGCCGTCCCAGAAGCCACGGTTGAAGACCGTAGCCAGCCGCTGGTCCCACTGGTCTTTGCGCGCTTCGGTAAAGGTGCCGTCCAGCACGCTGCTGATGGCCTCCTTGTAGCACTGCACCACGGTCATCACGTATTCCGGCCCGCGCGCCCGTCCCTCAATCTTGAACACGCGCACGCCCGCGTCCATCATCTTGTCGATGAAGCGGACGGTCTTCAGGTCCTTGGGCGACATGATGTACTTGTTGTCTATCTCCAGCTCGGTGCCCGTCTCGCGGTCGGTCACGAGGTAGCTGCGGCGGCATATCTGCATGCAGGCGCCGCGATTGGCCGAGCGTCCCGTATTGTCGAGGCTCAGGTAGCACTTGCCGCTCACCGCCATGCACAGCGCCCCGTGGCAGAACATCTCGATGCGCACCGGCTGGCCGCTCGGTCCGGTAATGTGCTGCTCGTCTATCTGCCGGCTGATGTCGGCCACCTGCTGCATGTTCAGTTCGCGGGCCAGCACGACGACGTCGGCAAACTGCGCATAGAAACGCAGAGCCTCGATGTTCGATATGTTCAGCTGGGTCGACAGGTGAACCTCCATGCCGCGGCTGCGGCAGTAGGTCATCACGGCTATGTCGCAGGCTATCACGGCACTGATACGTGCCTCGACGGCGGCATCCACTATCTGGTGCATCGTCTCGATGTCCTCGCCGTAGATGATGGTGTTCACCGTCAGGTAGCTCTTCACGCCGGCCTCGCGGCAGGCAGCGGCAATGTCGCGCAGGTCGTCGATGGTGAAGTGGTTGGCCGAGTGTGACCGCATGTTCAACTGCCCGACGCCAAAGTACACGGAGTCGGCACCGGCCTTCAGTGCGGCAGCCAGCGAGTCGCGACTGCCCACCGGGGCCATGATTTCAAAATCCTTTATCGTTTCCTTCATTGCGGGTGCAAAGGTAGTGCAAATCGAGTGAAATACAAAGAAAAAACCGGTTTTTTCTTCGTATTTCGCCCCCTTACCGGCTGTGCAGCAGCCGCCCGTCGGCCGTGACGCCCGCTGCCGACATGCGGATGCGCGTCTCCTTGCCATTATTATAGAAGGTGGCGGTGAACCGGCCCTGCTCGTCGGTGACGGCGTTCGGATTCCAGTACAGCGTGCGCCGGTAGTCGGCCGGACGGCTGTCGGGCTGGCGCTGGCTATAGTCGGGCTGGTAGAAGGCTTCGGGCCGGTTGAAGCCCTGGAGCACGAGATGGCGGTCGCGGAACACCACCTGCCGCCCGTCGTTGGCTATGGGTACCATCTGCACGGTGGCATCGGCCGAGAGTTCGCGCTCCACCATCGTGGAGTCGGGATTACGCGGCTCGTAGTCGCTGAACACGCGGATTTCCTGCAGCCGGCTCAGCAGCAGCTGCTGATAGATGTACTGTGCCGTGCGGTGGGCACGGAACACGCCGGCCAGCTCGGCCTCCTCGGCGCCACGGCTCACCGGCGAGTAGTTGCGCCAGTAGGTGAAGTTCTCCAGGCGGCCGTCAATATTAAAATGTCTGTGACGACCCATGTTGCCATACAGGTAGCGGCACACCTGCAACGGGAACTGGCGCATGTCGAAATAGCCGAACGACAGGCCACGGTCGGTCAGCTCGTTATACATGTCGTAGGCGTCGAGCACGTAGGCCGGCTTCTTCCAGTCTATGGCGCGGCGCCCGCGACGGTGTCCCTTGACGTTGATGTTGGCCAAGTGGTGGACATCGTTCTCCATCGAGAGTGTTGAGAGGGTGTCTATCAGCAGGTCGGCATCCACGTCCGGCATGTGGTTCTGATAGTAGTTGTAAGGCTGGGTGGTCATGGGGAAGAAGACGTCGCGCTTGACGAAGTAGTCCGGGTAGGCCTTTTCGTCGTACACCTTCTTGTCGCGACGCGAGGCCATGTTCTTCTTGAGGGAGTCGGCGGGCGAATAGGCCTTCATGTTCAGGTAGCCCAGGCCGTAGAACGGCGGTATCTCAAAGACGAAGCGACCCTGCCGCGTGCGCTGCGTGCTACCGACGGTCTGGGTGCTGCCCGAGGGCGTGCCGACGGTCAGCTCAGCCTCGACCAGCACCTCGCGGCGCACGCCCTTGTTGTTGATGCCGATGTTCTCGTTGGCACGCTCCATGGGGCCGTAGTCCGTGGTGACGGTCTGGTTGCCCTCCTCGTCGTAGTCTACGCTGGTTCCCCGCTCCACGCGCCCGTCCTGCCACGACGTCACTTCGTCGGGCAGCACCTCTTCCACGTCAAGCATCTTGCAGACCATGCCCTCGACGGTCATCGTCGTCTCCGGCTGGTAGCGCATGGTGCGCGAGGCATCGGCCAGCTCGCTCCACTTGTACTTGCGCCAGCCCTGCACCATCAGCAGCAGGTCCAGGTGGTGGCGGTGCTGGTCGTCGTCGGCCTCAAAGTAGTACGAGGGCTTGGCCACGAAGCCGCGCAGTTCGCTCGACAGCAGCATGTCGGTCATCAGGTTGCCGTTGTTGTAGGTCGGCTCGTCGGTATTCGTGTCGCGGATGCTGAGCGAGAAGACGGTGGGAGCCGTCACGCCCTGGCACCGCACGGGAAACTCCACCCGCTGGTAGGGTTCATAGGTCTGTGAGGTAAAGGGTGAAGTGTGAAGGGTTGTGGCTGTTGCGTCGGGCGTGATGAGTGCGTCGTCGTAGTCGTGGTGGTTGACGAAGAACAGGCGGCTGGCCCAGATGCGGCCGTCGCTGTCGAAGAGTGTCAGCTCGTTGACGCCCGTCGGCAACGAGTCGGTGGGCAGTGTAAAGTGCCCATCAGACACGCTGAAAGGCTGGAAGTGCCGGAGCGCGCCCCGGCAGAGGATGCTGATGGCGTAGTCCCTGTCCTGCGGCAGACCTCTGGCTGTCAGCCGCAGCTGCCCCTGGTCCAGCTGCATGGCCACACCCTGCTGCTCGGCTCGCGGCAGGTGGATGTCGTACGACTTGCCACGAAACGTGAAGTGGGCCGTCAGCCGTTTGTCCTGTGGCGTCACGGTGAACACGCCACGCCCCATGTGCTCCGTCCGGATGGTCTGCTGACGGCCGTTGCCGTCCAGCTGCCCGCTGATGCTGACGGCCTCGCCGTACTGGTCGACGGCCTCAAAGGCCACGCGGTTCTCCACCCCGGCTATCAGGTGGCCGCCCTCGGGATAGAACGTCACCAGCAGACGGTCCTTCTTGGGTTGCGGCAGGTCCTGCTTCGGGCGCTGGTACATGCGGCGCACGTCGTAGTCGCCCGGACGCTCCGACTTGCTGTAGACGGGCAGGACGCGCGAGTAGAGGTCGTTCCACGTGCGGAAGAAGTCGGCGGCCATGTCCTGGTTATAGAAGTACCACGTGTCGTGACGGCTGTAGCGCTGGTGACCGACGTTGAAGTTGAGCATCCAGCGGGTATAGGCCCTCAGCTCGTAGTAGCCGGAATAGAGCGAGTCGGGCAGCACGAACTGGCCGCAGGTCAGCCCCCGGCCGCTGACGATGATGTTCTGGCGCTCCACCAGCAGCCCGTCGGGCGAGAGCAGCTCCACGTACAGGATGCGGCTCATGTCGGTGGGCACCAGGCGGTCGGCACGCACCACGTAGGCCTTGTACCACAGCGTGTCGCCCACGAAGTAACACTCGTTGTCGGTGTGTATATATACTTTCTCCTGCACCTGCGTCGTGCCGGACTGTTCCAGCGCGTGCCGGATGTCGTCAAGACTGCCGGCTGTCAGGTTCATCGTCATCAGGGTTAACAGAAGCAAAAGAGTGTATAGACGTGACATAAAAACAGATATTTTGGGGTTTAACATTAATAGTTAGAAGTTTTTTTTGCTTTTAGGTTTAAAGATAACGGAAAAATTTGTAACTTTGCATCCGTATTGTGTAAACTATCAGACTAATGACAATGAGAAAAATCTATCTGCTGGCAATGCTACTGGCCATGACGTTCGCTAGCGCGATGGCACAGACCACCACAACGTCACTTACGGTATACAAGGAATTCCAGCCCGCCACCATCCACCTCGTCGACGGACGGCTGCTGAAGGTGGGCTTTGCCAACATCTTCCTGAAAAACAGCAGCCTGCTCTACAAGAGCGGCCACGAAACCAAGGAGGCCAACCTCAGCACGCTGACCAAGGTGGACTTCAAGGACCGCACCTACTACCGCATCGACAGCGTCATGGCCTACCAGGTCGACACCGTCGGCCACCAACCGCTCTATTGTGCACAGCGCATCGACTTCGAGTCGTGGCGTAACCAGATTGTCAACAACCGCAACATGACGAACATCAGCATCGGCGACATGCTGAACTATACGACGGCCGACATCGGCGACGCCAACGACATACACTTCCCGCTCATCAACGTCTACTACCTGCAGATTGACGGCAAGTACGTGCTGGCCCACGAGCGCAACCTGAAGCGCGCGCTCAACAAGGAGCAACGCCGGCTGATGACATCGGTCATGAGCGAGCCGGGATTCAGCTGGAACAGCGAGAAAAGCCTGCTCAGACTGCTCGAAGTGCTGAAGTATTAAGGAATCAAAAACGAATCAAAATACAAACAATCTATGAAACAAACGAATACTAATGGTAAAATGATGATGACAGCAACACTACGCAAAGGCATGGGCTGCATGGCACTGCTCCTGCTCTCCTGCTCACAAGCATTCGTGGCACCTGCAATGGCACAGGTCAAGGACCGCAGCGGCGTGAAGGACGTCAACCAGGTAGTGGACAATACGCCCGACAGCATTGCCAAGGCCATGACCGCAAGGCCCGTGCCCGGCAGCAGCCGCCGAGGCTCAAACCCCGTACTGTTCCTCGTAGGCAACTCCACCATGCGCACAGGCACACTGGGCAACGGCAACAACGGACAGTGGGGCTGGGGATACTATGCCCACGAGTATTTCGACCCCACCAAGATTACCGTCGAGAACCAGGCCCTGGGAGGCATGTCCAGCCGCACGTTCTACAACAAGCTGTGGCAGCCCATCCGTCAGGCCATCAGGCCCGGTGACTGGGTCATCATCTCCATAGGCCATAACGACAACGGACCCTACGACTCCGGGCGCGCACGGGCCAGCATTCCCGGCGTGTCGGACGACACGCTGCACGTCACCATCAAGGAGACCGGAGAGCAGGAGACCGTCTACACCTACGGCGGCTACATGCGCCGGTATATTAATGATGTTCGCGCGCAAGGCGGCCACCCCATACTCATGTCACTCACACCGCGCAACGCCTACGACGACCAGGGCAAAATCGTGCGCAAGCCCCACTCGCAGTGGCTCGTGCAGGTGGCTGCCGAGGAGGGCGTGCCATACGTCGACCTGAACGAAATCTCAGGCCGCAAACTCGACACATACGGCAAGTGGAAGACCGACTACCACTTCTTCCTCGACAAAATCCACACCAGCCGCTTCGGAGCCATGATGAACGCCCGCTCGGCCGCCGAGGGACTCATGGCCAGCCATAATCCCGCACTGGCTCCGCTGAAGGCCATGATGCGCAACGTCCAGCTGCCCGTCTACGACCTGACGCGCACCGAGGGCAAGCCCGTCGTCTTCATCACCGGCGACAGCACCGTCAAGAACAGCGACAGCGACCCTGACGGCATGTGGGGCTGGGGAGCCGTGGCCAACACCATCTTCGACGAGACGAAGATTGACATCGTCAATGCAGCCATGGCCGGACGCAGCTGCCGCACCTACCTGAACGAAGGGCGCTGGGACCGCGTCTACAACTCGCTGAAGCCCGGCGACTACGTGCTCATCCAGTTTGGCCACAACGACATCGGCCCCATCGACAAGCCGAAATACCGCGCCGCCATCCCCGCCGGCCACGACACCTGCCACGTCTATCGCATGCAGGCCGCCCGCGAGGACAAGTCCAAGCAGAACATCATCGACCAGAAACTGAAGAACGGCGCCGCCGTAGGCAGCTACGAGGTTGTCTACTCCTTCGGCTGGTACCTCAAGAAGTTCATACAGGACGTGCGCGAAAAGGGCGCCACACCCATCCTCGTATCGCTCACGCCGCGCAACGAGTGGCAGGACGGCAAGATCGAGCGCCGCAACGACACCTACGGACGCTGGTACCGCGAAGTGGCACAGGAGACTGGCTGCGAGTTCGTAGACCTTCACAACATCACGGCCGACTTCCTCGACAAGAAGTGCGGCAAGAAGGAGAAGGCCATGCGCTACTACAACCACGACCACACCCACACCTCGCTCCTCGGTGCCAAGACCAACGCCCAGAGCATAGCTCGCGGACTGCGCGACAACCATAGCCCGCTGGCAAAATACCTGAAGAAGAAATAAACCTACAGACCCATCCCGACAGACCCACCCCCGGCCCCTCCCTGCGAGGGAGGGGCCGGGGGTGGGTCTACAATTACTGCCACCTATCCATCGCGGACGGGTGGCAGCTTATCCAAAA
>DFGF01000069.1 GCA_002371715.1 Prevotella sp. UBA3757
CCCTTCGAGCAGTCTGCCAATGCCTCGTTCCTGCCGTTCTACAGTCAGTTTGCCAGCAGTCTCGAGTTCCAGCGGTCCCATCTGGCCGGCGAGGTGCGCTTCGTTGGCCCCGACCCTGACGACGACTTCGCCGTCATGGAGGGCGTCATCACGCCCGACACGTGGGAGGCCTTTGCGCCCCAGCTGCCTCAGAAGATGCTCTACAATATTATATATGGTAATCCGCGACCTGAAGGCAAGAGTAAGCTTTTCGTTCTGCGTGGCATTGCCAACGGTTTCGAACTCCAGATGACTTTCGACCGTGACGGCGACAGCTGGAAACTGTCCAAGCTGTCGACTTAGTAGAAAGTTGAAAAATACAATCATACCGATGAAGGATATTACTGACTATAGCTTGTTGACTCACAACACGTTTGGCATCGATGCCCGCTGTGCCCGATTCCTGGAATACACGTCCGACGACGAGGCCCGGCAGGTGGCTGCCATTCTGCGCTCCACGGCACAGCCCTTCCTGATAATCGGTGCTGGCAGCAATCTGCTGCTGACGCGCGACTTCCCCGGCACGGTGGTCCATTCGGCTGTCCGTGGCTTCAGCGTCGATGGCTGTCGCGTTACCTGTGGCAGCGGCGAGGTGTGGGACGACGTGGTGTCGCAAACCCTGGACTGCCAGCTTTACGGAGCCGAGAACCTCTCGCTCATCCCTGGCGACGTGGGAGCCTCGGCTGTTCAGAACATCGGGGCCTACGGTGCCGAGGTCAAGGACTTCATCCGCGAGGTCCATGCCGTCGAGATAGCCACGGGTCAGTCGTGCGTCATCCCTGCCGCCGAGTGCCGCTATGGCTACCGTCAGAGCCGTTTCAAGCAGGAGTGGAGGGACCGCTACCTGATAACCCGTGTGGTCTATGAGTTCTCCTCCGTCTTCCAGCCCCGTCTTGACTATGGCAACATCCGTGCCGAACTGGACCGTCGGGGCATTGCTCAGCCCACGGCCCAAGCGTTGCGCCAGGTCATCATCGACATCCGCCGCCAGAAACTGCCAGACCCTCAGGAGCAGGGCAATGCCGGCAGCTTCTTCATGAATCCCGTCATCAGCCGACAGCAGTACGAACAGCTTGCCGTCCGGTATCCCGACATGCCTCACTACAGCGTCGATGCGGACCACGAAAAAATTCCCGCCGGATGGCTGATAGAGCAGTGCGGGTGGAAGGGCAGCTCGCTGGGGCGTGCCGGCGTGCACAGCCGCCAGGCCCTGGTATTAGTCAACCTCGGCGGTGCCACCGGGCGCGAGATTCTCACACTCTGTAACTATATTCAGGCTGATGTGTGCGAGAAATTCGGTATAGTGATATTCCCAGAAGTCAATATCGTATGAAGCTGACTTTTCTTGGAACCGGAACATCGTGTGGCGTACCCACCATCGGCTGTCATTGCTACACCTGCACCAGTCCCGACCCCCACGACAAGCGACTGCGCTGTTCGGCACTCGTCGAGACACCACGGACGCGCCTGCTCATTGACTGCGGTCCCGACTTCCGTCAGCAGGTCATGCCATTGCCCTTCCGGCGCATTGACGGCATCCTCATCACCCATGCCCACTACGACCACATGGGCGGTATGGACGACGTGCGTCCCTACTGCCAGTTTGGCGAAATCAATGTCTATGCCGACCCCACGGCCTGCCGCGGACTGCTCGAGATGCTGCCCTACTGTTTTGCCGAGCATCGCTATCCTGGCGTGCCCGCCATCCTTCTGCACGAAATCCTGCCCCACCAGCCGTTTACCATTGGAGACCTGCGGGTGACGCCCTTTCGCGTTATGCACCACGACCTGCCCATTCTGGGCTACCGCATTGAGGAAGTCGGCGGGCTGAAGGCTGACGCAGGAGGCCCTCCCCACACCCTGGTCTATATTACCGACATGAAGACTATCGACCCCGCTGAGGCTGCCTATGCCCAGCGGTGCGACGTGCTGGTGGTCAACGCCCTGCGCCGCCAGTCCCACCACTCACATCAGACCCTGGACGATGCCGTCCGCTTTGCCAGCCATATCGGTGCGCCGCAGACTTATCTCATCCACAGTAGTCACGACATCGGGCGGCATGCCGAGGTTAACGCCTCGCTGCCCGCTACCATTCAGATGGCCTACGACGGCCAGACGGTCAACATTTAATACTCATCATACATATTATTCATGATTCATGGCAAAAGAACAATCACGTGTCAAAGAGCGGCAAGGAACAAAACTGAAAGAGCCGCGACGCTATAAGGTCATCATGCATAACGATGATTTCACCACGATGGATTTTGTCGTTATGGTTTTGGTTCAAGTGTTTTTAAAGAGTCAGCAGGATGCCGAGGCACTTATGCTTCAGGTACACCGGTCGCACAAGGCCGTGGTGGGTATCTATAGTTACGACATGGCAACGTCGAAAGTCAAAAAGGCCACCACTATGGCGCGCTCTCAGGGCTTCCCGTTGCGACTGACCGTTGAACCGGAGGAGGCGGTATAGCGACTATGGCATTATTTGAACAGACTATATACGTTTCGCTGGCGGTCAACAAGTCCTATGACTACTGTCTGGAGTACCGCCATGAGTTTGCCATGCCCGAACACCTGCTTTTGGCACTGACCGATGACCTCTACTTCCAGATGGCAGTGGGCTATTTTGGCAGCGCCGAAAAGTTGAACCAGCGCCTCAGGGAATATCTGGGCTCGCTGGAGTCAATGCCGAAGGGTGAGGACTATACGCCCCAGACATCTGAACAGCTGAGTGAGCTGATGAGGGAGGCCTTCCTGAAGAAGACTATCAGCGGTGCTCCCGAACTGGACGTCCCGCATCTGGTTTTCGGCCTCCTGGCGCTCGAAGATTCCTGGGCAGCCTATCTTCTGAAGGATGCTGTGGACGGTAACGAGGCCGATTTCATGAGCCGTCTCATAGAACTCTATGGCCATGGTGACGACGAGGACGACGATGACGACGAGGGCGATGACGATGACGACAATGGCCTCTTTGACAGTCAGGACGAACCCGTCACACAGGACGAAGCGACGCACGACAAAGCTGCATGGCGACGCCTCGTGACCTGTATGAATGACTTCCATCAACTGCACAACCCGCTTGTGGGCCGTCAGCGGGAACTGGAACGAACCATTCAGGTGCTCTGCCGTCGTGACAAGAACAATCCGCTGCACGTCGGTGAGTCCGGCGTGGGCAAGACGGCCCTGGTATGGGGGCTGGCGCGACTTGTCGAGCAGGGCCAGGTGCCTGCCAGACTGCAGGGCAGCCGCATCTATCAGCTCGACATGGGCACCCTGCTGGCTGGTACGCAGTATCGGGGCGACTTTGAAAACCGCATCAAGCAGGTCATGGACGGCATACAGGCCGAGGGCCGCAACAACATCGTCTATATCGACGAAATCCACACCCTTGTGGGGGCAGGAGCCAATGGCGACAGTGCCTTGGATGCCTCGAACATGCTGAAGCCTTATCTGGAGTCGGGCACCATCCGCTTCATCGGGTCTACCACCTACGAGGAGTACAACCGCTACTTTTCGCGTTCCAAGAGCCTGATTCGCCGATTCCAGCAGATAGACATAGCGGAGCCTACCGTCGACGAGGCCAAGCACATCCTCCGTCAGCTCCAGCCTGGTTACGAACAGTTCCACGGAGTACGATACGACGACGAGGCCGTCGACTTTGCCGTCGAGGCCAGTGCCAGGCACATCACCGACCGTTACCTGCCCGACAAGGCCATCGACCTCATTGACGAGGCCGGAGCAGCCAAGGAGAGTGAAAAGTCGAAGGAACCAAAAGGTGCCGTGAAGAGAGGGCGAAAGGCCAGGCTGAGAATCACCAAGGCCGACATAGCCGACGTGCTGTCGAAGACGTGCAGGGTCGACGCCTTGGCCGTAGCTGACGACGACGACTACCAGAAACTGGAGACGCTGTCGGAGCGCATGCTTGCGCAAATCTACGGGCAGGACGAGGCCGTCCGTCAGGTCGTGGAGGCCATACAGATGTCAAGGGCAGGACTGCTCGACGACAACAAACCCCTGGCCTCGCTGCTCTTTGTCGGCCCTACGGGCGTCGGCAAGACAGAGGTGGCACGCGTGCTGGCCCGCGAGCTGGGCGTCGAACTCCAGCGTTTCGACATGAGCGAGTATACCGAGAAACATGCCGTCGCCAAGCTCATCGGCTCGCCAGCGGGCTATGTGGGCTATGAGGACGGCGGACTGCTGACCGATGCCATCCGCAAGTCGCCCAACTGCGTGCTGCTGCTCGACGAGATCGAGAAGGCCCACCAGGACATCTACAACATCCTCCTGCAGGTCATGGACTATGCCCGCCTGACTGACAACAAGGGCCGCAAGGCCGACTTCCACAACGTGGTGCTCATCATGACCTCCAATGCCGGAGCGCAGTTTGCCGGACAGACCGTCGGATTCAGCAGCACCGTCAGCCGTGGCGACGCCATGATGCGGCAGGTGAAGCGCACCTTCAAGCCCGAATTCCTGAACCGCCTGTCGGGTACCGTCGTCTTCCACGACATGGACCGCCACATGGCCGAGCTTATCCTGCAGAAGAAGCTCCGCGAACTCGGCACCAAGCTTGCAGCCCGTCAGGTGACGATGACGCTGGCCGACGATGCCTTCCAGCACCTGCTCAGCCAGGGCTTCACCGCTGAATACGGTGCCCGCGAGATGGACCGCGTCATAGCCCAGCAGCTGAAACCCTTGCTGATGCGCGAAATCCTGTTCGGCCGTCTGAAGCAGGGTGGGGCAGTCACCGTCACCCACCAGGATGGCAAACTCGTCATGACTGTGGGGGCTAAGAAACGTGCAAAGCGGTAGTTCTTTGTATTATTATCTATGGTTTGGCAGTTAAACAATGATTTATGGTTTCCCGACCCCCAGTGGGGTGAGGCCGACGGGCTGGTAGCCATTGGCGGCGACCTGTCCGTCGACCGCCTGTTGCTGGCCTACAGCTCAGGATACTTCCCTTGGTACGCCTTCAACATGGAGCGCGAGCCCCACTGGTACTGTCCGCTGGACCGTTACGTCATCTTCCCCAGCCAGATACACGTCAGCCACTCCATGCGCCAGCTGCTGCGCCAGCAGCGCTACGAGGTCACCGCCAATCAGGATTTCCAGGGCGTCATCCGTGGCTGCTCTACCGCCCAGGGCCGCAACGAGCAGGGCGGAGCCTGGCTCGGCCCCGACATCATTACCGCCTACACCCGGCTGCACCGGCTGGGCCGTGCGGCCAGCGTCGAGGTATGGGAAACCACTGGCGACGCGTCGTCTCCCTCCGTGCCCAGCCCCACAGCCACTGGCCGCCGACTGGTGGGTGGCCTCTATGGTGTCGTCCTGCGCCATGCCTTCTTCGGCGAGAGCATGTTCTCGCTGGTCCCCAACGCCTCCAAGCTGGCTCTCATCCATCTGGCCAGAGCCATGCAGTCGGCTGGCGGCCTCTTCATCGACTGCCAGTTCGAGACGCCCCTGTTCCGTTCCATGGGCGGTTGCCACATCACCTACGCCGAGTATATGCAGATACTGGACGCCGGCCACGTCTGATTGCTTCTATGGTATCTTGTAAGAAGAAAAAAGTGGTTTATCCCACTATCCCCCCTATGATTTTATGTATCTCTTTAATTATTAGCGTTTTAGTCATAGGTGGATAGGCCGTTTATCCCCCTATGTTCCCCCTATTCACCCCCTATGATTAGTCTGATTTTGCCTGTAGGACGGCTGATTTTACCTATAGGCGCAAGACCTTTTGCCTATAGGCGCAAGATGTTTTGCCTATAGGCGCAAGATGTTTTGCCTATAGGCGCAAGCTCGTCGGAGCCAGGTTCCCTCCCCGTCCGAACGGGGCTGTAACAGCGTGACACGCTGGTTTACCCACCATAGGGGTATATATGTCCGCTGACAATGTTTGACGCTGCAAAGATAAGAAATCATACTACAGTTTCCATCGCCAGGTCTTTCTGACAATCGAGGCTATAGCATGACCGATAGTGCGCAGATGGAAATTTTTGCCCAGCACAATCAGCAGGTCACCTCTCACCAGTCACCTTTACAAAAATTCTTCCTCAAAAGTTTGGAGGTTTCAGTTTTTTAATGTATCTTTGCCGCAATAGGGAAATAAACATCTGACGAAATGAGCGTAAAAGGCAAATATCTCAATCCGAAGGCCGACCTGACCTTCAAGCTGATTTTCGGTGAGCATGCCGACTTGATGAAGAGCTTTCTCAATGCCCTGCTGCCACTTGAGGCAGGCCGTGAGATAGAAAGCGTGGTGTATGCCAACCCGGAGTTAATACCCGAGAACCCGGGTAAAAAAAAGGGAGGAGTCCAAAGACTACCGAGTGTCTTTGGAGGGTACCGTATTGTTGACGTTCGCTGCACCGACAACCAGGGTCGCGAGTTTATTGTTGAGATGCAGCTTCACTGGAACGACAGTTTCAAGCAGCGCGTCATGCTCAACGCCTCTAAGGCCGTCGTTAAGCAGGCAGGCACCGGCGAGGACTATTCACTCATCCAGCCCGTCTATTCGCTGAACCTGGTCAACCAGGGGCTGAACCTTGGCGACGATGTCGCCCCCGATGAATACTACCACCACTATGCTGTGGTCAACGTCGAGCATACCGACCGCGTGCTTGAAGGCTTCCATTTCGTCTTCGTCGACCTTGAGAAGTTCACGCCGAAGACCGTCGGTGAGAAGAAGATGGCTGTACTCTGGCTGCGCTTCCTGACTGAAATCGACGAGCACACCCAGGAGGTTCCCCCCGAGCTGCTGGATAACCCTGACATGCGTCAGGCCCTGAAGATCTTAGAGAAGGCGGGCTATAACGATGCCCAGTTGCAAGCCTACTCCGACTTCTGGATGTCCTTAGTTGACGAGCGTGTACTTCGCGAGGGAAGTTACAAGAAAGGAATAGAGGAGGGAATGGCTAAAGGACGAGCTGAAGGACGAGTTGAAGGAATAGAAGAGGGAATGGCAAAAGGAATGGCAAAAGGAATGGCCAAAGGATTAGCTGATACAGCTCGCAATTTAAAGGCAATGGGATTGTCGTTAGCAGATATTTCCAAAGCCACTGGTCTTACCATCGACGAAATCGCTGCCCTGTAAGAATCGCGCATAATGTATTCTTCTACGTAGACGTACAAAAATATCTTATATAAAAATTAACGAGAAATTTGTGTTCAATTAATGGCAATTTGTGTTTTATATAAAAACATATCCGCTTCGAGCGTGATGGCACCGTCGGCCAGCAGCGTTACACCTGAAGTCCGAATCATAGGGGGTAAATAGGGGGAACATAGGGGGAACATAGGGGGATAAACGGCCTATCCCCCTATGACTAAAACGCTAACAATTAGAGCGATATGCGAAATCATAGAGGGATAGTGGGATAATTCAATTCTTTTTGTTATATAACGATAATAATCGGCGTATCAATCTCTAATAGTGCAGCCAACTGTCGTTGCAGCACTCCTTGCTCATCTCTGAGCTCTCTTATTTTCTTTCCAAATATCATATTTGTTCATTTTGTCTTATACTACGACTAAAAGTTTGAGTAAACTATCGAAAAACAACTACTTTTACGACTAGAAGCCTTCAATTAGTCATTTTCTAGTCGTTATTATAGCCATTTAGTCGTTTTTAGCCTTTACCATTTGGCCATATTTTAAGTACTTGGCTATAATTTGGCCATAAGTTTAGCTTTTATAGCCATTTTCAAACCAAGTACGGCCATTGACCTTAATAATATCCTCATTTTTCATTTCTTCCAATATGTGTCGAAGCAACCTGCGCTTTTGTTCCATAGACTTCGTTGAAGGAAGAACGTCTTTTATGTATTCCAAGATTGCATCAAGTTTTGTTCCTTCTTCCCCAGCGTTCTGGATAAATTGTAAAGCCATCTGTTTTATCTTGTCACGTTCAAGTCCTTTCACCTTGGTATATTCCGGCAATTGTTTCGTTTGCCTTGCAATGCTCAGGGATATGGTCAGGTCAGGATATTCACCCTCTACCAAACCACGCTCCAATAGGTTCTTAGCATCCGTTTCGCTCAATCGGTGTCCTTTCTGCACAGCATCAAGCAAGATGCAATCCTCCAATGACAAGTCTTTGTTCTCTTTCAGAAGCTTGGTGTACTTCTCATTGATGGCGTTACCATACAGACGGACGGCAACCTCCTTATTGGCTGCGTCAATCTCATAGTCAGGCATGGGGAAATGGCGTTTCCACTGCTCATTGAATATCTTGCGGATGCCACGGCCAACGATGTCAATCATATTGAAGTTCACCATCGCATTACAAAGACACTCATTGCGGTAGTGACGCTGTGGCCCATGTGTAGCCAAAGCCTTTTACAGGGATCCAGGAATAAAGCTACCACCATTGGCGTAGTACAGGAATCCAGGATTCTCCACAAGATTGATTCTCTCTTGCAGGGTGTAGTCCTGATGTGCGATGCAGTTATGAAGCACTTCGCGCATGGAATAGTCATCGTATTGCTG
This sequence comes from Prevotella sp. UBA3757, assembly GCA_002371715.1. Lineage (GTDB taxonomy): Bacteria > Bacteroidota > Bacteroidia > Bacteroidales > Bacteroidaceae > Prevotella. The sequence continues at coordinate 8,527 of DFGF01000069.1, forward strand.
CATCACATCCGGGAACATCGTGCCGCCTGGCATCTCACGCATCGTCAGGTTATGCACTTTGGCAAGTATCTGGTCAACTGTCAAGATAAACGGTGCAGTGAAGTGTTGTGGCATTAGGCACGATTGCGGCTGACCAGTCGGTATCAGTGAACAATGGCTCATCCAAGATGGCATTCAAGCGTTCTTGTGTCAGTTCTACCAAAGAGTCCTCTATCCGTTGCCATGCTTTGTCGTGTGCATATACAGGACGCTTAGGCAGATGTTTAGGGATATGAATCACCCACACCACCTTTTGGGTGTCGTCTGTGATATATTCCTCGATGTCCAGTCCCTCGCTTGACAGGTTCGTGCAGCGTTCCGTCAATCGGAGGATAGCCTTTTGGCGGTCATAGTTATAGGTATCTGTGCCGACAATCTCCAGTGTCTTGTCATGCACACCCACCACAAGGAAACCGCCCTCCATGTTGGCGATAGCCGACACGTAGGAAATCACGTCATCCTTCTCGTCCCCACAGAATGAGTTCTTCAAATTCTTAAATTCCTTCCACTCACACCGAGCATTCTCCTGTGGATACTCGCGAAGTAGGTATTGTTGTAATTCGAGTTCGGTCATATATTTGATCTTGTGAAATCAATCAATTATTTTTATTTGTCTACTCGTCCTCCATAGTAAGTTTTTCTTCTATTTCTCTAATAGTGGGAATGACACCTTCAACCTTTTCCGGATAGAATTTTTCCAGTTCATATTCCGATATGGCAATAGGTTGACTGCTTGACTCCAGAGCATATTGTGCTTGAATACGGTCTTTCTCTTTGCATATCAATAGGCCAATAGTTGGGTTGTCACGTCCTTCTTTGCGTAATATATGGTTGCATGTGACAATATATCCGCTCAACTGTCCTACGTCAGCAAATTCCAACTTTCCTATTTTCACTTCTATGACAACATAGCACGAGAGGCTTAGGTGATAAAACAGCAAGTCAACAAATTGTTCTCTTTCACCAACTTGCAACCTGTATTCCTTTCCGACGTATGCAAATCCTGTGCCTAGCTCCACTAAGAACTGAGTGATGTTTCCAAGCAGCTTGTCTTTCAGCAACCGTTCATTATACCGGTCTTTGATGCCTGTAAATGCAAAGTCGTATGGGTCTTTGGTGAGTTCTTGCGCCAAGTCACTTGACTCTTCAGGCAGTGTCTTGCTGAAGTTCGTCAATGCTTTGCCCTGACGCTCATAAAGGTTTGTATCGAGAAAATTGAGCAACATGTTGCGGCTCCAACCGTTCTCTACAATCTGATGAACATAAAATAAGGCTTTGTCAGGGTTTTCTGTGCATTTGTCTATAATATAACGATGATGTCCCCAAGGCACCATGAACAATTCTGCCACAACCTGTGGCAAAATGGCATCATTAGAATTTGCCACAACTTGTGGCAAATTTCCAATTCGCCCATTGTAAAGCAGATAGAAGCTCTTCATATAGCGCAGGTTTCGCTCCGAGAAGCCATCTGTCTGAAGGGCTTCCTTCAGGTCGCGGCTCAGAGAGGCATAGAACCTGCTGCCATACTGGTTCTCGGCATCTCGCTCTACAATATCCTTCCCCAGTTCCCAATAGAATCTGAGCACTTCTGTGTTCACCTTAACTGCTGCCTTTACTTGGCTCTGTCTATATTTTGCGACAAGGCTTTTCACCCATTGTGCATACTCCTTATCTAATATATTTATTTCTTTCATAGTCGTTCAAACGTTTCATTAACCCGAATATTAGGGTTCAATAAACACTGGTGTTCCTTTCGCATTATCTGCATTCGGTTCAACGAGCCTTTCTTATTTCTGTAATTCGAATTTTATCATTTGTAGTACAACTTTAGTTTTGCAAACAATTAAAGCTCAATTATTTTGTCTATCATTTCCATGACTTCTAACTGCCTTTGCACGGCAACAATCATTTTCTGATAGTGCTCTATTTCGTCGCTGCTGAGTTTCTTGCCTTTGCGGTCTTTCAGCCAACGGTCTAAGGGCTGGTAGCCGGCGACCACCATCTGCCATGCCTGCACTGGAACATGGTCGAAATACTGTTGTTCGTTAATCCATACGCGGCCTTGCCCGTCGCCTGTTGGTTCGAATCGACGCAGAGTACACAAGTTGTTGTCCTTGGGTCGACTGATAGAATAGGTGGTGGTAAAGTCTTGGTCAGAAATGCCCACGAGCAGATGCAGGCGGCGAATCTGCCCACCGAGTTCTGCCATGTAGCGGAAGTAGCCTGCGTTTGCCGGATAGGGAATCGTGGGGAATCCGTCTTGCAGACATTCGTGATAAGTCTGGCGATAGCGACGTGAGTGCAGCACGGCATAGATATAGTCAAGCAGGTCAATCGGCATGAACGTGTCTTTGTTCTCATCATCTTCATATATTCGATACCCTGTCTGTTGTTCTATCTGCCAGAACTCTTCTCTGGCAGAAAGCATTTGAAGCCCTGTCCGCGCTTCTATCTGACTGACAATGGCTTCGGAGAAGTTGGTGTGCGCATCTCCCATCTCATCGTAGACAAACAGTGGAAACAGATAGACACCGCCACGGGGAATGACATTCTTATCTGTCGGCAGGGTGGAGATATAAGCCAGACTCCATTCATTATCGCCAATGGCACTACCCTCCTTGCCAAGACAGAGAACCATATTCCGCTTATTAACAATATTCTTCCCTATTTCAGGACGTGGTCTGTCCATTGTTTCTTTCCCGTAGATAGTCCATCTGTTATCGAAAGGGCGATAGGTTATCTCCACTATGTGCTCTAATGGTTTGAAATGATAATCATTAATGTCCTTTTGAATTGCTTGGTACTTATTACTTTGTGCTTCTGTTTTGGTAAATTGGAACATATCAGCCATTTCATTGAAAGGGGCAGAAGCAATCTTGCCAGCAAACAAATCTATATCTTTTTTAGTGTAGTGTATAACCAAAGAATCAATACCCGTAGTTAATCCTTGCTTTACATCTTTCATCATCAGTTCCTTGACGTTGAATCCCGAATCATACCTCTCTCTCAGTTCATTACTGCGTATACGGAACGTATAGAGCGGTGCCTGTGGCGAAAGCACTTGAAAGTCGATATTGCCAAGCCTGTGGGAAGCAAGATATTGCAGTTTCTCCCTTTGCGAGCCGTAAAGGTCTTTATAATAGACACTGGCCAGCGTGTTGCTGTTGCCATTGCGCCGCTTGATGAAGATGTTGATGCTGACACCTACTTGTATGTTGAATACGCACTCGTCCTTGCCACCCCCGTCGGTGCTTTCGTTGCGCTTGGTGGATCCGTGCAGGTTGATGATGTATATCTCATCGAACTTCTTCAGCAGTTCATAGCGCATACCACGAAATAGGGGCGTGTCAAGGAATGTATTTGCGCAGATATAGGCCAGCACTCCCTCTTCGGTGTTATCCACGAAGTTCTGCCCTAAACGGATAAACTTGCAATAGTCGTTGTTCAGACCCTTTGAGTTGCGTTCTTTCAGCGTATTACTGTATATGTTTTCCCCTTTTTTATTAACCCTGATAAAAACACGTTGCTGTCCCGGCTCTTGCTTGTAATCATCCATCAAGTCCTTTATCCAGTCACCATTGTTTGCCGATTTCTCGTTATACGGCGGGTTGCCCATGACCACCATGACCGGCGTGTCACGCTTGATGCGGCTGGCAGCGTTCGACTCGTCGGTGATGAACTTGGCAAAGTCGAGTCGTTCCTCGGGGTAGTCCTTGTCGAGTGAGTTGGTCAGGAATATATTCAACCGTTCAGGCAAATCTTCCTGCAATTCGTTCAGGCGGAGAGCCGTGGCCACTTTCAGGTGAGCCATTGTGTAGGGAGCCATCAGGTACTCAAAGCCGTTCAGTCTGGGAATAATGTCGTTCACTACATCCTCTGGCCAGTAACCTTCTTTTCCCTTATAGCTGGCGTATATCTTTTCCGCAGCCGTGGCAAGGAAAGTGCCTGTACCCGTTGCAGGGTCAAGAATCTGCACCTTGTGGAAAGTCTTGTCTTTATAGGTGATGGTCGAATTGTCGGCCAGTCCTTTTTCGGTGTTCAGTCTCTCGCGAAGGATAGTGTCTACAGCATCTACGATGAAACTGACCACCTCTTGCGGTGTGTACCACACGCCGAAATCTTCACGGATTTTGGGGTTGTACGCTTCGAGGAATTCTTCATAAAAATGCACCAGCGGGTCTTTGCCGTAGTTGTGCATCACTCGCCTCATGTCTGTAACACGCAAAACAGCCACCAAGTCCTCCACTATCCACTTGATACCTTTATGAAGTTCGGCTAAGGCCAGATGCTTGAATATCTTTTTCAAGAAAGGATTGATGGCTGGTATCAGTTCGGCTGCCTCCTGTAGAGAAAAAGTCTGCGGGGTCTTGTCGTAGATGCGGGCGACAAACAGACCATAGACAATTGTCTGGGCATAGAAATCGGTGAACTGCTCCACACTCATATCGTGAACCAGAAACTTCTGGAAAGCGTTAAGTTTGGCATGCAAGTCTTTATCCTCGTTTGTCTTGTTCAACTCCATAGCCGTGTTCAGCACAGAAGCAATACCTTTGGCCTTGGCTGCCATGACTTCTGCCAATAGTTTGGCACTGCGTATGGGTTGCGGTTCTGCATCACCAAGTTTATACACGATTTTCAGAAAGTTTTCTAACTGCTGTTCGTCATCGTTTATTACTACAGCAGAGGATTCTTCCCTGCCAATTCTTGCACAAAGGACCTGCTCTCCATTCTCATAAAGATAAAATACCAAGTAGTCAGTGAAGGCTATTAGATTGACAGCATTCTTATATCTGTCGAACTGTTCTTTGTGCTGCTTACTGTTTTGGCCAAGCAGGTCAGGGTCTCCAATATTCTTTGTCTCAATAAAAGCAATGGTCACGTCATCGCGATGGAACTCTATGTCAGGAGCACCATAATCTTTACGGGCTCCTTCATTGTAAACTCCGACCTTACTCTTCTTGTTTCCATTCAACAATTGGGTCAGTAAATTCACCAATGGGACACGATAAGTATGTTCCGTTGGATCGCCAGAATTATAAATGTCATTGACATCATTAATGTATTTCTCGATGTCATGTCTTATGTTCATATCCATATTATCGTTTATTTGACTTACCCACTAACTTTTCCGAGTTACTCACTAAGTGTATTATAGTTACCCACTAACTCAAAAAAGCAGCGTTTCACCTCCTAACAAAATTGTTGACAATCTCTCCAGCATCCTTACCTCCAGACATGAAATGCTTCATGCTTTTCACTTCATATTCACCTCTTAGCTGAATATGTTTTTGTAATTCCATTTGCTCTTGCGGAGTAATAAAACCACCTCGTTGACTTATCTGATTATAAATGTTTGCTATTTGATTGTTTTCTTCGTTGATATGCCGTAGGCAATCATTATATTGTTGTCTATTATACTCATAAGACATACTATCAATAGTTAACTTAGCAAATGGATTACCATTGCTTGTATGCTTCAAGTTTTCCAGCATTGCTTCAAATGCTAATTCATTCATGTTATACATAATCCTCAATTTGATTTGCCAAATTCTGACTACAAAGATATAAAAATAATTGTAGACCATCGCAAGAACGGAGCGACAATCTGCAAAATTTATATTTTTTTGTGAGAAAAAATGAGTGAGAGACCTGTAAAAACGAACATGATGCTCGAATACGTATAATAAAGAAGGCACTCACACCTTTCTCCATAAAATGTGAGTGCTCTATAAACAGCATATCATCGGCTATACCCTTTCCTCTTTGTTGGCAGATATCGCGAAGCCTTGACGGTCTTTGCTGCATGAAGCCAACAACGTAGTCGGAAGTCCTCGTTCTCCTCGTCTTTCTTGCGACCATCCCAGCCAGTCTCACTACTGACAGAACCACCACCAGCACAAGGTATATTGACATAGCGACCTCCCATGAGAGCAACAGTGACCTCTCGAACCAGCTTCGCCGTGTCAGGTTTCTCAAAGAGGGCGAGAAGATCAAGCGTTTCATGTATCTGCTGATGTCGGAGATATTTCTCTGTGTGATAATCCTCGTTCAGCTTCTCCATGTCGCGCTGATTCATCAACCGAAACTTACGTTCTCCGAGAATGCTATTATTGGCTGCATCCATGACAGTCTTGCCAAATGAATTGAGAGCATTATGGAATTGTTCGCTGATATTTGCGTTCTGAACCTTCGTCCAATCGTCAATGTTCCCAAAGCGAGGTGGACGCTCTGTAATTTTTGGAGGTCTCACCTTAATCTCTGGCACATCAAAGCGGACATAAGCAACATCGGGAGTTCCTGGAGAACTATAAGACGGCTTATGCATTGAAGCGGATAGACTATCTTAGTACTATCTTTGACGACGATGCCGTTATCATAGTCGGTCATGTTGCAAATAAACTAGTTGCTGTTTCAGGGAGAAAAGATTTGCCAACTTCCTATAGAAATCATAAGTATACCTTGTACAATATCCTGGCCACGAATGTACTGCCGTAAGTTTTGGTAGTCAATCAACAAAAGGTGACGGATACATGTATAAAGGGAAGGTCTATATAATTTGTGATCCTACTTATATTGGGGCTTCAGTTGGTCAATACCCCAAAAACGTCTTTCATTGCCCCGAGGGACCAGTCATACGCGCATGAGCGACGACATGACGTAGTCGCTGACAAACAGGCCGCGCCGCGTCAGCACAAGCCGTTGGCCACGAAGCATGAGCAGTCCGTCGGCCAGGAAACGGCGGGCTTCCTGCAGGCAGTAATGGCGGTGGACTTCGGAAAGGCTGTCCAGGTCCAGCCCGTCGCTGGTGCGCAGGGCGGTGGCGATGCGGTCGTTGTAGTGGGTGTCGGCATCGAGCTGTTCGCCGTCGCAGGGGCGGTTGCCCTCGTTGATGGCTTCGACATACTGGCGGATGTCGCTGACGTTCCAGCTGCGTGAGCGGCCGTCGTAAGAGTGGGCCGCGGCTCCGAGTCCGATGTAGGGCGTGTCGTGCCAATAGCCGGCGTTGTGGCGTGAGCGGCGTGACGGTCGGGCAAAGTTGGAGATTTCGTAGTGTTCGTAGCCAGCAGCCGCCAGCCGGTCAATGAGCAGTTCGTACATCTGGCGCTCCAGTTCCTCATCAGGAAAACTTAATCTTTCATCTTTCGTCTTTAATCTCCAAAGAGGCGTTCCCTCCTCTATGGTCAGGCAATAGGCCGAGATGTGCTCCACGCCGAGGGCGAGGGCACTGTCGATGTCGTGACGCCAGTCGGCAAGTGTCTCGTTGGGGAAACCATACATGAGGTCGATGCTGATGTTGGCGATGCCGGCGGAGCGGAGACGTGAGACGGCCTGCGACACCTGGGCAACGGTATGGCGGCGGTGGAGGAAGCTCAGGCGCGCATCGTCGAACGTCTGGACACCCATGGAGACGCGGTTGACGGGCAGCGACGCCAGGGCATCGGCAAAGTCTGAGGTGACGTCATCAGGGTTCACCTCGATGGTGATCTCAAGGCCCTCGTCGGCCGCACCGTGCAGGGCGGGTAGGGGATAGTTGGCCAGGAGGCTGTCGAAGAGCTGGTGCAGCTGGGCCGTCGTCAGCTGGCTGGGCGTGCCCCCACCTATATATATAGTATGTATAGGCTCGGACAGTTCGTTGCGGCGCAGGCGGCACTCCAGGCAAAGGGCGTCGACATAGCGCTGCCGCCACTCCAGACTGGTGGTGGAGTAGAAGCCGCAATAGATGCAGCGGCTCTTGCAGAAGGGGATGTGTATGTAGATGCCTGCCATAGAACGGCTGCAAAAGTAAGCAAAAGAATCGAGAAAACCGACGTTTTTGGGAACATTAACTATCATTCGGATGAAAGAACTGGCCGCTTTTCTTGTTTATTTCGCGAATTATGTGTAATTTTGCCGAAAATTAATTGCTTTACTAAAAACTAACAAGAAGAAGGCTATGAATAAAATTAAGACAATTGGCATCCTGACGTCGGGTGGTGACGCCCCCGGCATGAATGCAGCCATACGTGCCGTCACGCGCGCTGGTATCTACAACGGTTTCAACATCAAGGGCATCTATCGTGGCTACGACGGACTCATCAAGGATGAGGTGGAACCCTTCACCACCGAGAACGTCAGCGGCATCATAGGCCGCGGCGGCACGATACTGAAGACGGCCCGCTCGAAGGAGTTCATGACGCCCGAAGGCATGGAGAAGGCCTATCAGACCTGCGTCAGCGAGGAAATCGATGCGCTGGTGGTCATCGGCGGCAATGGCTCGCTGACGGGTGCCCGCAACTTCGGCATGGAGTATAACTTCCCCGTCGTCGGACTGCCCGGCACCATCGACAACGACCTCTACGGCACGGACGCCACCATTGGCTACGACACGACGATGAACACCATCATGGAGTGTGTCGACCGCATCCGCGATACGGCCAACTCGCACGAACGCATCTTCTTCGTCGAGGTCATGGGCCGCGACGCCGGCTTCCTGGCTCAGAACTCGGCCATAGCCTGCGGTGCCGAGGCTGCCATCATACCCGAGGAGATGACCGAGGTCGACCAGTTGGCACAGTTCATGGCCCGTGGCATCCGTAAGTCCAAGAAGTCGTGCATCGTCATCGTCTCGGAGAGTCCGAAGTGCGGCGCCCTCTACTATGCCGACCGTGTCAAGAAGGAGTTCCCCGAGTTCGATGTGCGCGTCTCCATCCTGGGCCACCTGCAGCGCGGCGGCAGCCCGTCGGCCCGCGACCGCATCCTGGCCTCCAGAACCGGTGTCGGAGCCATTGAGGCCATCCGTCAGGGACAGCGCAACATCATGGTGGGCATCCGCTACAACGAGATAGTCTACGTGCCCTTCTCGGAGTGCATCCGTACCGACAAACCATTTGACAAAAAGCTCATCAAAGTGCTGGACGAACTGAGCATTTAGGCAGTCATTTACTAATAAACTTTAATTATTGTCACAATTTGATGGTTTTTCGAGTAAAAATGTCTACCTTAGCAACGCTTTAGAAATAATAAACCTAAAATATTACGGATATGAAAGTTTATCAAACTAACGAAATCAAAAACATTGCGCTGCTTGGCAGTGCGGGTAGCGGCAAGACTACGCTTGCCGAATCAATGGTCTACGAAGCCGGTATCATCAAGCGCCGCGGCACCGTAGAGGGTAAGAACACCATGAGCGACTATTTCCCCGTCGAACAGGAATATGGCTACTCGGTGTTCTCTACTGTTTTTCATGTGGAATGGAACAACAGGAAGCTGAACATCATTGACTGTCCGGGCAGCGATGACTTCGTGGGTGGTGCCATCACGGCCCTGAACGTCACCGACCAGGCCGTCATCCTCGTCAACGGCCAGTACGGCCCGGAGGTGGGTACGATGAATGCTTTCCGCAATACCGAGAAGTTGAAGAAGCCCGTCATCTTCCTCGTCAACCAGCTGGACCGCGACAACTGCGACTTCGACCAGATCCTGAGTCAGCTGCGCGAGGTGTACGGCAACAACTGCGTGCCCGTCCAGTACCCCATCGCTACGGGTAACGGCTTCAACAGCGTCATCGACGTGCTGCTCATGAAGAAGTATTCGTGGAAGCCCGAGGGTGGTGCCCCCATCATTGAGGATGTCCCCGCCGACCAGCTGGAGAAGGCCAAGGAGTGGAAAGCTGCACTGGTTGAGGCTGCTGCCGCTGGCGACGACACGCTGATGGAGAAGTTCTTCGAGAGCGAGGACCTGACCGAGGACGAGATGCGTGAAGGCATCCGCAAGGGTCTGGTGACGCGCTCCATCTTCCCCGTCTTCTGCGTCTGCGCAGGCCGTGACATGGGTGTGCGCCGTCTGATGGAGTTCCTGGGCAACGTGGTACCCTTCGTCAGCGAGATGCCCGTCGTCAAGAACGCTGCCGGCAAGGACGTTCCTGCCGACGCATCGGCCCCCACGTCGCTGTATTTCTTCAAGACCGGCGTTGAGCCCCACATCGGTGAAGTGCAGTACTTCAAGGTCATGAGCGGTACGGTGAAGAGCGGCGACGACCTGACCAATGCCGACCGTGGCTCGAAGGAGCGTATGGGCACGCTGTATGCCTGTGCCGGTGCCAACCGTATTCAGGTTGACCAGTTGGTAGCCGGTGACATCGGCTGTACCGTGAAGCTGAAGGATGTGAAGACCGGCAATACGCTGAATGCTAAGGATGTCGAAAACAAGTTCGACTTCATCAAATATCCTAACTCGAAGTTCTCGCGCGCCATCAAGGCTGTCAACGAGGCTGAGACCGAGAAGATGATGGCCGCCCTGCAGAAGATGCGCCAGGAAGACCC
>DFGF01000061.1:0-2910 GCA_002371715.1 Prevotella sp. UBA3757
TGATGCCCTGCACGTAGGGAGTGGTGTCGGCGGTACTCATTGACTCACGATTGAGAGGCAGCATGAATGAGTCACCCTTCTTGGCGGTCTTGATGAACTCGCGCAGCTGGGTGTTCACGTCCACCTTCGGGGCAGAGGTCAGCGAGCGGTTCTGCTTCTCGTTGAGCAGCATCTTCGACTCGCGCTCCACGGCCTTGTACTCTACTTCGAGGCTCTCGCGCTCTGCGGTCTTGGCTGCACGCTCCTCGTCGGTCAACTCACGGTTGAGCAGGTCGTTCTCGACCACGCCCAGTTTGTCGGAAAGCTCGCGCTGGTATGCCAGTGCGGCTTCGACGTTCTCAAACTTTTTCTTCATGTCCTAAAACGTTTTAAGGGGTTAATAATTGAAGTTGTCTAAATCCATCTCACGGCGACGCTGCTCCTGCAGCATCTTGATTTTCTCGCGTTCCTGCGCCAGTTCCTTCTCGTGGCGTTCGCGCTCCTGCTGGAGGCGGGCTTCCTCGTCGGCCTTGCGCTTGGCTTCCTCGGCCTCACGCTTGGCTGTCGGGGTTTCGTTCCACAACTCGCGGGCGTTGACGGTGGTCTGACTGTAGGCGGGGTCCATAGCCAGCGTGAAGGCCGTGATGCTGCGGAACTTCTTGTGGGTCACGCGCACTTCCTTGCCTGCACCGCGCTCCTCGATGTCGTACACGTCGGGGCGGAACTCGAAGGAGCATCCCGTATAGACTCCAGCGCGTACCATCTCCAGGGCACGGTCGCCGATGTCACACTTTGGTATCTCAGCCCAGAAGTTCACGCCCTTGCCGTCCACGTCGATGTGGAGGTTTCCGCGTCCCTCACGGCTGCGTGCCACGGTGTCCTTGCGGTCATGGAGCAGGTTGAGCTTGATGTCCTGAGTATTCAGGAACGCCATCTGTGCTGCCTCCGGCTTGATGACCTCGCGGAACTTCACACCATGCTCGTCGAGCACCTCACTCTCTGCGTTGAAGACAATCGCCGTGCCCTGAATGATACGGCTCTCGCCCTCGCGCCCCTCGACTTCGCGGATGCCGATGTCGAGGTTGAAGGTTCTGATTTCGTTCTTGTTCTGTTCCATGATCTTTGTCTTTTTTTATATGGTGAAATTATTCATTTATCGCTCAATTTCCCGTCTGGGGTTTACTCCACAATTCCTCGTTCTGCTTCAGCCATTCGGCCTGCTGCTTCAGGGTGGCATTCTTCCAGCTTGCACCGCCGAGGTGTACCACCATCGGACGGATGTCAACGTGCAGGCCTTTCAGCCGTGGGCGATGCTCCAGCACGTCCTCCAGGAGGCTTGCGCCCGTGTCGTACCAGTTTTGCGGATTATCCTCGCCCTTGTGGAGCATCCACGAGCGGTCGGGGTCGAAGTAGTTCACGCCCTCTGCCCGGAACTTCGGTACGTTGAAGTAACACAGCATCGGCAGTATGCGACCACGCCCGAAGCGGTTGCCGCGCTGCTGCTTCTGAACATAACCGCAGAAGGAATACTCCTCGCGCCACAGGGTGCTGATGTCGGCTTTCACGAGGATGTCGCTCTCCACGAGAATGAATCCGTCGGGCAACAGTTCCCAAAGTTTCTGCACGGTCATCATGTGACGGTCCGAGCCCCACAGGTTTACTTCGCCGTGCGGCTTGTGGCGGTCGGGGAAGGCCTGCAAAGCCTTGTCAAAGTCCACCTGCTGCCCCTTCGTGTTGTCGATCACTTTCACACCCTTCATGCGCTTCTTGAACGGGTGCGCCTCGATGGTGCGGGCAGGGAGTTCGTCACCTGCTGGCAGGGTCAAGTCCTGCGAATTGTCAAACACCACGATGGGCCACTCACACCCATGCTTCCTGATTGACAGGATGCAGCACTCCACCAACTCCGGCGTGTTCAGGTTGATAATGGCGATGGTCTGTTTCTTCTTCATAGTCCAAAATATTTGCGGATGTTAAACTTCCCGTCCTGGTCTTCCAGTCGGTTCACGGCCAACTTATAAACCAACCTCAGCAGCCGCTCGTCACGGTCGTTAGCATGAATAGCCTCTTTGAGAGATTCGCCCTCGTCGCTCTGAATCATCAGCATCGTCGTAAGCAGTGCCCAGAGGTTGAAGTGTGGCGGCACGTCACCCGGCAGTCCCATCGACTGGAGCGAGGCCGTGAGGCCCTGCATCGTCCATGCGGGCTGTGGCACCATCTGGCTTACGATGTTCTTAGCCTCCTGTTCGGTCAGACGGTTGGCGTAGTCGGTGGCGGTGTTGTCGTCGAGCAAGGCGAGTGCCTGTGCTGCCACTTGCGGCTCAAACTTGAACATCCACCCCATCACGCGCTTCACCATTGCGCCCAGACGCTCCATCTGGCGGGTGTCGCCGCTCTGGATGATGCTGTCGTAGCGGCTGAGGAATTGCTGTTCCATCTGTTGCTTGTCCATAGTTCCTTTATTTGTCGTTGATGATAATCTGCATTTTGAACTCGATTTCGTTCTTCTGATAGTCGTCATGGAATGTCTCGGGCAGAATCTGATAGGTCTTGCCGCCATACTGGATGCGGGAGCGCATGGTGACTTTATCATTCCACAGCATTCGCACATTCTCCACGCCATAGACATCGAGCGAGCCGTTGTTCATGGCGCGGTTGCCCTTCGCCCATGAGACGTTTGCCCAAACCGTGCCGACTGGCTCCCACTCCACGCCTGCGGAGTCGATGCCATACTTGCCGACCGTCTGCTCCTTGCGGTTCAGGATGGTCACGAGTTTGTTTCTGAAGCCACTTGAATATGCCATACGTTATTCGGTTGAATTAGTATCTGGGGTTTACTGCATGAAACTTACCTACCTTTCTTTGTTGCTCTTAGTAGGGCATCTTTCGGAAGAATCCCTATATTCTTGTCGGAGAATAACTATGTTCTTG
>DFGF01000061.1:2988-16258 GCA_002371715.1 Prevotella sp. UBA3757
TATGTTCTTGTCAGAGAATAACTATCAACTTTCCTCGCCCTCCTTCGGCGGTTCCTGCACGGGGTTGTTGTCGGGCTTCGGTTCCGTTGCGCCCTCGCTCTTGGCGATGAGAGCCTTCAGCGTCATCAGGTTGGCACTGGCCAGCGGCTCGTCGCCGTTCTCCACTGCCGGGCGGTCGTACTGCTGTCTGATCTCGTTAATAGTCGAAGCACCTGTCTGTAGCATAATCTGGTCAACCTTCGCCTGTGCCTCCTTGTCGAGCCGCATGAGTGGCTGTTCGCACATGTGGAACCGTCGCATTCCGAAGTCGTACTGGTTCAGCAGTTTGGAGTTGAACTCCTGCTCTATCTCCAGCACATCGGGCTGGATGGTCCATTGCAGCAACTCCATTCGTGCGTTCTGATAGGTAGTGTAGTGCGAGTTGGTGTCTTCCATCAGCAGCGGCCGTTGAACACCGTAAAACCTACAAACGTCGTTGATACCCATGCCCAGCACTTCAATCATCTGCTGATCTTGTGCCGACATGCTGATGTTGTGCAGTGCCGACAGCCCACGGATGCCCACCACGTCCTGCTGGTACATCTTCGTGTTCAGTTCCTTGGCGTAGGAGTCTATCTGCTCCTTGTTCAGCAGTCCGAATGACAGCGTGCTATTACCTGGCGCCGGCTTTTCTTCGCCGATGATGAGTTTCACGCGGCCACCCTTCGCAGCCGTCTCGAGTGCCTGGTTCGTCTCGGTCTTGATGAGCGAGAGCGTGTCAAAGGCATAGTGCAGCGTGGAGATACCCCAGCCGTTGGTCATTTTGTAGGTGTTGGGGATATGGATCACGTCAGACGCTTCCACCGCATCAATATTCATGATGCCCCGGCGGGTGTAGTATTGCACCCTGTACGTGCCGTTTGCCTCGTTGTAGCCGGCACCGAAGCATAGCCACAGAGCCACGGGCCATCCCCGGTCGTCGCGCTCGATGTAGGCGATGCCGTTGCCGTTCTGGAGTTTGCTGATGACCAGCCCCTGCATGAAGGCCGAAGCCGTCATCATCGGGTTCGGACGGACTTGCAGCAGGTAGTTCAACTGCTGCCCGTAGGTGACATACTGACTGCCCACGGCTCCCACTTCAGGAACGAAATTACCGCCCTTTTTGTCGAGCTTCTGATACTGGAGCATAAACTGCCCCTCCGTCTTGGCTATCAGCCCGACGGCACGATAGACGGCGGGGACGGTCAGTGCTGCCTGCGGAGTCAGCACATGTTTGATGCGGTCAGAAAACGACCCCGTGGCCGTCCCCTGGTTCTCCGCAGCCTTCTGGTCAGTGGTGGTGATGGTTCCCGGCGTACCGTTGGCACTCACCTCACGCATCATTATGTCAGGCATACCGCCCACAGCCTCGCGCTGAAAACTATTGAATCTTGAAAAATTGCTCATAATCTCCTTTTTCTATTCCACCATTTTGCCGTCCTGGGTTTACCAGTGAGCACACACACAAAAAAAAAGGAGAGCTACAAGCCCTCCCTATTTATACCTCAAATGTCAGCCTTGGCGGATAACCCACCGTAAAGTCATACCCATCAACCTCCTGTACTGTATGCAGCTGCTGAATCGCTGCCCTGTGCCGCTCAGTCACCCCGAAGCACTGGTTTGCATACAGCTGCACCTGAGCCAAGGCCATCTTTGCCGTCTGCACGGAAAGCGTGACCTCGATGCCGTTGAACACAGGCCGCACCTCAGTTCTTCCCAGCAGCTCCGCCGCCTCGATGGACGACTTGTAGTCCGCACGGGTTTCCCTGTCTATCCACAGGCTCATGGTCTGGCCGGAAATGGTGACGTCAAAACCATTCACGGCATCGCTCTGGTCATAGACATCCAGCTCCGCCAGCTTCGCGGAGCTTAGCCGTCTCCAGCTCGCGCTCAGCGATGTATGCCTTCCAGACCTTTAGCTCCTCGCCGAGCACCGCCATGTCAGGCACGCTGTCAGTCATACACTCATAGCACACGACAGACTGGGTCGTCTCGTCAGCCAAGCCACGCCGCATCGCCGAGCGCCGTCATCAACGGAACCATCACCGTCAAAGCCACGGCGACGAGCCACGCCGACCATAGCCACCGCTTATGCACAGGCATGGCAAATACCATACCGCTGACGCTTTCGGGAAGCCCTCCGCGCGACATCAAGACGACGCCGACGACGGCGAGGGAAAAGGAAATCAATACCAGTATCGTCATATCACTCATCACTTATCACTATTCACTATAAACCGACCAATCCACGGAATCCTTCGCCGCCCAGCCTTCGGCCAGCACGTCGTTAATATAGGCTATCGCCCCAGTGTAGAAGCTACGAAGTTCGTCGAGCGTCCGAAACACGTGGTAGACAGGGTTGCCCGTCGTGCCGAACTTGAACGTCACTGGCAGGCTGTCCCCGTCAGTCATCACCGCCAGGTCAAAAGCCGCCTTGTAATTAAACTGATTCTCGGTTGACAGCCACACCGACATGTCACGCCACGAGTAGCCCGACAATATCCGCTCGTCAGTACGCGCGTCTATCCATCCCAGCACCAGTTGCTTGATCTCGTCCAGCGTCGGCTTGTGATTGACGAACTCCTCGGCGTAGGCATATCCCCCCTCGCCGTCATCATGCTTGTCACATCGCACGGCATACCAGCCACGCCCGATGCTCTCAATCAGCGGTAGGTCGCCACCCCCATGTACAATCTTCATATTCTTCTTTTTCTAAGTTAAGCAAAAACATACCCATATTGCCCGTCATTCTGAATCGTAGCCTCGAAAGGCAACATACCCTCGCGCCGGGCATAGTCAAGAGTATAAATTTAGGTAGTCAGCTACACGGTCTACCACCACTACTTCGCCGTGGAAGGCGAGGCGCGACCCGAAAGCCGCGTTCGCGCTCGACTTGGCGTGATACGCGATCGAACAGGCGACACCGCCATTCGCGCCCGCAACCGTGCTCGAACGGAACACCACCAGGTCCGACAGATTTCCGTGGTAATTCGAATCGCAATAGCCCGTGCTGTCGCTTCCGTTTGCAGAGCTGGGAGTGCCTATAAGGTCAAGATGGTCGCCAAACGTCATGCCACGCTTGTAAATGGAAGTGTTAGCCGTCGAGTGGCCTTGAACGAGACGTACCGTACCATCATCCTCTGTGATATGATACACGTAGTCTACACTGCCGACATTGAACTCAACGTTGTGAACCCACTCCGCCTTGTTACCCCACCAGTTCTCCAGACCCAGGAAGTTGATGCTGCCGGAGTTGCCGTTGCCGCCGTTGCCGCCCACGGTGTCTGTCATGCCAAGCACGTCGGTGTCGGCTCCACACACTTTTTCGTGGCTACTCGTTCCAAACCCGCAGACCAACTGACAGTTTGTGTGGCCGTAGAGGGCGTAGAAAAGCGTACCGTAGACATTCTGGTGCCATTGTTTGACTATTGTGTAGCCATCACCGCGCGTCTGTGCCGCATTCTTGCAGTCGGGCTGAGTGATATTCCCCGTCGAGCCAACACCTGAGCGCGAATAGCCGAGCCCATTGTGGACGTACATTTCATAACAGCCCAGCAGGTCGGTCAGCCCGCCCCAGTGCATCCAGCCCTCGCCATAGTCTATGCGCGCGAACTCTATCTTGTGCCTGCCTGCCGCGTCCTTACCGTAGCGTGTATAGAAGTCGGGAAGCATATTCATGACGTCGCCCATCGTACCGTCAGTCTTTGCCAGCGTGCCGTCGTGGAATCGAAGACGGGTCGTGTCGTCAAGCTGGCAGACGTACATCCGCGCCGTCAGCCTGTCAGCGTCGTGCTTACACAGGTAGTTGTGTGTGTTAGCTCTTATCCAGCGCAGCACAGGGCCGTTCACGTCGCCCGACACCTTCTGCGCAGGGTCGGAAATGGCATCGTCGATATAGATGGTGTCAATGGTGCCGAGCACATACGTCAGCGTCAGGTTCCTTACATTGTGCAGTATCGGGTATATCCATCGCTCCGCAGGCCGGAGGTAGCCAGTCACGTCGCCCAGCAACACCTTATACTGTGCAGTGCTCTTGATATACAGGCTTATCTGCTCGCCCTGCCATTGGCCGCTATAGAGAACGGTGCCGTCGGGCTGTACCACCCTGACGCTCACCCCGTCCAGCGGGTCTTCCTGTAGCCCAGTCTGGTCAGTCTGTAGGTTCAGTTGCAGAAGCTCCTCAATAGGGTTCACACCAATGCGTTTCTCCACGCCCTCGTTGTTGGTCACGACAATTTCGTTGCCATCAATGTCGATATTCGCCGTGGATGGGTCGCCCTTGTCACCGGGGTCACCTTTTGGCCCTTGTACGTCCTGCGTCACGCTGACGCCGTTGCGGTCGATGACGGTCAGTTCCGTGCCGTTGACCGTGGCATTCACGCGACCAGCCTCGGTAGCCTCCTGCTCAGCCAGCGCCGCTTTCTCGTTGGCGTTCCGTGCTGCAGCGTTGGCGGCGTCTGTTGCTTCCTTGGTAAGATGCTGAAGCTCAGCATTGGTCGGCAGGGCTGTGAGTTTCGTGACGAGGGCCGACGTGATGCCGCTCTGGATTGCTGCCCACTGGACGGCGGTGAACGGCGTGCTCTCCACTTTGTACTCAAACAGCCACTGCTGACTGCTGGTGACGTACTTATAGCGGTCGTAGTACTCGTTGCCGGCCGCATCGTGATCAATGACGAAACCGTAGTCGTTGTTGGTCGGATTCTGCACGGTCTGGAGCTCGGCCAGCGAGTTGTACGTGCCGACGAAGTTGGCGGTGTTCGTCGCAATGGAGCTGTTGACAAAATTCTTGTCGGCCAGCTGGTTCTGCACCGATGCCTGCGACGGGATGACGGCCTCGATGTCGTCGATGTCGTCAGCGTTCTGCTTCTCGGCGGCTTCGGCCCTCGACTTCTCGGCTGCAATGGCGTAGGCGTTCGCTGTGATTTTGCCGTCGAGCGTTGTGTCAGCCTGCTGGCGGGCCTGGCGTTCCTGGGCTACCAGCGCGTCGGTCTGCTGCTTAGTGTAGATGGTCGGTTTGTTCTTGATGTACGCGGGGGCGTCGGGATCGGTCTCGGCCCAGTCAGCCTGCACAGTGCTTCCAGCAGTGGCGATGGTGATGGATGCCACCACCTCATACGTCGGGTCAACGATGATGCCGTCCTTTGGGAGCCAGCCCTGCGATGTCTGGTCAACGACCTGGAAAATGATGGGCAGCGCAAAACGCCAAGACTCACCTGCCCACACGCCGCCGAAGTCAACGCCATACATACCGACTGCCTGCGTGCCGTCGAAATGTATAAGGGCCACGTTATTATCTTCAATGGTGAAGGCTGTCGGTGTCAGCGTACCACGATACACGATGTTGAGCACGTCGTCTGACGACAGCTCGAAGTCGTCGATGACGGTGCCGTCGAGTCGGCGGGCAACCACCTTGACGGCTATGTTGAAAGCGTTGCCGCGAACTGGGCGCGGCAGTTTGGTTTTGCTACAGCTCATTCCGTAAGTTTCATTAAAGGTTTAATTAAAAGGTCGAAAGAATAGGGCACGGCACTCATGTTCTGTGAGCTGGCCGGGCTGCGCTCCTTGTAGCTGTTGTCTACAAGCAACAGACAGGCTTGGCGTAGGCGGGCGGGGATGCTTCCGTACTTGCACACCACATCGTCGAGCGGCCGGCGTATCAGTGCAAGCACAGTCTCCTCAGCGGCCTCGCCGTACATCTCCAGCAGGTCGTGCTCTTGGGTGGCCTGTTCGTCGTCGAGACGGAGTTGGGCTTTGATTTGGTCGAATGTGATTATTTCCATATCGCGTGATGTCTTTAAAATACTTGCACGATATGGGCAGGGGTTTACTTGCGGGTAAAAAAAAAGCCCCGACGCTTCGGGGCTACCATGAAAAACACAAAAAAAATTAAATAACTAAACTTTAAACCGATGTACAACAAATTAAATGAAAATGTTAGGGGATGAGCCTCACGGCTTGGGTGTTAGTGCGGTCTCTACGGCTTCGCGCAACACGTAGCTGTAGCGGGAGGCGAACCGCTTGACTACCTCGACCTGCTGGTCGGTCAGTTCCACGTCGCCGTCGGCGTAGTAGATTTTGCGGCCGAGGTCGCGCTCCTCAATGTTCGCCCCCTGCATGTAGATGGCGTTGCCGAGTTCCTTCTGGCAGTCAAACAGCTGCTCTTTGTCTTCGATGTCCCGGAATGGGATGGTTCTAAAATTCACTTTTGTCATAGTTCATTTGTTTTTTTTATAAATTAAATAATCATTGTGGTCTGTCCTTGTGAGTTGCGGGCATATACGTGGCCGTTGCCGATGTAGATGGCGGGATCGTTGTTGGAAGTGCCGAACACGACGGTGCTGATGTAGAGGTTTGTCGCGCTGATGTTGCCGTTGCCCAGCGTCACGCTGCCCGCACTCGATTTCGACGTGATGCTTCCAGTGGCGAACATATTGCCACCAACCTGCAACTTCGCATTCGAGCCGTCGAATGCGGTGGTGCCGACGGCAAGTTTGCCGGTCTTTATGGAGTCACCTGACAGAGGCATGTAGCTGCTGAGGTCAAGCGAAGCATGTCCCGCCCCGATTTCGGTAAGCGGAAGATGCAGATAAGAGAAACCGACCTCCGAATCGTTGTTGTTCGTGTTCTGGAAGTGGATGATGTCCTGCTTTGCTTCTACTTCGCTGACCAGTGCAACGTTTGTGTAGACGGGTGTTCCGTTGTTCGTCCCCGTATTTACCATCGGACGCTCGTAGAACTTGGCGTAAGATGTCATGTTTGCCGTTGAGCCTTCAAACAGCACAATATTATGCGGTGTGCCGCTGACGGACATCTGAATCTTGTTGTTTGATATGACGAGATTGTCAGCGTTTTGCACATTCCAGGACAGCAAATTTGTCAGCGTTGCGCCGTAAGCCTTCACGTTGCCTGCGACATCCAGTTTTTCGGCTGGTGATGTAGTGCCGATGCCGACGTTATTACTTGCATCGAGCGTCATGGTAATACCACTTGCTCCTGAGCGCAGGTGCATGACATAGCTATCGAAGTAGCCCGTATAGCCAGCGTTGCGCATACCGAAGCCGACGAAGAACTGATTAATGTCGTTCACAAACACAGCCACCTGTCCTGTACCTCCTGTGTCCTCGATGTATAAGCCAGAGCCGTTTGGTGTTACAACCGAACCAGCCGTATGCAGCACGCCAGTTTTGTGAAACGTAAACTCCTTGCGATAGTCCCATCCTTTTTGCAGGTTCGTAAAGATGCTCACGTTTTGGTCATTGCCGATGTACATCACCTCGTTCCAACCTTGCACCTGCGCCGCCATCTGCACCACCGACTCGCCGCCTCCGATAATCGTCGCCCCACCGCCGCCGATGACAATACCGTTACCCTCGCTCAGTCCACTATTGATGAAGCGTATCATCTCATTTGTGCCACCAGTGCCCTTGAACGATATATTCCCCGTCATGGCACCTCCAGCCAGAGGCAGATAGCCCGCCAGTGCGGTGTTTAACGCCGATGTCGTGGCGTAGTTCGATAAGTTCAGCTGGGCATACTTCTTCCCCGTACCGTCGGCGGCAACCGTCAGCGGCAAAATCAGCTTGCTTATGGTGCCGAGTTGTTCGTCGTCGTCGGAGGCCGAGTTGCGCAGGTAACTGAACGGCAACAATGACGGCAGCGACGACTCTGTGACGACATTACTGCCGTTGTGCGTAAACACGCCGTCAGACAATATCCTCACGGCATTACCACCGACAACAAGGCCGTTGTCGTAATAGACGCCGCCCTGATTACCGTTAGTGCCGAAGTACACACCGCTGCCAGCAACCAGTCTTCCCGTCAGCGTGCCGCCCGTCAGCTGCAAGTATCGAGCATCCGAAGCGTCCTGGTCAAGATACTCGGCGAGGGTGTTGGAGTTTACGATTGAGCTGACGGTTATTGAGTCGGCATCAAGACCGTTGGTGACGGTGAGCGATTCGACGGTGCCTCCAGTCAGTGGCAGATAGTCGGAGGGTGTGAAGTTGTAGGCATCCCATATTTTGTAACTGTTGCCGTTGCGGTAGTGCAAGATGTCGTTGGCGTTTGAGCGGATCACTCCCTGCGCACTCAGCGCACCGACTCCCCACTGGCTCGACGAGATTCCCGTCCATCCGCTTTCGGGCGTACAGGCCAGCATTCCTACACCTCCAGCCCAGTTAATGCCTGAATTTCCGCTGAAGTACAGGCTCCCCGTCAGAGCCTTGTTCGGACCGGCCGACAGTGGCAGGTAGTTGTCGTGGCTGTGGCTGAGTGCGGCATAGTAGGTGTCGGCTTCGGTCTTAGTGATGAAATTTACAAGGTCGTTCTTATAAGCAAAATTATCCTGCACCCACGTCTTCAGGGCGTAGGGCGTGAGGTCAACAGGGTCGCCGCCAGTGGGCGTATCGAATGCCCATGCCGAGCCGGTCCAATGGAGGTAGCCTTCGGACGACGGCATGGCTTCGGCGTTGAGACTCGTCAGCAGGGGGCCGAGTGCGACACTGCCGCCACCACCGCCACCGCCTTCGCTGCCTTGGTTGATGACCGTTGTGTCGCCGCTTTTCCGCAGGATCATTCGCTGAATTGTTCGTCTTGACAGTTCCATATATTATGATGATGGCATTTCTAAAAGTCGAAGTATTGTGATGTCGTTCCACCAGTCGTGGCTGATGGCTATCGGGTAGTAGGTGTCCGACATGCAGCCAGGCGTAACGTCGCCGATGCTGTCGGTGTCGAGGTTTACGCTGAGTCCGGGCTTGCTCTCTTCATAGAACCCGGCAATGCGGTCGGCCAGGTGCTGCTCGGGCCGGTCGTTCTGCCCGCCATGCGACGATGCCGTGTAGGGCAGCTGCGTCAGATACGAGCCGTTCGGGTTCATCAGTATGCCGTAGCCCTGTGCGTTGCCGTTGTCGCTGGCCCAAACGAGGTCGATGTTCTTCTCATCTTCAAACTTGCTGTTGTTCGTTGCCGTGTAGGTGTTCTCGGTGGCATTTTTGTTGGGTGCCAGCGATGCAAGACGGGCAAAGCCGAACGTCAGCGACTGGAAGCCGCAAGCCTCGCCCTCTGTTGTTCCGTTAGAGTGGCTGCCGAGACAGCGGAACTCAACCAGCCCGCCCATGTTGCTGATGGGGATGCCGAATCCTGTGTAGGCGACATAAGGGCCCGCCAGCTGGCGGTTGTCTTGTATCTTGTTGTTGGCAACGGGAATCTTGAATCTGGCTTCTTGGTATCCCCATGCAGAGCCGTCCCACCACATGTCGCCCACCTTTAGGGCGCAGTAAATATAGCCGTTGCCGCTGTCACCGTTACGGCCAAACATGTCAACTTCGCCGTTGACGGTCAGCATGCCGTTGTCGAAAGAGATGGGGAACTTGCTGACCAGCTTGAAGCAGTACTCATTAAATGGAACGTTACGACCATTGCAGAAGAGGCGGTAAGTGAAGTTGTAGTTGTGCTTCTGAGATACGTCGCCCTCGTAGACTTCACCAGCGGTGAAGCGTCCCATAATATACTCCTGGTCCCAGTAGCAGTCAATCGACAGCAGGCTGTTCTCGTATTCCGTGAAGGTGTAGTCTATGGTGAATGTCGTGACATCGCCGACTGACCTCTGATATACCGGCTTGCCGTCAAACAGCGGCTTGATTTCCGACATCGGTATTTCGAGAATATTGTTGTGGCTATTGATGTCGGCCTTGACTGTCACCTTACGGATGCCGATGGCGTAGGATTCCTCGTTGTCGGTGTTCACAAAGTCGGTCATGCCGAACGACTGCCACGATACGTTGACGGGCTGGGCGTGGTCGATGTCGGCAAGGTCGCTGAACTGTATGCGCTCGAACTGCCAGTTGATGACCGTATCGTCAGCGGAGGTAAACCAAAGGTCGTTGCCGTGGGTGCGCAGCGTCCATCCGAAGAATGCGCAGATGTCTTGAATGGCCTGAAGACTGCTGTACGTGTTCTCGCCGCTGCCCTCGGTGGCGTAGTTCATCATCGTAGCCTTCTTCAGCAACCATGAGTCAACGGCATCGCTGCCCTGGAAGTAGACGTAACGCCACTTGTCGGCACCAATATTGTCGAGCAGCGAGTAGAGCAGATAGCCGACGTTGACAATATCGACGCTCTGGTCGACGTTGAATCCTTCGAGTGCGGCCAGCTGGCATTGCACGGGGAACTCTCTTTCTTGCGTGCCTCCGTAGAGAACGCCGCTGAAGTTCTGGGCTTGCATGTAACCAACCCAATCCGTGATGGTATTGCCGCCGTCGACATGGCTCAGCGTGACGGGCCGCTCAATGCCGGTCTTGGGCATGAGGTCCAGCCAGTCGAAGCTGTTGCCGTCAGCATCAAAGCCGTCGTCAACGATGCGGATGTAGCCGCTCTGTGTGCGGACTGGGGTGAACATATCGTCGGTGTCGTCTTCCTGGGTGATAAATGGCTGGGCTGCACCCTTCAGGGGGATGGGCGTGCCGGTGCCGCCGCCGATGCTGAGGGTGTAGACGGTTCCGGCGCGGAGCGAGACGAAGGTGATGGTGTAGTTGTTCATTGTCGTTTATTTGATCAGTCCGACGGCTATCTTTGCATTCCTCAGATACGGCAACCGCTTCGGTGCGGTGATGGTGGAGCCGTTAATAACGCGTGTGATGTTAGTGTGCTCGTCGCGGTCGGCGCGGGCGTTCAGTCCGTGAGTCGTCCAGAACCAGCCTGCTGAGTCTGCCGCATACTTCGGCTCACGCAACAGCAGCCAGTTGCGCTGCTGTAGGTTTTCCATGTCCTTTCCGATGTACGCACCGTATTTCTTGTAGTTCGTGCGGCCCGTCACCTGTATCAGTCCGCGGCCTTTGTAGCGCTGACCGTCGCCGTCGGCCTGCGGCGTGTTGCCCAGGGCCTTGGCCTTCGCGCCGGTGTCATAGGCCGCGCCGCTGGCTATCTCCTCGGTGTAGCGCAGCTGGCCTGACTCCCATGCTATCTGACATAGGAAATGGGCCTGACGCAGCGGGGTAGTGATGCAGTACTTGCGCATCGTCTCGTTCAGCGGCCCAATGAAACGCTGAAGGTTGGCGGTCGTTGCCTGCGGCATGGCCGTGCGTAACTGTTGGATGGTGAGGTCTGTCATAGGTCAGAGTTTTCAATGGGTTCAATACTTTGCGGCTTGGCTTTTGTCCGCGGTTTAGTGATTCCGAGATCCGCAGGTGCTACGGGCTTTCGGCTGGGACAATCGGCGGCCAAGCCGCACAATAGAGGGCGCATCATTTCGACGAGTCGGTTGGTGCGGTCAACGTCGCGCTGTAGCGAGCGCACGGCCTCTTCGAGTTCGTCCTGACGCTTGCGCAGGTCGTCGCGGTCGCGGCGCAGGTGCTGGCGGTCGTCCTTCAGTTCGGCGATGTACTGCTTTTGCTCGTCGCGGTCGGTCTTGATGTCCTCGATGAGTTGCTGGTAGACATCCTGCCATTCCTTCGCAGCATCGGCTTCGGCGGTCTTCGCCTCTGCCTTCGCGCGGCGACGCTGCCAACGCCATGTAAAAAACGCGCCGCCACCTCCGCCTATGAACAGGCCGAGGATGGCGAGGATGTTGTCAAGAGATATATATTCCATTCTTGCGGGGTTTTGTTTACTAACGGTCAAAACCACGCTTGGGGTTTACTGAACAAAGATTTAAAGATTAAAAAGATTTCTGCCACAGAAAAATCTTCAAAATCTTAAAAATCTTTGTTTTATTTAGTCCGCCACGTCCAGATGCAGAATGCAAGGATGGCGATGATCAGGCAGGCGGTGCCGAAGTTGACGCGGAACCGCTGCCAGCGGGAGAGCTGGGCGGGCACTTCGCGAACGACCTCCTTCACCACAGAGTCCACTTTCGCACGGTAGACGGTATCGGTACGCAGGCGGTCGCGGTAGCGTGTGAGCCAGCGGGTGGTCTCTATGTGGATGGTCTCGCCCTGGGCATACTCGCGCACGAAGATAGAGTCGCGCCACACGATGCTGTCGCGCTCTACCTTGGTCTGATAGAGCGTGTCGGTACGCAGGCGGTCAACGGTGATATACTCGGTATGCTTGCAGCCGGTAAGCATGGCAACGGCTGCAAAAAGTAAAAACAGTCTTTTCATCATCTTGTAAAACTTGTTTCGATTTCTATTTCAGCCACGACGGGCTTATGGTCGGAAAGCCCCTTGAACGACATATCCATGAGGCACGAGCGGACGGTCAGCCAGTGGCATGAGCGGTAGTTGTTGACGACGAATATCTTGTCGAGGGCAATGTCTGGGTTGCCTTCATCGACCACGAGGCCGCGAAACGTGTTGAGCCAGCGCGTCAGGTAGTGCTTCGTCAGGTCAGCGTCCCACTCGTGGCGGTAGTCGCAGTTGGTGTCGCCCATGATGATGGCGGGGCGGTCGCAGCCATCGTCGAACTGCTGGATGATGTATTCTGAAAGCTGGCGCAGCTGGTTGCGTCGAGCTGCCACGTCCTTGTTCACGTCGGGGCAGTGCACGGGGTGGTAGAAGTCGGCATCCATGTGGACCACATAGACATCAATCTCCACGCAGTCGCCCACGGTGACGGTGTACCGGCGGAAGCCCTTCTGCGTCAGTCGGTCGTTGGCGTGACTGAAGTAGCCGTGCGAATGCTCCCACGGGACAATGCGCTCGTCGTCCATCATCACCATGTCCTTGCGCACGAACAGACCAAGCCCGTCGGCCTTGCACCGTGGGTATGGGAGCCAGCGCACGTTCTCGAACGTGATGCCGCCGGTGTGCGTGCCGCAGTCGTAGCCTCGGAGTTCGGCGGTCAGAACGTCGTGGTAGTTGAAGTCTTCCTGCACGGCGATGATGTCGGGCTTCAGGTCGGCGAGCCGTCGGCCCATCTCGGCAATCTTCCCGCCCACGCCGTCGTTATCGTTCACGCGGACCATGTACGTGCTCTTGATAAGACGGTAGAGCCAGGCGAGCGGTCGCAGTGGCCACGGCAGCTGACGCAAGTCCAACTGCTCAGGTAGGCCGTCGATGTTGTAAGTAGCGAGTTTTATTTTCATGTTTAGTGTCATTGGTTCCTTGATATTCGTTTAATTCGTGAAATCCGTAGTTGTCACTTAAACTGCCGGGCCTGGAGCTTGCGCTTGATGGCTTCGGCACGGAGTCGTTCCATGCCCTGCTGGAACTTGGCCACGGCCTTGTCGCGGTATTCGTTTAAGGGATTGAGGGTGGGCATCATGGTGCCGTCTTTGCGGGGGATGGTGAAGGTGTCCTGATAGCCGGGCTGGTTC
>DFGF01000057.1:0-13453 GCA_002371715.1 Prevotella sp. UBA3757
CGGAGCATGTCGCCCAGCCCCACGGTGCTACGTTGTTGCCAGCGCTGACCGTCAGGAGCGACAGGGCGCTCAGCAGTGTCGTTAGAATTGTTTTCATTGTCTTCATTTGTTTATTAATTATTGTGATAGTTTGGAATGTCTTGTCATTTACGGTGCAAAGTTACAAATATTATTTCTAATCAGACACAGATGATTCGTTATATTAGGAGAAAAAAAACGGGAAAATAGGGTGAGAAGCTGTTTTTTCCACCTTTCAAGATAGTTTTTCCCCCCAGAGGCAACACATTTCCACCTATTTTTGCAAACAGAAGCAACAACGAGTAAGTTACAAAACAAATTACTAACATTAATTATTTATCGTATGAAAAAACTGTTTACCTTTATGTTTGCATCGCTGATGCTCCTGCTGGGCACAACGATGGTCAACGCACAGTCAAAGATTCCCGGCGAGCTTGACCTCTCGACAGCCGTTGTGGATGGTGGCACAGGAACACTGCACGGCTCAGCCGGCTGGAACGGTTCCATCATCGACTGGATGACCAAGGGCAACACCGCCACCATCCAGTTTGAGAACACCCAGGCCGGCACTAAGTACGACATTGTCAGCTACGGCGGCACCAACCAGTCGCAGGTTGTCATCAACTTCAAAATTACGGCAGCCGACGGCACCGTCTTCTACGATGCCACGACAGAGCCCTACGCCGTAGGCGGCTTCGGCGACAAGAAGGCCAACAAGAGCCTGCCCACCACCAATGCCATGCCTGCCGGCAACTACACGCTGGTCATGACGTATGACAATCTGGAGGAAGGTGCTTCGCTGACAGTGAACATCAGCAAGATTGAATTCCTGGATTCAGAGGCTCAGACCGCAGAGCCAGCCAGCGACAAACTGGGACTCAACATTCCCGGTGTGCTGGACGGTTCAAAAGCCACCATCGAGAAGAACTGCTCATGGGGCAGCACACCAAGCTGTGACGAGAGCAACTGCTTCAACTGGGTGGGTGACGGCGACGTCATCTCGTTCCCCATCACCAATACCAAGACGTCGGCCTATGCCATTTCCTTTGAGACCGCTACACCTTGCGAGCCTGTCACTATCGACTTCCTCATTACCGACGCCAACGGCCAGACCGTCTATGGCCAGACTGCCAACGTCGTCTGCACTGGTGTTGACGGTGGCGACTGGGCCTTCAAGCCCGAAGGTCACAACACCTCGCTGCCCAATACCGACGTGCTGCCTGCTGGCAACTATACGCTGAAGCTGACTTTCCACCATGGTACCAACTACGAGAACTTCACAACCAACGTCAAGGACATCACCTTCGAGACTGTAGCCGGTGAAAGCGCTGACTCGTTCGACGTCAATCTCTCAACGGTTGACGTTTCTGAATCGCAAGGCAACAAGACGCTGCACTACATGGAACAAACTGAAGGTGACGGCGACACACCGCGCCTGGACTACCCCTCGGCCGGCGACGTTGCCAAGTTCAACATCACCCTGCCCAAGGCTTCTGCCTACCAAATGAGCATCAACTATGCCACCCCGATGACCGGCATGTTCATGACCTGGACGCTGACAGATGCTGCCGGCAACGAGGTTTACAACGAGATGTTCAACCTTGACCCCACCGGTGCTCCTGGCGACTTCTGGACCATCTACAAGGACTTCGACAATATTCCGCCGACTGCCGAGCTTCCTGCCGGCGACTATACACTGCGCCTGAAGTACAACATCGACAAGAACGGTACCATCACGCCAGGCTCATACAACGGTGAAGTCAACCCCAACTTCCACGTCAACATCAAGCGCATTACCTTCACGGCCGTGGCCGGTGGCAGTCAGCCTGCTGCTGTCCAGACGCTCTACTCATGGGAAGGTGCAGAGGCTGGTGCCGTAGAAAAAGGCGGCAAGGCTGTGGCATCTGACGGCGAGAGTGTGAACTATGCCAACAGCGGCAACTGGACTATCCGCGTAAACAAGAAGAAGGCTGATATTGCCACCGACTATGTAGAGATCACCCTCGACGAAGCCCTTCAGAACGGCGATGAGATAGCCATCACGGCCTACCGCAACAAGGACACCGATGCCAATGGCACACTGTACATGCTCTTCGAGAACGGTGCCGAGATTGACGAGGGCAGCGAAAAGGTCTGGAACAATATCCATGCTGACTACGCCCAGGAACCCAACACGCGCACCTATACCATCGGTGCCGAGGCAGGCAGCAAGTCGTTCAAGATGGTACGCTCAGCAACTGGTACGAATGTCTTCATCACTAAACTGGTTATTACCCGCGGCGGTACAACCGGCATTGAGACTGTCGAGACCGTCAGCATGAAGCCCGCTACCAACATTCTCTACAACCTGCGTGGACAGCGTGTAGATGCCAGCTACAAGGGTATTGTCATCATGAACGGCAAAAAGTATTTCCAGAAATAATACGAGTCAGTTATGAGTAAAAACTTCATCGCAAAGAAGGTGGGACTGCTATTAGCAGCCCTGCCTTTGGCTTTGACCACAGCGCAAGGCCAGTCAACAACGACAATGGCCCACTGGTCGTTCAACTACGGCTACACCATTGCCAACGGTGTGGGTACGCCAAACACGACGCTAATCACCAGCAATGGCAGCGTCAACCTGCACGATGTCGCCCTGAAGCCAAACGAACAGTTTCTCAGCTCAGAACAGGTGACGCTGAAAGCCCATCGTCCTACCATTGCCACACAGGCCAACCAGGTTAGCGCCCAGGACAACAAAGGAGCCTATCACGAAGTGAACGCCATCAATTGCGACGGTGCAGCCCTGCACATGACTTCCCCAGTACCGACGTCGGTAGAGCTCAGCACGAGTTACACCTATGGCGAGAACACCACGCCGTTCCCCGACGGACAGACATACGGTTACCAGAGTCCCTACAACTACTTTGAGATAGAAGCCGACACCCGCAACTACAAAGCGGCCATGGAGCTTGAAATGAAGGCTGCCGGACATAACAGTGCCACACAGTATTATGTCGTCGCCTATTCTTCTGACAGAACCTCATGGACAATCCTCGGCGATGAATATCTGACTGGTGCCAGCTACAACCGCTGGGTCAATACGACCGTTTCGCTTCCTGTAGGCGGTCAGGAAAAGGTGTACATTCGCATTTTCCCTGCCAAGAACTGGAAAGGTGCTGGCAACAATGTCAACGGCGACAATCAGTTCGACCTGGATGATGTCTGGCTACGCGGAGAATTCACTTCAAGCCTGGCCCAGATAACGGGTATCAGCATTGGCGAGTATACTGCCACAACAGGTGACGGACAAGACTTTGAGATTCGGCTGCCCAAGACCTATACCGAAGCAACGGCAACCATTTCGGTCAATGTGGAGCATGCTTCGCTAAGCGTCTCTGCAGAGGAAGGCGACAGTGGCGACGAAGTGGAAGTGACGGCTAATGCCGACGGCACGTTTACCGTCGAGACCCCGCGCCCCAACAACGCACACATCGTCACGTTCCGGCTCAC
The DNA here is from genome assembly GCA_002371715.1 of Prevotella sp. UBA3757. GTDB lineage: Bacteria > Bacteroidota > Bacteroidia > Bacteroidales > Bacteroidaceae > Prevotella. Next base: position 3,511 of record DFGF01000057.1, read on the forward strand.
CCCCACTGAAGGTGCCATCACGGAAAAGTCCAAGTACACACTTCGCCTGTTCCATGCTGGCGAGCTGCAAGTACGTACGCTTGCCATCGACGGCGTGACCGCACCTGTTGCCGTACGCAATGCACTGAACAGCAGTGCCGATTTCACCGCTACATTCAGCGATAACGTCTACACAGTCACACCCGTTGTCACCGCTACATTCAACGACGGTACACAGGCCGATGTCACCTCGCAATATGAGGCCAGCACAGCAACATACCTGTTGAAGGGTGCCGACCGTACCTTCACGCTCCATGTGGAGGGGGTCTATATCTACGAGAGAGGTGAGAAGGATGAGGAATACCGCATCACCTACAGCGCCGACGGCAAGGCCGCCTATGAGCCCCAAGGCCAGTGGACTGACGGCTGGACTGACGGTCTCTACACCCTGCGCACCACCAGTCTCGACGGCTGGGGCGGGCAGCAATTCAAGTTCAATGCCGCCGACAACGTGCTCGAAGTTCCTGGCGGCGTAGTCGTCAAGACTTTCACGCTCGAGAAGTTCGGTGCCAACTATGGCGACGGCGAGGGTCTGACCAGCATGACATCCGACGGTGCTACGTTCCGCATTCCTACCCTTCACGACTATATTCGCGGCGGACGTGAGGATGTGACCGTCGTGGTCGAGAACCACAAAGCCGGCGAACCCATAGCCTTCACCATCACCGGCGGCAACCAGCCCTATGCCCAACTCCTGCTGGTCATCGAGAAGACCAATCCCGGCACCACGCCAAAGGTCATGGCCCAGACGGCCAGCGTCCAGCGTAACCACGTCATGGTCAGCGTGAAGTTCGACCGTGAGATGAAGTCGTCGGACGTCGTGTTCGAGGGCAATGAGGTTCATGCCGACGAGGGCCAGACGCTGAACTTTGGAATTTCCGGTCTGGACTACGAGCGTGAATACACCTTTACCATACCTGCCGGTGGTGCTGAAGACCTGTTTGGCAACAAGACCACCGAAGCCATCACCCTGACTTTCGCAACCCAGTCACAGGCTCCCGTCGAAAAGAAAGCCTTCGACTACGTGGTAGGCTCTGCTCAGGAGTTTACCGCTGCCATCAAGGCACTCGGCAACACAACAGCCAAGAACCTGGAGCGCGTCACAATCCTCATGAAGAATGGCGACTACGATTTCGGCCAGGACAACGAGCAGCGCATCAATCGCGGCAACGTCTCGCTGGTCGGCCAGAGCCGTGACGGCGTACTCATCCACGGCACCCGCACAGGCATTTCGAACCCCATCCTGAACATCCGCGACCGCGAGGGCTTCTACCTGCAGGACCTGACAGCCCGCAACGACCTGGACTATAGGCAGGCCAAGCGCAAGGGTGTGGGCGTAGCCATTTATGGCGGCAACAAGTCGATTATGAAGAACGTCTGCATGCAGTCGCAGCAGGACACACAGGTTACGGGCGAGCGCTCCTACTTTGACCACTGCCGCATCCAGGGTACCGTCGACTACATCTGCGGTGGCGGCGACCAGTTCTACGACCAGTGCGAACTCATCATGGAGGGACCGGGCAGCGTCATCGCAGCACCCTCGACCACCAGCACTACCAAGTGGGGCTACGTGTTCAGCCACTGCACCATTGACCGCGCCGAGGCCGGTGCCGGTGCCACGATGAAGGACAAGGGCGACTACAGTCTCTCGCGTCCGTGGCAGAATTTCCCCGCCACCTACTATCTCTTCACCAGGATGATGATTCAGCCCAACGACAATGGCTACACCTCGATGGGTAATCTCCCAACCCGTTTCTACGAGTACGGTTCTGTTGACAAGGACGGCCATGAGATTGACCTCAGCGTGCGCGGCAATTCGCCCACGTCGACCAACAGCTACGTACCCGTCATCACAGCCGATGAGGCAAAGAAGTTCACCATTATGAACGTGCTGGGCGGCACGGACGGATGGTTGCCGACAGACTATACTCAACTGACAAAGGCCCCACGGGCCACTGTCAACGGCGGCATCATCTCGTGGGAGAATGACCCGCAGGTGCGCTGCACCGTCATCTTCAAGGACGGACAGTATGTAGGCAACACTGCCGAGAACCGTTTCACCGTCAGCGAGACCGGCACCTACACGCTGCGTACGGCCAACGAGATGGGCGGTCTGAGCACTGAGGAGACCACCGTCGTCGTGGAAACGACCGGCATCGACCAGCTGAAGTCCAGCCCGTCTGCCAGCAATGCCTGCTACAACCTGCAGGGGCAGCGCGTCGGTGCAGCCCATAAGGGCATTGTCATCGTCAACGGTAAGAAAATAGTCAGGAAATAATTTGGCATTTCTCTCATTTCTTCGTAACTTTCACCTTTGGTGAAGTTACCCGCACTCGGAAATGCCAAAGAAAAAACAATTTTTCTTTGGCATTTCTCTCATTTCTTCGTAACTTTGCAGCATCGCTCCGAAGAGCAGTGGGGCGATGCTGCAAACTATGTTACGAAAACTAATAACTATACTTACATGCTGCTGGACCCTCAACATGATGGGACAGGACTACGGCTACATGCAAACTTTCAATACACGCGACGGTTTGCCGTCGAACAATATTTCCGGACTGGAGCAAGACAGTCGCGGACTGCTGTGGATAGCGACTTGGAACGGTCTGTGCTGCTTTGACGGCTACCGCTTTACCACTTTCCGCTCGCCTGACGACGGCCACGATATGCTGACCACAAACCGCATAGACAAGATACGCATAGACAGCGCTGACAACATCCGACTCTACACACACGACAACCACTTCTACATCTTCGATACCCACACCTGCCGTTACCAGCAACTGCCCAAAGGCATGGAAGCCGACATCAACTATCCAGCAGACCACCTGCTGAAGACGAATGCAACGAGCGGCCACGGCTGGCAGATCAGCAGCGACAGCCGTCTGCTGCTCGACAAATCGGTGACGCTGGTAGGCAATACGGACAACATCATGCCCAAGATTGAGCACCACTTTATTGACCGGCAGCAGAACTTGTGGTTTAATTCGCCCAAAGGGCTGTCGCGCCTCACCATCCGCCAGCAGCGCACTCAGTTCATCGGTGTCAGGCCAGGCGAGCGCGTGCGCTCCGTGTGCTGTCGGCGCGACGGCAGCGTGTGGGCCGGAACCATGGAGGGCTACATAGCCATATTCGATGCCGCCACGCACCTGCGCGGTTGGCTTAGTACGCAAGGCCGCATTGTCAGCAACAGCGTGCGCTTCTCACGCCAGATCTATGCGCTGTTCGAGGACTCCCAAAACCGCCTGTGGATTGGCACCAAGGGCGACGGCCTCTACATCATCGATGTACAGGGGCGCATGACTCACCACACGCCCGACCCGACAAACCGCTACAGCATCAGCAGCCCAGAAATATACGACATTGACGAGGACGCTGCTGGCAACATCTGGATAGCCTCCTTCACGGGTGGTGTCAACGTGGTCCGGCCAGCCGACACGCTGCGCTTCATCCACGCCGGCAACGACCTGAAACAATATCCGCGCGATGCCTTTCTCAAGGTGCGCCGCGTCACGCATACTGCCGACGGACTCATCATCGCCTCGGCTACCTCCGGCCTGCTGACCATCGATGCCGCCACGACGGGCGACTGGCGCAAGGCCACCATCCGGACCTTCTGCCACGAGCAGGGCAACGCCACATCGCTGCGCACCAACGATGTGATGCAGGTGCTGGCGGGCAGCAACGGTAGCATCTATGTGGCCACGCTGGGCGGTGGCATCCAGCAAGTGACGCTCAGCAGCCTGCGCTCCGGCAAGCCGCAGTTCACCTGGTCGGACGAGCTCAACACCTTGGTAGGAAACGTCCAGTCGCTGACACTGGACCAGCAGGGCCGGATCTGGATTAGCCGAGAAATGGTCATCGAGTGCTTTCAGCCTCAGAACAATCACGTCATACGCTACGGTGTCAACAGCATGGCCGGCGAGACAGAGATGGCCGAAGCACTATCAGCCACGGACGCGAATGGCAACATCTATCTGCCAGCCAACAACGGCATCGTCACTTTCAGTCCGCACAAGATGCAGACAAGCCAGTACCGGCCTGACATTGCCTTTACGGGGCTGCTCTTCCAGGGCGAGCGTATTGTCCAACCCCTACTCTACCGCCCATCGCTGACGCTTGACCGCCACCAGCGCAGTCTGGCCATCACCTTTGCCGCTCTCGACTACAATGACAACGACCTTATTCAGTATGCCTACCGCATGGACGGCAACGAGCAGTGGAACTATATCGGCTCCACGCCTCGCATCTCGTTCAACGACCTCACGCCCGGACGCCACACACTGACCGTCAAGAGCACCAACAGCGACGGCGTATGGACTGACAACGAGACAAGACTCGTCATCAATGTCACCCCCACGTTCTGGGAACTGCGATGGGTGCAGGCGGGTGGCATGATACTGCTGATACTACTGACCACATGGGGACTCATGCGTTACCTGCGCCACCGCCAGCACGAACGCGAGCGCGAGCAACGACTGGAAAACATTCTGCGGCAATATCGCGAACTGAGCAGCCAGCAGGCTGCCACCAACGGCGAGAAATATTCGCTGGCCGAACCCGTCATTCCCAATCCTGACGAGGCCATGATGAACCAGCTCATGGACTATATAGAGCAACACCTTGACGACGAAAACCTGAAGATAGAGCAGATGGCCCAGGCCGTAGGCTTGAGCCGCACGGTGCTCTACGGGAAAATCAAGCAGCTGATGGGCGTATCGCCGAGCGACTTCCTGCGGCAGGTTCGCATGCAGCGTGCCGAGCAGCTTGTGGCCAAAAGTCGGATGAGCATCAGCGAGGTGGCCTACGCCGTAGGCTTCTCCGACCCTAAATACTTCACCAAATGCTTCAAGAAACAGACGGGGCTGACCCCGTCAGAATACAGAAACCAAACTAAAACAAACGATATAGTATGAAGAAAATCTTATTGACAACAGTCTTGACGCTGGCCACCGCGACACTCACGGCCCAGCAGTTACCCTACCAGAACCCGGCTCTCAAGGCCGAGCAGCGCGCCGACGACCTCCTGGGCCGGCTGACGCTTGAAGAGAAAGTGAAACTCATGATGGACTCGTCGCCAGCCATACCTCGGCTGGGCATCCCGCAGTTCCAGTGGTGGAACGAGGCGCTCCACGGCATTGGCCGCAACGGCTATGCCACCGTCTTCCCCATCACCATGGCCATGGCAGCCTCGTGGGACGACGCACTGCTCCACCAGGTGTTCACGGCTGTCAGCGACGAGGCCCGCGCCAAGGCCCAGCAGGCCAAGCAGTCGGGCGACATCAAGCGCTACCAGAGCCTGTCGTACTGGACGCCAAACATCAACATCTTCCGCGACCCGCGATGGGGGCGCGGACAGGAGACCTACGGCGAGGACCCCTACCTGACCACGCGGATGGGACTGGCCGTCGTGCGCGGCCTGCAGGGCGTGGGCTACAACGGCGAGGACCTGGGCGTCAGCCCCTACCGCAAGCTGCTGGCCTGCGCCAAGCACTTTGCCGTGCACAGCGGTCCGGAATGGAACCGCCACACCTTCAACATTGAGAACCTGCCCGAGCGCGACCTCTGGGAGACCTACCTGCCGGCCTTCAAAGCACTGGTGCAGAAGGGACGGGTGGCCGAGGTGATGTGCGCCTACCAGCGCATTGATGGCGACCCCTGCTGCGGCAATGCCCGCTACGAGCAGCACATCCTGCGCGACCTGTGGGGCTTCGACGGACTGATTACCAGTGACTGCGGGGCCATTCGCGACTTTCTGCCCCAGTGGCACAACGTCTCGAAGGACAAACCCGCTGCCGCTGCCAAGGCCGTGCTGTCGGGTACCGACGTGGAGTGCGGCTCAGAATACCGCAACCTGCCCGCCGCCGTCAAGCGTGGCGACATCAAGGAGGCTGACCTCGACCGGAGCCTGCGCCGCCTGCTCACTGCCCGTTTCGAGCTCGGCGACTTCGACCCTGACGACCGCGTAGCGTGGACGAAGATTCCTGCCTCAGTCATTGCCTCGAAGGCCCACAAGCAGCTGGCCTATGAGATGGCGCAGAAGAGCATCGTGCTGCTGAAGAACGACGGCGTCCTGCCTCTCTCAGACATCAGACATCAGCCATCAAACATCGTGGTCATGGGTCCGAACGCTAACGATTCCGTCATGATGTGGGGCAACTACTCCGGCTATCCCACCAAGACCGTCACTGCCCTGGAGGGCATCACCCGCCAGGCCCGCCAGCTGAACCCCAACTGCCAGGTGAAGTACGTCCAGGGCTGCGGACTGACGCGCAACGAGGTCTACCAAAGCCGCTACGACCTCATTCAGGGCCCGCTGGGCTACCGGGGCATGCAGGCCACCTACTGGAACAATGCCGACATGAAGGGCCAGCCCGTCACCACCGTCAACATCGCCCAGCCCGTACAGCTCAGCAACGGTGGCAACACCGTGTTTGCGCCGGGTGTCAACCTCGAGAACTTCTCGGCACGCCTCGACGGCATCTTCAAGCCCCAGCAGGACGAGACGCTGCTCTTCGACATCAGCGGCGACGACAAGGTGCGCCTCATCGTCAACGGCGACACACTGGTTGACATCTGGAAGGTGCGCCACCGCATACAGGGCGGCAGCAAAGAACTGGCCGTCAAGGCCGGACAGCACTACCGCATACAGATAGACTACGTCCAGGAGACGGGTTACGGCTCGCTGAACTTCGACATCAGGCGGAAGGCCACTCCCACGCGCCAGCAGCTGCTGGCAGAAATCGGCCAGGCCGAGACGGTGGTCTTCGTCGGCGGCATCTCGCCCAGCCTGGAGGGCGAGGAGATGAAGGTCAGCGAACCCGGTTTCAAGGGCGGCGACCGCACCAGTATCGAGCTGCCCGAGGCGCAGCGCAGCCTGCTGGCCATGCTCCACGACGCGGGCAAGCGGGTCGTCTTCGTCAACTGCTCGGGCTCGGCCATCGCCCTCACGCCGGAGCTGCAGACCTGCGACGCCATCCTGCAGTGGTGGTACGACGGTGAGATGGGCGGCACGGCCCTGGCCGACGTGCTCTTCGGCCAGTATAACCCCAGCGGCAAACTGCCCGTCACGTTCTACAGGAGCACCGACGAACTGCCCGACTTCCTGGACTACACGATGAAGAACCGTACCTACCGCTACTATCAGGGCGAGGCACTGTTCCCCTTCGGCTTCGGCCTGAGCTACACCACCTTCGACATCAGCCGTCCCAGCTACAGCAACGGCCAGGTGAAGCTGACGGTCAGGAATACCGGCACGGTAGACGGAACGGAGACGGTGCAGGTCTACATCCGCAACATGGCCGACAAGGAAGGTCCACTAAAGACGCTGCGCGCCTACCAGCGTGTCACGCTGAAGGCCGGCGAAGCACGCATGATAGCCATCGACCTGCCGCGTGACCGCTTCGAGGGTTGGGACACGAAGACCAACACCATGCGCGTCGTGCCCGGCAAGTACGAACTGATGACCGGTTCGTCAAGTGCCGACAAGGACCTGAAGAAGGTCGTAGTACAGATTAAGTAAAGAGCATAATAAGCGTATTTTTTGTACCTTTGCAGCGTAGTGGAAATATAAACCGACATCGTATGAGACACCTCGTGCCGCAGTTCACCCTCGGCGTCGCGAAATACCCCGTGGTGACGACCGCGTCGCTCGAACCCGTCGCCCAGGTACTCGGCGACGACATACTGCCAGCGGCCGGAGACATGGTGGCAGCCTTTGTCGGTGACGAGTGCAGAGGCACCGTCACGCTCGACGAGCGCCTTCTCGGTGCCGAAGCCGTCATAACCCTTTTTGCGCGGCATGAGGGCGAGGTATTCACCATGAAGTATTACAACGCTGCCACCAGCCGCGTTTACACCATCCTCGCCTCAGCATAGCCCATGCTGGGCATGGCTCTGCCTTCGGCTCATCGCTCTTTGGGCTTCGCCCGAAAAACGGCTTCGGCTCGGAATAGCCCATGCTGGGCATGGCTCTCCACTCGCCTCGCGCGTTCTTTGACTTACTGACACAAACGGATAAAAATCTCGGAAAAACTCAAATTTATTTGGTTTTTCACTCGATTTGCACTATCTTTGCAGCTGGAAACTCAAAAGTTACGATTATGCCAGAAATAAGCAAGTTCTATGGAATCATCATCTACATGTATATTGATGACCATAATCCGCCGCACTTCCATGTTTGGTACGACGATTATCAGGCAGAGGTTACCATCAAGGACGGCATCGTCCGTGGTGAAATGCCGCGTCGCGCCCTGCGCCTTGTCTATGAATGGCTCGACCTGCACCGCGACGAACTGATGGAAAACTGGGAGCGCCTATCGAACAGCGAGGCAGCCAAGAAAATAGAACCACTTCGATAAGCAAGAGCTGAGAAAGCCTGCTTTCTATGCCGAGCGAAGAAGTGCACGAACGAAGTTCAATCGTTAAAATAAGGAGGACATGATATGACAACAAAGAATCTCTTACTTAGGGTAACCGCCGCCGAGTATGCAGGCGACTACAAACTGCGGCTGACGTTCAACACGGGCGAAGTACTGCTGGTAGACTTCACCCCCCTGATGCAGAAAGGCATTTGCCGTAAGCTGCAGGACATTGACTATTTCAAAGCCTTCCGCCTCGACCCTTTCACCGTCGACTGGAACAATGAAATCGGTTTCGCACCCGAAAGGCTCTACGAGCTGGGGAGTGCGGCATAAATGAGTGAATACGACATGAATGACTCTGACGCCGTGCCCGATGAACAAATTGCAGGCAATGCGATGATTGCCTGACTCACAGGCACATCAGGTGCCTTCCCCCCCACAACTCCCGAGAATTTTTATCCGCCGAGACTGCCGCAGCGCAGTCCCGGCGGAATCCGTTTTGTGGCAGTATAGCGATAGAGGGCAAACAAGATATGATAGCAAACATTAGACAAGATAAGAGAAGATATGAAAGAATTGTATTTTTTACGACTTCGACTCGTTCCCCCTGGGCAGCGTTCCCCGTAAAGCAAAGATACAAGAAACTTAGATGAAATGAAATATGTGTAACAATTAAGTAGATGCACAATATTATCATCTATAATAATTAATGAGAAATTCGTGTTCAATTAATGGCAATTCGTGTTTATATAAAAACATATAATTATCACGAATTGAACACGAATTATCATAAATTAATGTCGATGACGGAGAGCGGCGTGTGGACCTACAGGCAGGAGACCGACCTGACCATCAGCGGCAACGCCATCACGATGACATCGCGCCTGGCCGACGGACAGCAGTCGGTGGTGGAACTGACCGACATCACCGCGCACTTGAAGAAAGTGGAATAACAAAATTAAAAAGTTGAGAAGCGTTATGGACATGTTTAGCAATGTGGCTGAGAGTTTCAGCAACAACCTGATTGTGGAGGATCGCTACCGCATGATTCTCGACGGTCTGCAGGTGACGCTGCTTATCACATTATGTGCCGCCGTGCTGGGTACGCTCTTAGGCGGGCTGGTGTGCTGGATGCGCATGAGCCGCTGGAAGTGGCTGCAGCAAGTGGCACGGGTGTATATCGACCTGATGCGGGGCATGCCGGTGCTGGTGCTGCTCATGCTGATGTACTATGTGGTGATGGCGCCGCTGGATGCTACGGGCATCGTGGTGGCCGTCGTCACCTTCGCCATGAATACGGCGGCCTACATCAGCGAGATGCTCCGCACCACCATTCAGGGCATCGACCGCGGACAGACGGAGGCAGGACTGGCCTTGGGCTTCACCCCGAGACAGACGTTCCTGAAAATTGTGCTGCCACAGGTGGTCCGTGCGGTGATGCCCGTCTATCAGGGCGAAATCATCAGTCTGCTGAAGGGCACGAGCATCGTGGGCTACATTGCCGTGGCCGACATGACGCGAGCCTCCGACCTGATACGCTC
>DFGF01000057.1:13530-14253 GCA_002371715.1 Prevotella sp. UBA3757
TCTTCCCCCTCATCGTGACGGCCGTCATCTACTTCGTCATGGCATGGCTCATCGGGCTGCTGCTCCAGTCGTTAGTAGGACGGCAGCGCGTGAAGGCTGCCGTAGCGGCCGTGGCGCTGCTGATAGCAGGAACACTGTGCTACGTGCCGACGCTCATGGGCGGCGGTTCCTCTTCAGCCAAAACAACCGCCGTCACCGATGTCCCGCTGCCGTTCAAGGCCCTGTCGGGCAAGCGTGTGGCCGTCATCATCGGCAGCATCCAGGACATCGCCGTCACCAGCATGGCACCCGATGCCGACATTCTGCGCATGACCGCCATGACCGACCTGCTGGCTGCCCTGGAGAGCGGCAAGGTGGACGCGGCGGGCAGCGAGAGCCTGACGCTGGATTTCAACAGGGAAATAGCCGACAAGGTAGACTCGGTGGGCGCCGGACTGGAGTCCATCCCCGTGGCTGCCATCTTCAAGCAGGGCAACACCGCCCTGCAGCAGGACTTCAACCAGTTCCTGGCCGACATACGCCGTGACGGCACCTACCAGAAGATCTACGACCGCTGGCAGCAGTCCGACGACCCCTCAGCCCTGGCCGTCCCCGAGCAGCGCGGCACGGGGCGCACCCTGCGCGTGGCCACCTATCCAGCCATGCCGCCGTTCAACTTCATCAATTCTGGTAAGATGTCGGGGCTGGAACCGGCCCTGCTGACGGAGTGGGCCAACCGGCGCA
>DFGF01000172.1:0-815 GCA_002371715.1 Prevotella sp. UBA3757
AATCTTATCCCGAACTGGCGCATTGAATGCTAAAATTAAGGACTTTAGGGCTCAATTAAGAGGTGTTATCGACAAGAAATTCTTCATCTTCAGACTGATCAAGATCTTTGGTTAATCCACACGGTTATGCAGGTGACCCGTTTTTTAGGGTAATGCTGCAAACGAAAAGGCGGGTGGCCCCTTCTGAGAAGGATACCACCCGTCTTTTTTTGGGGGTGTGTCGATATAGCTGTTTACTGCTTGCTTGCTACGGCGCACTGCTCGATGGGCAGACAGCGCTTGTAGTTCTCGATGTACTTCTCGAAACCGGCGACGTCCTCAGGGGTGGGAGCGATGCTGGTGCCGGTGTTGCCGGCGAAGACTACCTGCTCCAAGTAGTCTGCCAGGCTGAGTTTGTCAGGATTGTTGACGGCGTAGCCTGCCAGCAGGGCGATACCCCAGGCACCACCCTCACCAGCGGTCTCCATGACGGAGATGGGCGAGTTGAGGGCTGCTGCCAGCATGCGCTGACCTACGCCGGGCGTCTTGAAGTAGCCGCCGTGGCCGGTGATGCGGTCCACCTTGATTTTCTCTTCTTTCAGCAGGATGTCGTTACCGATTTTCAGCACGCCGATGGCTCCGTAGAGGTGGGCGCGCATAAAATTGGCCAGGTTGAACTTGTCGCCAGCGGAACGGACAAACATGGGGCGGCCCTCCTGGAGTCCGGTGACAGGCTCGCCCGAGACGTAGTTGAAGGCCATGAGTCCGCCGCAGTCGGTATCGCCCTCAAGAGCCTTGTTAAACAGCTTGCCGTACAGTTCGTTCATATCCACCTG
>DFGF01000172.1:976-15953 GCA_002371715.1 Prevotella sp. UBA3757
GGTGTGGTCACCATGTCAATCATCTCGTAGGGCTTGGACAGCGGTTTCTCGAGCACAATCATCGAGAACGACGACGTGCCGGCCGAGACGTTGCCCGTACGCTGCTTGACGGCATTGGTGGCTACCATGCCCGTACCGGCGTCGCCCTCGGGGGGGCAGACGGGGATGCCTGCCTTCAGGTGGCCGGAGACGTCGAGGCGCTTGGCACCCTCAGGGGTCAGGAATCCGGCTTGCTCGCCGGCGTTCAGGCTTTTGGGCAGTATGTCGAGCAGCGTCCATGAGAAGCCTCGGGGGGCTATCAGCTCATTGAACTTTTTGACCATTTCGGCATCGTAGGTCTTCGTGGCAGGGTCGACGGGAATCATGCCTGAGGCATCGCCCACGCCGAGCACGAACTGGCCTGTAACCTGCCAGTGGACGTAGCCTGCCAGCGTGGTCAGATACTTGATGTCGCTGACGTGCTCCTCGTTGTCCAGGATGGCCTCGTAGAGGTGTGAGATGCTCCAGCGCAGGGGGATGTTGTAATTAAACAGTTTTGAGAGCTCGGCAGCGGCCTTGCCCGTATTGGTGTTGCGCCAGGTGCGGAACGGCACCAGTATCTGCTGCTGCTCGTTGAAGGCCATGTAGCCGTGCATCATGGCCGAGAAGCCGATGGCGGCCAGCGACTCTATCTCGCAGTCGTACTGCTTCATGACGTCCTTGCGCAGTTCGGCGTAGCAGTCCTGCAGGCCGTACCAGATGGCCTCGGTGGAGTAGGTCCATAGTCCGTCAACCAACTGGTTCTCCCACTCGTGGGAACCCTGGGCAATGGGTTTGTTCTGCTCGTCGATGAGGACGGCCTTGATGCGGGTAGAGCCAAACTCGATACCGAGAATGGCTTTACCTGCCTGTATGGTTTCTTTTGCGTTCATAAATAATTATCAGTTATCCATTATCAATTATCCATTATAAATTGTCGTCGGACAATTTACCGAAGAGCCTTGTTCAGCATGAAGTACATCTCGTTGTTGCGCAGCGTCTGCTTGAAGTCGTAGGTATTGGTCTGCTTGTTGATCTTGACATACTCAATACCCTGAATCTCGGCGAAGTCCTCCCAGAACTGCTCGGTGAGGTCGTAGGAGAAAGCAGAGTGGTGTGTGCCGCCGGCCAGAATCCAGGCACCGGCGCCAATCTCGAACGTGGGCTGGGGCACCCAAAGAGCCGAGGCCACGGGCAGGTTGGGCATGGGCTTGGGCTCGATGCACTCTACCTCCTGGGAAATCAGGCGGAAGCGGTTGCCGAGGTCGACGACGGTTGCCTTGATGCCGGGGCCTGTCTTCGATGTGAACACGAGGCGTGCAGTCTGCTGCTTGCGGATGCCGATGCCGAGGAAGTGCACCTCGAGCGTGGGTTTGTCGACGGCAATGAGCGGCGTGACCTCGAGCATGTGGCTCTGCAGACAGCTGGAGCGGTCGCCGGCAAAGTTGAGCGTGTAGTCCTCGAGGAAGGCGCAGCCTGAGGGCAGTCCCTGCGAGGCATACCATACGGTGCGATAGAGGCAGGCCGTCTTCCAGTCGCCCTCGGCGCCGAAGCCGTAGCCCTCGGCCATCAGGCGCTGTGAGGCCAGTCCTGGAATCTGGTCGAAGCCGCAGAAGTCAGGCTGGTCGATGTCGGCATCGCCCAGATCGTCGAAGTTGGTGGTGAAAGCCGTGGCGCCCTCATCCTTCAGTACGCGGCGCAGTGCAATCTCGGCACGTGCGGCGTTGCGCACTTTCTGCCAGTAGACCTCCTCACCGGATTCGTCAATCTTGATGGTGTACTGCTGCTTGTACTCATCGACCAGTGCGTCAACCTCAGCGTCGGTGACGCGGCGCCAGTAGTCCATGACGGACGATACGGGATAGTAGTCGACATGGTAGCCCAGACGCTGCTCGAACTCTACACGGTCGCCATCGGTCACAGCCACATTGTTCATGTTCATGCCGAACATCAGGCAGCGCACGTTCTTAGCATCGGCAACGCCGGCGCAGACACGTGCCCAGATGGCAATCTGCTCCAGGGCCTTCTGGTCCTTCCAGTAGCCGCAGACCACCTTGCGCGGAACGCGCATGCGGGTGCAGATGTGTCCGAACTCGATGTCGCCGTGAGCCGACTGGTTGAGGTTCATGAAATCCATGTCCATGGTCTCCCAGGGAATTTCGGCGTTATACTGTGTGTGGAAGTGGAGCAGTGGCTTCTGCAGGGCTTGGAGGCCCTTGATCCACATCTTGGCAGGCGAGAAAGTGTGCATCCAGGTGATGATGCCGACGCACTTCTTGTCGTTGTTGGCGGCCTTCATCACGTCTTCTACTTCTACAGACGAGTTGGCTGTACCTTTATATACCACTTTGATAGGTATGATTCCGCTGTTGTTCAGTCCGTCAACCATCTCCTTAGAGTGACCGTCAACGGCTACGACAGCATCACCTCCGTAGAGCAACTGTGCACCAGTCACCCACCAAATCTCTAAATTCTCAAAAGCTTTTACCATTGTTTTTAGTTTGTTTTATATTAATAAGTTATTTTTTCTTTTGGCCGTAGTAGGCATTGGGGCCATGTTTGCGGCTAAAGTGCTTTTCAACCAAAAGCGGGTTCATCGTGGTCTCTGGGTTCAGCGTGAACGAGATGTAGGCCATCTTAGCCACTTGTTCGGTGACGACAGCGTGATAGACAGCCTGGTCGGCATCCTTGCCCCAGGCAAACGGACCGTGGTTCTTCACCAGTACGGCCGGCGTATGGACGGGGTTGATGTTGCCGTTCAGGAAGCGGTTGACAATGACTACGCCCGTATTGTGCTCGTATTCAGCCATCTGGTCGGCCGTCATGGCTTCGGTGCAGGGAATGCAGTCGTGGAAGTAGTCGGCATGCGTCGTACCGATGTTTGGAATGTCCTTGCCGGTCTGGGCCCACGCCGTGGCATAGGTGGAATGGGTGTGGACGATGCCGCCAATCTCGGGGAACGCCTTGTAGAGCACCAGATGGGTAGGTGTGTCGCTGGAGGGGTTCAGGTCGCCTTCGACCACTTTGCCGCTCTCGAGGTCGACGACCACCATGTCGCTGGCCTTCATGACGTCGTACTCCACGCCAGAGGGTTTGATGACTACGAGGCCCTTCTCACGGTCGATGCCGGAGACATTGCCCCAAGTGAATATGACGAGGTTGTGCTTGACAAGGTCAAGATTGGCCTTGAACACTTTTTCTTTCAGTTCTTCTAACATAATTATTATTAATTTCTTAATTATCCGTTATAATTTAAACGTCGGGTCTTCGTCGTACGTCTTCTTGTTGAAACGATACAGAGCCGCGCCGCGCTTGGAGTGAGTTTTGTCGATGAGTTCTGTTTTTTCTATATAGTCCATGTCCTTGATGCGCTTGCGGAAGTTGCGCTTGTCGACCTCTTCGCCCACCACGGCCTCGTAGAGACGCTGCAGCTGGGTAAGCGTAAAGAGCGGCGGCAGCAGCTGGAAACTGATGGGCCGCGTCTTAATCTTCTCCTTCATCAGTTGGCGTGCCTTGCTGACCATTTCGTTGTGGTCGGAAAACATGGCCGGCACCTTGTCTGCCTCCACCCATTCCACGCCATGCTCCTGGCGCAGGCGGTCGTCGTAGTCCTTCACATTTATCAAGGCGTAATAGGCAACAGAGACCACACGCTCACCAGGGTCGCGATCGACACTGCCGAAGGCTCCCACCTGACGCATGTAAATCTTGTGCAGTCCGGTCAGTTCGTAGAGCGTGCGGGCTGCTGCATCGTCAAGACTTTCGTCGTTGCGAACGAAGCCTCCGTAGAGGCTCCATTCGCCACGTCCAGGATCCATCTGCCGGCGACCGATCAGTATTTTCAGCTTGTTGTTATCGAAGCCGAAAATGATGCAGTCGACAGACAGAAGGACTTTCTGGAATTCTTGATAAAACATTGTCATTACCTAATTCTCCTTACCAAAGGGCGACGTAAAGGATGGTCAAAATGGCAACCACACCGATAGCACCGATGTTGAAGACACGGTCGGTCTCGAACACCTTCAGGTCGATAGCAACCAGTTTCGGATCCTGCACCTTGTCAAGTGCGTTGGAGCGGAGGTAGAGACCAATCGTGGCCGTGATGGCTGCGAAGAAAATCATAGCTCCCTCGAAACCGTGAACGTGCATGGTCTCGTTGAAGAAACCACCGATGAACAGCACGAACGAAACGGCAGCGACGCAGAACATGATAGTGCTCCAGCGCAGCATGGTCTTGACGGTATCCTCGTCCAGCTTATCGGCAGGAACGGCTTTGTCGCTCTTCAGTGAAATCCACACGAACAGGATGACCAGCGTGATGAATACGACACCCGAACGGATGAGGAACGGCATGTCGGGGAAGGCGAACTTATAGATGATGGAGAAGGCAAACGTGCCGATGGCGCAGACCACAGCGGCAGTACCGCTGGCACGCTTCCACAGCAGACCAAGACCGAAGATGACCACCACGCCGGGATAGACGAAGGCTGAGTACTCCTGGATGAACTGGAAGGCCTGGTCGATACCACCCATCAGCGGGTAAACAGCAATCAGGGCGATAATCAGTGCGCTGACCGACGTCAGACGACCGACGTTCACCAGTTTACGCTCGGAGGCGTTCTTGTTGATGAACTGCTTGTAGATATCCATTGTGAAGAGGGTAGAGGTGGAGTTGAACATCGAGGCCAGCGACGAGATGACGGCGGCAGCGAGGGCGGCAAAGCTCAGACCCTTGACAACGGTAGGCGTGAAGTTGCGGATCAGGAAGGGGTAGGCATCGTCAGAACGCGTGATGGAACCGGCCAGCGTCTCGCGCAGCCCCTCACACTCGGGCGCATTCATAATATAGAAGGCACAAACACCGGGGATACAAACGATGAAGGGAATCAAAATCTTCAGGAAGGCGGCGAAGACCATACCCTTCTTAGCCTCGTCAAGCGACTTGGCAGCCAGACCCTTCTGGATGATGTACTGGTTGAAGCCCCAGTAGCCGAGGTTGGTCAGCCACAGCGCACCGAAAATCAGCACGATACCGGGATTGGTGAAGAACGGGTCGTCCTGAATGGCAGGATAGGCTCCCTCGTTACGCGTCACCACCAGGTTGAAGTGCTTGTCGGCAGGGTCCTGGGCCAGATAGTCCTTGATATGGCTCAGGGCATCCCAGGCACCGCCCAGGCCCATCTCGTCACCAATGACTGACAGGGCAGCGTAGGCCGTAATCAGACCACCGCCCACGAGGAATGTCACCTGCATGACGTCCGTCCATGCCACAGAGGCCAGACCGCCGTAGATGGAGTAGATACCGGCTATGAGGAAGAGAGCCAGGATGATGCACATGCGCACCTGGTCGATTTCGATGCCAGCCACGACGATGGTCATGTCGGTGGGCAGACCCAGAATCTGCTGGATGGCCAGAGCGCCCAGCCAGGCCACCGATGTCAAGTTGACGAAAACATAGAGGAAGAGCCACAGCAGCGAGAAGGCCAGACCGACCCCCCAGTTGTAACGCTCGCGCAGGAACTGAGGAATGGTGAAGATTTTCTTCTCAATCATCAGTGGCAGCAGGAACTTACCTACTACCAGCAGCGTGGCGGCAGCCATCAGCTCGTAGGCAGCCTGAGCAATACCGGAAGCATAGGCCGAACCCGACATTCCGATGAACTGTTCTGCCGAGATGTTGGCAGCAATGAGCGATGCACCGACAGCCCACCAGGTCAGGGTGTTGCCTGCCAGGAAGTAGTCGGTAGATGATTTCTCCTCACCCTTTTTGGTGCGCGACAGGAACAGGCCCATGCCCACCAGGATGACAATGTAAGCAGCAAAGACCAAATAGTCGGCGGTAGCGAAGCCATTGTTGCTTAGTGCTTCAATAATTTTGTCCATTTGTTAGTTGTTTTTATTAATTTTATTGTTTGTAGTTTTTTTATGATCGCCTGGTCTTTACTTTACCGAGAACTTATAGGCAGCGTGGCTGAAGTACTTCTCGCCAGGATTCAGCACGGGGCTGGCCCACTCGGGATGGTTGGGACTGTCGGGGAACTTCTGGCTTTCCAGGCAGATGCTGACATGCTTAGGATAAGTCACGCCGTGCTTGCGGATGATGGTGGCGTCGCGGCCAACACCCTGGAAGTTACCGCTATAAACCTGAACGCCAGGCTCGTTGGTGAACATCTCCATGAAGATGCCAGTCTTCGGGCTGTAGAGCGATGCGCATACCTGCGTGTCGTCGCCCTTGCCGTCCTTATAGGTGTTCAGACAGTAGTTGTGGTCGTAACCAGTGGCATTCTGAATCTGGTCGAACTGGCTGTTGATGGAGTCGCCCACGGCGTGTGGCGTGCGGAAGTCCATGGCCGTGCCCTCAACGGGCTTGATTTCGCCAGTAGGAATATACAGCTTGTCGGACGGGGTGAAGTTGTCGGCGTTGACGTAGAGTACCTGGTCGTAGGCAGCCTGCGTGAAGTCGCCGCTCAGGTTGTAGTAGTTGTGGTTGGTCTGGTTGATGATGGTCGGCTTGTCGGTCTCGGCTTCCCATGTAATGTCCAGCGTATTGCCGTTCACAATCTTATAAGTCGTAATAGCTGTCATCTTGCCGGGGAATCCGTTTTCACCATCCTCAGCAATGATGGTCAGTTTCAGGATGGAGTCGCCAATCTGCTTGGCATCATAAACTTGGTTCATCCAACCTGTTGTGCCACCGCCATGCAGGCAGTTAGGACCGTCGTTCTGCTTCAACTGATAAGCGGTGTCGCCCAGTTTGAAGGCTCCGTTCTTGATGCGGTTGGCATAGCGACCTACACTTGAACCATAGTCAGAGGGTGAGTTCAGTGTGTCAGCATACTGGGCAATGTTGTCGAAGCCAAGCACCACGTCAGTCAGTTTGCCATCCTTGTCAGGAACTACAAGTGAAACGACACGACCACCATAGTTTGTAATGCATACTTCCATCGTGCCGGAAGCATTTCTCAAAGTGTAAAGCTTGACGGGCTTCTCGTTAATGAGCGTGTCGAAACGTGTAGGATCCAGACCCGACAAGGTTGTCTCCTGCATAGGGGAAGAACATGCAGTAAACATGGCTAAGCCCATGCTTGCAACTGCGAAAACTGTTTTCAAGTTTCTCATTTTAATCATAGTTTTTAGTTAGAATATAAAATTTGGTTGTAAAATTACAACTTATTTTCCGATTGGCAAAGAAAATTAAAGAAAAAAACAGGCGTGAGGTGTTATTTTCACACCTTACGCCCGTTATTTAACGTTTCGTAACAGTAATTTCTGTCTGTCGTGCGCTTTTTTGTACGCTTACGTCTGTTTGTCTGCGGTCAGCACACTTTGTGCGAGCCGTCGCTGATGACGACGTCGTAGACCTTCGGCTCGTGACCGTATTTTTCGTTGAAGCGCTTCTTGGCGTCAGCTATGAACTGACGGTAGAGGTCGTTGCGCACAAGGTTGATGGTGCAGCCGCCGAAGCCGCCGCCCATGATGCGTGAACCCGTCACCCCGTTCTCCTTGGCTATCTGGTTGAGGAAGTCAAGTTCCTCGCAGCTAACCTCGTAGTCCTTCGAAAGTCCCTCGTGGGTCTGGTACATCAGCTCGCCCACCTTCTCGTAGTCACCTTCGTTCAGCGCATCGCAGACGGCCAGCACGCGGTCTTTCTCGCCCAGCACGAACTTGGCACGGCGGTAGTCGTCGGCACTGATTTCGTCCTTGACCTCGTCAAGATTCTCCCAGGTGCAGTCGCGCAGCGTCTCAAACTTTCCTTCCGGATGCTTGGCCTGTACGCACTTTACCACTTTCTCGCACGACTGGCGGCGGTCGTTATAGGGCGAACCTGCCAGCTGATGCTTGACGACGGAGTCGAGGAGTACCAGACGGTAGCCGTCGGGCTTGAAGGGGAAGTATTCGAACTCACGGCTGCGACAGTCGAGGCGCATCAAGCAACCGGCTTTGCCAAAGACAGATGCGAACTGGTCCATGATGCCGCAGTTGACGCCACAATAGTTGTGCTCGGTAGCCTGTCCGGCCAGTACCATATCCCACTGCGACACCTTGTTGTCGCCAAACAGGTCGTTCAGTCCGCAGGCGAAACAGCTCTCCATGGCTGCACTTGAAGACATACCGGCGCCGAGGGGAACGTCGCCAGCGAAGGCGATATTGAAACCTTTAACGGGTACGCCTAACTTTTTCATTTCAAGTGCTATACCGTAGATGTATCGTGCCCACGATGCGCGCGGTCCTTCAGGGTCGGAGAGCTTGAAGTCTACACGGTCCTTCAGGTCGATGGCATAGGCTCTCACGGTGTCTTCAGTATCGTTGATGCGCATTTCGGCCATCACGCCCTTGTCTACTGCGCCAGGGAATACGAAGCCACCATTATAGTCTGTATGTTCACCGATTAGGTTGATGCGTCCCGGTGAAACATAGACATTTCCCGTCTTTCCATCAAAATGCTTGATGAAACGGCTTCTTACAAAATCAACTTCCATCATGTTATACAGGATATAATACTTAGAAAGTTATTTTTCGACTACGCCAAAGCGATAGATGGTCTTCTGCTTGTACTGTTCGCCGGGATTCAGAACCACTGATGGGAAGTAGGGTCGGTTAGGCGTATCGGGGAAGTGCTGGGTTTCCAGGCAGAATGCACTTCTGCGGGGGAACGTGGCACCGTTAGCGCCCTTGTAGCCGTTGGCATAGTTAGCTGTGTAGAGCTGCATGCCGGGTTCGGTGGTGTAGCATTCCAGCGTACGGCCGCTCTTGGGGTCGCAGACTCTGGCTGCAAAGCTCAGCTCGCCCTCCTCACGCTTGTTCAGCACGTAGTTGTGGTCGAAGCCGTGCCCGAACTTAATCTGCTCGTCGTCGGCATCAATATCCTTGCCGAAAGCCTTGGGTGTGCGGAAGTCGAAGGGTGTGCCCTCTACCTTCAGGATTTCGCCGGTAGGAATGGCGGTGGCATCGGTAGGCAGGTAGAAGTCGGCGTTGATTTCGCAGATCTGGTCCTCAATTGTCGGGGTGGGGTCGGCTGTTCCGGCCAGTGAGAAGAAGGCGTGGTGGGTCAGGTTGACGATGGTCTTCTTATTGGTAGTAGCCAGATACTCAATCACCAACTCGTTCTGGTCGGTGAAGGTGAATTCTACCGTTACGTCAAGTTCTCCGGTGTAGCCCTCTTCGCCGTAGGAAGAGATGCGGTGCAGTGCCAGCGAGCGGGGACCCATCTGGCGGGCATCCCACACCTTGAGGTTGAAGCCCTTGGCACCACCGTGCAGGTGGTTGGGACCGTCGTTCAGAGCCAGCTGGTACTCCTTGCCGTTCAGCGTGAACTGACCTTTGCAGATGCGGTTGCCCCAACGGCCGATAAGCGTCGAGAGGTAGGGTTCCTGTCCACTGGTGAGCTGTTCGATGTTGGCATGTCCCTGAATGACATTGCCAATGTTGCCGTCTTTATCGGGCACCATGATGGCACAAATGGCACCTCCATAGTTTGAGATAGCTACTTCGAAGCCTTTACGGTTCTTAAGAATGTAAAGATCGGTTTTCTTACCATTGATAGTGGTCTGGAAGTCCTTGCGATTCAGACCACACAAATTCGCGTTTTCCGTTGTGTTAGCCATAATTGTTACGTTTTAATGGGTTACTGTAATTCTACGTGCAAAGTAACCAAAAAAAAACGAGAAAGACGAAAGAAACGCGAAAAAAAAACTGTTAAAAACACCTAAATGCAGGTTTTCAGGAAATCGCCCACTACGTAGGATGAGCCTCCTACAAAGATGAAATCGTTGGCCGAAGCCGAGTGGAAAGCGGCTTTATATGCTTCATTTACAGTGGGGTAGGCGTCACCGGTGATGCCGTGTTGCATGGCTTTCTGCTGGACAGTTGTCTCGTTGATGGCTCTTTTGCTTTGTGCCTTGGTAAAATAGAATTTGGCATGTTTAGGTAGCAAATCGAGTACCTTGTCGATGTCCTTGTCGTCAACCATTCCGAAGACGATGTGCATCTGCTGGCACTGCACGGATGCCAGTTGCCGGCTCAGGTATTGCCATCCGGCCACATTGTGTCCCGTGTCGCAAACCACTCTGGGCGTCTGCTTCACCGTCTGCCAGCGCCCCATCAGCCCTGTCATGTCGGCTACATGGCTGACTGCGCTCTCAAATTCTAACCGTATCTTGTCAATCGCCATTCCTTTTAGTGCGTCTGACAGATAGCCCTGCTTGCTCAGTTCGTGGAGGGTGCAGAGGACGGTGTTCATGTTCTCTTTCTGGTAGATGCCGCCTAAGTCACCGTCAAACTCTCCGAATTTCTTGGCCTGGTAGTGCATGCCGCCTTCTGGTTTCGGAGTGGCAGTGATAACTGCCGGATCATCCTGGGCAAAGGCGATGGGAGCCTCCATTTCCCGTGCTTTTGCCTCGAAGACGGGGCGGGTCTCTGGTGTAGTCTCGCCGATGACCACGGGTACACCTTTCTTTATGATACCAGCTTTCTCGCCGGCAATCTTTGCCAGCGTATTGCCCAGGAATTGTGTATGGTCAAAGCTGATGTTGGTGATGACGCTGACCAGCGGAGTGATGATGTTGGTGCAATCCAGCCGGCCGCCCAGTCCTACCTCCACGACTGCGATGTCGATATGCCTTTCCTTGAAATATTCGAAAGCCATGGCCGTGGTTACTTCGAAGAACGAAGGGTGCAGGGGTTCGAAGAATGAGCGGTTTTTCTCTACAAAGTCTATGACGAACTGTTCGCTGACCGATTCTCCGTTGACGCGGATGCGCTCGCGGAAGTCCATCAGGTGCGGCGACGTGTAGAGCCCCACGTGGTAGCCGCACTCCTGCAGCACGGCAGCTATGGTGTGCGACACGCTGCCCTTGCCATTGGTGCCTCCCACATGGATGGTCTTGTAGGCCTGGTGGGGGTGCCCCAGGTGACTGTCAAATGCCAGCGTGTTGTCGAGTCCTTCCTTATAGCCGGATGCCCCCTGTCGCTCGAACATGGGCATCTGGCTGTATAGGTATTCGCACGTCTCTTGGTAGTTCATCTTCGTCCTTTTTCTTGGGTTGGTTTCTGTGGTACAGCAACGTACTTAACTGAAGTAGTTCTTGAACTTCTGGAAGATGTTGCGCTTCGTGGCGGCATCGCCCTTGAAGTTGTCGCTTTGGCGGAAACGCTCGATGGCGTCCTTCTCGTCGCGCGACAGCGTCTTGGGCACGTAGACGCTGACGTTTACCACCATGTCGCCGGTGCCGCGTCCGTAACCCTGAACGGCAGGCAGCCCCTTGCCCCTCAGGCGAAGCGTCTTGCCCGGCTGTGTGCCGGCCTCCATCTTCACTTTCAGCCGTGTACCCTCGATGGTGGGTATTTCCACCTCGCCGCCTAAGGCTGCTGTCGGGAAGTCAAGGAGCAGGTTGTAAATCAGGTCGTTGTTGTCGCGGACGAAGTTCTCGTTCTCTTCCTCCTCGATGAATACCTGAATGTCGCCGTTGATGCCATTGTGCTGGCCGGCATTACCCTTGCCGGGCACGTTGACCACCATGCCTTCGGCTACACCGGCCGGAATCTTGATTTCCACGACTTCCTCGCCTTTTTCGACGCCAGTACCGCCACAGTACTTACACTTGTTCTTGATGACGGTGCCCTCGCCGCCGCAAGTGGGGCAGACTCCCTGGGTCTGCATCATGCCGAAGATGCTCTGCGTGGTGTGCGTGATGACGCCCGAACCGTGGCATGTCGGACACTGTTCGTTGGTGCTCCCGGCCTCGGCACCCGAACCGTGGCAGTGGGTGCAGGTTATGTCCTTTCTGACCTTGAACTTCTTGGTGACGCCGTGGGCCACCTCCTGTAGCGACAGTCGTACTTTCAGTCGCAGGTCTGAACCCCGGTGCTGCTGTTTGCCTCGTTTTGCTCCGCTGAATCCTCCGAATCCGGCATGTCCGCCAAAGATGTCGCCAAACATTGAGAAGATGTCGTCCATGTTCATTGACGTGCCGCCGAAGGGGTCGAAGCCGCTTCCGCCCATGCCGCCGGGTCCGTTGAATCCGAAGGTATCGTACTGCTGGCGTTTCTGTGGGTCGTGCAGCACGTCGTAAGCTTCGGCCGCCTCCTTGAACTTTTCCTCGGCTTCCTTGTTGCCGGGGTTACGGTCAGGGTGGTATTTGATAGCTATGGTGCGGTATGCTTTCTTTATCTGGTCTTCGGTGGCGTTTTTGTCGACACCGAGTACCTCATAGTAGTCACGTTTCTGTGCCATTGAATTATCAAATTATCAATTATCAACTCTCAACTTTCAACTCTCAACTATCAACTCTCAACTATTTATTGTCCGACTGCCACTTTGGCGTGACGTATCACTTTGTCGTTGAGCTGATAGCCCTTTTGCAGGCAGTCAATCACCTTTCCCTTTTTGTCGTCGCCCATGCCGGGCACCATGGCTACAGCTTCATGGACGTCGGTGTTGAAGTCGGCATCCTTCGTCTCTATCTCCTTGACGCCCAGGCTTTCGAGGGCTTTCATCATCTTGTGGTAGATGAGTTCCATGCCTTCGCGCAATACCTGCAGGTCGTCGGTCTTGGCACCGTTGTCTATGGCGCGCTCCATATCGTCGATGATGGGCAGTATGGCGCTGACGACCTTTTCGCCTCCGTTGAGTATGAGTTCGGCTTTCTCCTTCAGTGTGCGCTTGCGGTAGTTGTCAAACTCGGCTGTCTTGTAGAGCATCTGGGTCTTGAGCTGCTCTATCTCCTCCAACGCTTTCTCCAGTGGGTCTGCTTCTTCCTGCTCCTCGCTGGATGAGCCTTTGTCGACGGCTGAACCGTCGACCACTGTTTCCTGCTGTTCGTTTTCGGACTGCTGTTCGTTGTCGGACTGTTTCTCGTCAGCTTGCTGTTCGTCAGCCTGCTGGGCTTCCATGTCCTTTATTTCTTCTTCTGTCATAGCTACATTGTTTTTTTATTGTTATGAAAAGTCCACAGCAAATTTCGTGCCAAACTAAGCATAGAGCTCTGCTTTCTTTTCCTTAATGCTTTCGTCGTAGATGTAGTCGTCGTACGTGGTCAGCTTGTCAATGGTCCCCTTTGGCGTCAGTTCAATGATGCGGTCGGCCACGGTGTTGATGAATTCATGGTCGTGCGATGCAAAGAGAATATTGCCCTTAAAAGTAATCAGGTTGTTGTTGAAGGCCTGAATCGACTCCAGGTCGAGGTGGTTGGTGGGTGTATCGAGAATCAGACAGTTGGCGTTCTTCAGCTGCATGCGGGCTATCATGCAGCGCATCTTCTCGCCACCCGACAGCACGCAAACCTTCTTCTGGATATCCTCGTCCTTGAACAGCATGCGTCCCAGGTATGACTTCATCATCACCTCGTTGCCCGTACCGTACTGCGAGAGCCAATCTACGAGGTTCATCTCGCTCTTGAAGAACTCGGTATTGTCCAGTGGCAGGTAGGCGGTGGTGATGGTGACGCCCCACTTGTAGGTGCCGGCTTGCGGCTCGCGGTTGCCGTTGATAATCTCGAAGAGGGCCGTCATGGCTTTGGGGTTATGCGAGAGGAAGACGGTCTTCTGGCCCTTCTCGATGGTGAACGACACATTGTCGAACAGCACTGTTCCGTCTGCGTCCACAGCCTTCAGTCCTTCCACTTCCAGGATCTGCGTGCCCGGTTCGCGCTCCATGCTGAAGATGATGCCGGGATATTTGCGCGTAGAGGGTGTGATTTCCTCGACGTTCAGTTTCTCCAGCATTTTTTTGCGTGAGGTGGTCTGCTTGGATTTTGCCACATTGGCAGAGAATCGGCGTATGAACTCCTCCAGCTGCTTGCGCTTCTCGTCGGCTTTCATCTTCTGGTTCTGAGCCTGACGCAGGGCCAGCTGCGACGATTCGTACCAGAACGAGTAGTTGCCTGAGAACAGTGTCACCTTGCCGAAGTCAATGTCGACAGTTTGTGTCGATACGGCGTCCAGGAAGTGACGGTCGTGACTGACCACCAGCACGCACTGCTCGAGGTTCGACAGGTATTCCTCCAGCCACTGCACCGTGTCCAGGTCAAGGTCGTTGGTAGGCTCGTCGAGCAGCAGGTTGTCGGGGTGTCCGAACAGTGCCTTGGCCAGCATGACGCGCACCTTCTCGTTGTTCGATATGTCGGCCATTTGTGCGTAGTGGCGGTCCTCCTTGATGCCCAGGTTCTGCAGCAGCTGTGCGGCCTCGCTTTCGGCTTCCCATCCGTTCATCTCGGCGAAGGCCATCTCCAGTTCCGCGGCGCGGTTGCCTTCTTCCTCGGTCATCTCGGGCTTGGCGTAGAGGGCCTCGCGCTCCTTCATGTTCTGCCACAGGGGCTGATGACCCATCAGCACGGTGTCCATGACCGAAAAATCATCATATTTGAAGTGGTCCTGCTCCAGCACCGACATGCGTTCGCCCGGCAACATTTCTATTGTGCCCTTGTTGGGTTCCAGCTCGCCGCTGATGGCGCGCAGGAGTGTTGACTTGCCGGCACCGTTGGCGCCGATGATGCCATAGATATTACCACTTGTAAACTTCAGGTTGACGTCCTTATACAACGTCTTCTTGCCAAACTGAATAGCCAGATTTGTGACTGTTATCATCTTCTTTTATACCTTATTATATTATTAGCGGCTGCAAAGGTAGCAATTTTTTTTGAAAAGCGGCCTGTATTTCCCATATTTTTTATACTTTTGCACCCATGAATACGCCATATTACATGATTGAGGAGTCGAAGTTGCGCCGGAATCTGGCATTAATCAGCGACTTAGCGCGCCGCACTGACTCCGAGTGGATACTTGCCTTCAAGGCTTTTGCCCTGTGGAAGACGTTTCCCATTTTCCGCGAGTATATATCGGCCACGACGGCCAGTTCGCTCAGTGAGGCCCGTCTGGCCTTTGAGGAGTTTGGCACCAAGGCCCACACCTTTTCGCCGGCCTATAAGGACGATGAAATCGACGAAATAGTGCGCTGCTCCAG
>DFGF01000172.1:16065-27127 GCA_002371715.1 Prevotella sp. UBA3757
TGGGGCTGCGCGTCAACCCCGAATACTCCGAAGTGGGCACCCTGCTTTATAACCCCTGTGCTCCGGGCACGCGCTTTGGTGTGACGGCCGACAAGCTGCCCGACGTGCTGCCTGCCGACATCCGCGGCTTCCACTGCCATTGCCATTGCGAGAGCGGTTCAGACGTCTTTGAGCGCACCCTCAGCCATATCGAACAGAAGTTCAGTCGCTGGTTCTCCCAGTTGGAGTGGGTCAACTTTGGCGGCGGTCACCTCGTGACACGTGCCGACTACGACGTTGACCGGCTGGTGCGCATCATTTCCGGTTTCCACGAGCGCTATCCCCACCTGCGTGTCATCTTCGAGCCGGGCAGTGCCTTTGCCTGGCAGACGGGGCCGCTGGTGTCCAGCGTGGTCGACATTGTCGAGGATCACGGCATCCGCACGGCCATCCTCGACGTCAGTTTTACCTGCCATATGCCCGACTGCCTGGAAATGCCATACTATCCTGACGTGCGCGGTGCTGAGCACGTGGATACTCTGAGTGATCTGAGTAATCTGAGTAATCCGAGTAATCCGAATACTCTGAGTAATCCGAATACTCAGAATTGTCCTGTCTACCGCCTTGGCGGCAACAGTTGTCTGGCGGGCGACTTCATGGGCTACTGGCGCTTTCCGCGCGAGCTGCAGGTCGGCGACGAGGTCATATTCGAGGACATGATACACTACACTACCGTCAAAACCACCACTTTCAACGGCATCACTCACCCCTCGCTGACCATGCTTCATGCTGACGGCAGGCTTGAACTGCTGCGCCGCTTCACCTATGAGGACTATCGCAGTCGTATGGACTGAATCCATGTAAAGAAAAACGAGCCGTAATCTCGTTGCTGACGAGCCGTAATCTCGTTGCCAGTGAGGTTACGGGTCAGGCGTGGTAATGTTGAAAGTTTCTTAAATTATAAGGTTTTGGAAACTTTTTTAATATTATTTAGGTATGACGGTGGGCAGTATAAGGAGGAAAATGCGTACTTTTGCAGCCAAATTACAAAATAGTTAGTCAATTAAAAGCGTAAAGAATAAAGATTATGGCAGAAGCTATTGACATCCGCGAGCTGAACATGCGGATAGAACAACAGAGTGGATTCGTGCAGAATCTGGTGACGGGCATGAATCAGGTCATCGTGGGACAGCGTCACTTGGTAGACTCCTTGCTGATAGGACTGCTGAGCGACGGCAACATCCTGCTGGAAGGTGTGCCCGGACTGGCTAAGACGTTGGCCATCAAGACACTGTCGCAGCTGATAGATGCCACCTACAGCCGTATTCAGTTTACACCCGACCTGCTCCCCGCCGACGTGACGGGTACGATGATTTACTCGCAGAAGGACGAGAAGTTCCAGGTCAAGCAGGGTCCTATATTTGCCAACTTCGTGCTGGCCGACGAAATTAACCGTGCACCGGCCAAGGTGCAGAGTGCACTGCTGGAAGGCATGCAGGAGAAGCAGGTCACCATTGGCAGCGAGACGTTCCGACTGCCCAATCCCTTCCTGGTGATGGCTACCCAGAACCCGATAGAGCAAGAGGGTACCTATCCGTTGCCCGAGGCCCAGATGGACCGTTTCATGCTGAAAGTCATCATCGATTATCCTACCATCGACGAGGAGAAGCGCATCCTGCGCGAAAACATCCAGGAGTCGCTGCCCAAGGTGTCGCCCGTGACCACTGCCGCCGAGATACTGCAGGCGCGCAAGGTGGTGCGTGAGGTTTACCTTGACGAGAAGATTGAGCAGTACATAGCCGACATCGTGTTTGCTACGCGCTATCCTGACCGCTATGGCCTTAAGGACATGAAGAACCTGATAGCCTTTGGTGGTTCGCCCCGTGCCTCCATCAATCTGGCCAAGGCTGCCCGTGCCTACGCTTTCATCAAGCGTCGTGGCTACGTGGTGCCCGAGGACGTGCGTGCCGTGGCTCACGACGTGCTGCGCCACCGCATCGGACTGACCTACGAGGCCGAGGCTTCGAACGTCACCACCGAGGAGATTGTCTCGAAGATTATCAATAAGGTCGAAGTTCCCTGATGTTGAACGTTGAACATTGAACATTGAGCTTTGAACATTGAACGTCGAACATGGAGACGAGTGAGATACTAAAAAAGGTACGGAAGATTGAGATCAAGGCACGCGGCTTGAGCTCGAACGTCTTTGCCGGCCAATACCATTCGGCCTTCAAGGGCAGGGGTATGGCCTTCAGCGAGGTGCGCGAGTATCAGTATGGCGACGACGTGCGCGATATTGACTGGAACGTGACAGCCCGTTTCCACCGCCCCTACATCAAGGTGTTCGAGGAGGAGCGTGAACTGACGGTGATGCTGATGATAGACGTCAGCGGTTCGCTGGACTTCGGCACGCAGCGCCAGCTGAAGCGCGACATGGTGACAGAGATTGCCGCCACCATTGCCTTCAGTGCCATCCAGAATAACGACAAAATCGGCGTGGTGTTCTTCTCTGACCAGATAGAGAAGTACATTCCGCCCAAGAAGGGCCGCAAGCACATCCTGTATATCATCCGCGAACTGCTCGACTTCAAGCCGCAGTCGCATCGTACCAACGTGAAGCAGGCCCTGGAGTTCCTGACCAGCGTGGCCAAGCGCCGCTGCACGGCCTTCGTGCTGAGCGACTTCTACGATACGCAGGACTTCCTGCAGCCCCTGCAGATATGTAACCGCAAGCATGACGTCGTGGCTCTGCAGGTCTACGACATCCGGGCCAGGGAATTGCCCGACGTAGGACTGATGCGCGTGGTGGATGCCGAGACGGGCTACGAACAGTATATCGACACGTCGAGCCGACTGTTGCGCCAGGCCCATGAGCGCTATTGGCGCCAGGCCCAGGAACGCCTCGTGGACACCATGCAGAAGAGCAACGTTGACCTGGTGTCGATAGCTACGAATGAGGACTATGTGAAGTCGTTGCTGCTACTCTTTAAACGCAGAAGTTGATGAAAAGAATACTCATATCTATATATCTGACAGCCATCTGTCTGGCGGTTTTCGCTCAAGCAGGCCTTCGGGCTACGATTGACCCTATCGAGATGCTGATAGGCCAGCAGGCGCAGGTGACCCTGACCGTCCAGTCGGCCAGCGACGGTGCCAAGATAGAGTGGCCGAAACTACAGCCCAGACAGATGCTGGTGCCTGGTGTCGAGATACTGGGCAGCCAGCAGACGGACGACCATACCCTGGTCATCCGTCTGACGTCGTTCGACGGCTCGCTCTACCATCTGCCAGGCTTCAAGGTGAAGGTTGACGGCAAGGAGCTGACGTCGGAAGACCTGGCGCTGAAGGTGGTTGAGGTGGAGGTGGACACCACGCAGCTGAACAAGATGTTCCCCCCGAAGGACGTACAGGACAACCCCTTCCAGTGGAGCGACTGGAGCCTGTCGTTCTGGCTGAGCATCGTCCTGCTGCTCCTGATAGCCGTGACCTATTACCTCTACGTCCGGCTGCGTGCGGGCAAGCCCATCATCACGCATATCAAGATAGTGAAACGGCTGCTGCCCCACCAGAAGGCCATGAAGGAGATAGAACAGATCAAGGCCGACAAGATGGTGGCTTCCGAGAACCAGAAGGAGTATTACACCAAGCTGACCGACACGCTGCGCCGCTACATTGAGGAGCGTTACGGATTCTCGGCCATGGAGATGACCAGTGCGGAAATCATTGACCGCCTGACGGCGTCGGGAGACCAGCAGAGCCTCACGGAGTTGCGCCAGCTGTTCATGACGGCCGACCTGGTGAAGTTTGCCAAGTATTCCACCCTGATCAATGAGAACGACCAGAACCTGGTGAATGCCATTGACTTTATCAACCAGACCAAGCTCGACAACCAGCCCACGGAGGAGACCGTCCGTCCGCAGTTGTCGGCCGAAGACCAGCGCACGCAGCAGGAGCGCCGTGTGCTGAAGTGGGTCATCGGCGGTTTGGTCGTGGCAGGTGCCGCCTTGTTCTGCTACATTATTTATAATGTTTACCAGCTATTAGCTTAGAGAGAGAAGATAAGACATGGAATTTGCCAATAAGGAATATTTGTTTCTGTTGCTGCTGATGATACCCTACCTGATATGGTATCTGATGTATAGGAAGAAGAGCGAGCCCACGATGCGCATGAGCGACACGCGTGCCTACCGCTACGCTCCCCGTTCCTGGCGCGTGACGCTGATGCCCCTGCAACTGCTGCTGCGCCTTGCCGTATTCGTATTGCTGATACTGGTGCTGGCGCGCCCGCAGACCAGTAATTCCTGGAAGGATGAAACCATGGAGGGCATCGACATCATGCTGGCCATGGACGTGTCGACATCCATGCTGGCCGAAGACCTGAAGCCCAACCGCATTGAGGCCGCCAAACAGGTGGCATCCGACTTCATCATCGGCCGTCCCAGTGACAATATCGGCCTGACCATTTTTGCCGGCGAGGCCTTTACGCAGTGTCCCATGACCACCGATCATGCCTCGCTGCTGAACCTGCTGCGCGGTGTGCGTACCGACATTGCCCAGCGGCTGATAGAGGACGGTACGGCCATCGGCATGGGACTGGCCAATGCCGTCAGCCGACTGAAGGATTCGAAGGCCAAGTCGAAGGTGGTCATCCTGCTGACCGACGGTTCGAACAACCGTGGCGACCTGTCGCCCATGACGGCGGCAGAGATAGCCAAGAGTTTTGGCATCCGCGTCTACACCATCGGTGTGGGTACCAACAAGGTTGCCCCTTACCCCATGCCCGTGGCGGGAGGCATCCAGTATGTCAACATGCCTGTCGAGATTGACACCAAGATGTTGCAGGACATCGCCTCGGCCACCGACGGCGACTTCTATCGGGCCACCAATAACAAGGAACTGCAGCAGATATACAAGGAGATTGACAAGCTGGAGAAGTCGAAGCTCAATGTCAAGAAGTACAGTAAGCGCTACGAGGCCTATCAGCCCCTGGCACTGGCTGCCGTCATCGTGCTGCTGCTGGAGATTCTGTTAAGAATTACCGTGTTCCGTAAACTGCCCTAAAGGTACTGAAATAGTCAAATAGTAAATTGTTAAATAGTAAGTTATATCGTGTTTAGATTCGAAGACCCTATATACCTCTACCTGCTGGCCGTCATACCCGTGCTGGTCATCGTGCGCCTGCTGATGGTGCGCCAGCAGAAGAAACGGCTGCGTAAGTTTGGCGACCCCGAGTTGGTGCGCCAGCTGATGCCCGACGTGTCGCGCATCCGTCCGGCCGTCAAGTTCTGGGTGCTGCTGGCTGCCCTGTCGCTGCTCATCGTCATGCTGGCGCGTCCGCAGTTTGGCACCAAGATTTCGCACGAGAAGCGTACAGGCATTGAGACCATCATTGCCATGGACGTCAGCAACTCCATGTTGGCTGAGGATGTGGCTCCAAGCCGTCTGGACCGTTCAAAGATGATGGTCGAGAATCTGGTCGACCACTTCACTAACGACAAGATTGGCCTGATAGTCTTTGCCGGCGACGCCTTCATCCAGTTGCCCATCACCAGCGACTACGTCAGCGCCAAGATGTTCCTGGGCAGCATTTCTCCCTCGATGATAGCCACACAGGGCACCGATATTGCCGCTGCCATCAATATGGCCGTCCACAGTTTCACCCGGCAGGAGGGTGTCGGCAAGGCTATCATCGTCATCACCGACGGTGAAGACCATGAGGGGCGTGCCATCGAGGCCGCCAAGGATGCCAAGGACCGAGGTATGCGCGTCTACGTCTTAGGTGTCGGCTCGCCCAGTGGTGCGCCGATTCCCATCGGCGACGGCGAATACCTGCGCGACCAGAGCGGCCAGACGGTCATGACGGGGCTGAACGAACAGATGTGCCGTGAACTGGCTCAGGCCGGTGGCGGTGCCTATATCCATGTCGACAATAATAGCAATGCCCAGCAGCAGCTGGACAACGAACTTGACAAACTGGCCAAGAAGGAGATTGAGACCACCATCTTTAGCGAATACGACGAACAGTTTCAGGCCGTGGGCGTCATAGCCCTGCTCCTATTGATACTTGAGATATGTATCCTGGAAGTGAAGAACCCGCTCTTGAAGCGTGTCTCGCTGTTCAGTAGAAGCGAGCGGATAGCCTCTGCACGACTCATTCTTCTGGTCATCATATCTCTCATCTCTCACTTCTCGCCTCTCACCTCTCATGCACAGTCCGACCGCCAGCTGGTGCGTCACGGCAATAAGGAGTTCCGCAAGGGCAACAGTGCTGAGGCTGAGGTGCTGTACCGCAAGGCTGTCGAGAAGAATGCCCGCAACCCGCAGGCTAACTACAACCTTGGCAATGCCCTGCTGATGCAGCGTAAGGACTCGCTGGCCCTGAGCCAGTTTGACGCTGCTGCCAAGCTGGAGACCAACCCCGTGCGCCGTGCCCAGGCTTATCATAACATGGGTGTCATCTGCCAGCAGCACCAGCAGTACGGCGAAGCCATCGAAGCCTATAAGGAGTCGCTTCGCAACAATCCCAACGACGACCAGACGCGCTATAACCTGGCCCTCTGCAAGCGGCTGCAGAAGCAGCAGCAACAACAGCAGCAACAGAACCAGAACAATAAAGACAATAAGGATAATAAGGACAATAAAGACCAACAGAAGCAGGACCAGCAGAAGCAGGATAATCAGAAAAAGCAAGACCAGCAGCAGAAGCAGGACGACCAGAAGATGAGTCGCGAGAATGCCGAGCAGTTGCTGAATGCCGCCATGCAGGAGGAGAAACAGACGCAGGAGCGCATGAAGAAAGCCCAGCAGAAAGCTGGTAAACGGGTATTGCAGAAAAATTGGTAAAACATGATGAGGCTATTATTTACTTTCATACTATCTCATTTGCTAATCGTTCAGGCGTTGGCGCAAAGCCTCACCGGGCGTGCCCCCTCGCAGGTGGCCGTCGGCGAGCAGTTCCGCCTGACGTACACGGTTAATACGCAGGACGTTCGCGGTTTCCGTGCCGGAAACATGCCCGACGGGCTGGAGGTGCTGATGGGACCGAGCACCAGCACGCAGTCCAGTTTCCAGATGGTCAATGGCCACACGTCGAGCACGTCGTCGGTTACTTATACCTATATATTAGTGGCTCACAAGAATGGCACGTTTACCATTCCTGCTGCCCATGTCACTGCCGGGGGCAAATCGATACAGTCCAACGCGCTGACGATTCGTGTCTCCGGACAGGCTCAGCAGTCGGGTGGGGGACAGTCCTCGCAGCGGCGTCACGGCCAGAGCGATGCCGACGAGTTGCGCCCTGCCGGTTCCGCCATTTCCGGCAGCGACCTCTTTATCAAGGTCAGTGCCTCAAAGCGCCGGGTCATCGAACAGGAACCCCTGCTGCTGACCTATAAGGTCTACACCGTTGTGGGACTGACCGATCTCAGGGGCGACATGCCGGACCTGAAGAACTTCTATACGCGCGAAATACCTCTGCCAAACCAGAAGACTTTCTTCCTCGAGACGTTCAATGGCCGTACATATAAGACGGTCACATGGAGCCAGTACGTCATGTTTCCCCAGCAGTCGGGCAAACTGGAGATTCCCAGCATCACGTTCAATGGCATCGTCGTCCAGCAGAACCGAAACATCGACCCGTTCGAGGCCTTCTTCAACGGCGGTTCGGGCTACGTGGAGGTGAAGAAGCAGATCAAGGCCCCCGGCATCACCATCGATGTCGAACCGTTGCCCCAGCGGCCGGCTAATTTCTCGGGTGGCGTTGGCTCGTTCAACATTTCCGCACAGATAGACCAGACGGAGGTCAAGGCCAACGACCCTGTCAAGTTGCGCGTCATCGTCAGCGGACTGGGCAACATGAAGTTGCTGAAGCAGCCCGAGGTGAAGTTTCCCAAGGACTTCGACCAGTACGACGCCAAGGTCACCGACAAGAGCAAGCTGACTTCCGCCGGACTGGAGGGCAGCATCGTCTACGACTTCCTGGCCGTACCCCGCCATGCCGGAAAGTTTGAGATTCCGCCCATCGAGTATTGCTACTACGACATCCACGAACGTAAGTATAAGACCGTCACCACCCAGGGCTTTACCCTCAACGTGGCCAAGGGCAGCGGGTCGGGCAGCGTCGGTACCTACACCGCACAGGAGGACGTACAGCTGCTCAACAGCGACATCCACTATATCCATACCGGCGCGTCGCGTCAGCATGCTGCCGGTGACTTCTTCTTTGGTTCAGCCTCCTACTGGGCCATCCTTGCCGCTTTGCTGACGGCCTTCGTGGCTCTGCTGGTCGTATTCCGTCGCCGCGCCATCGAGAATGCCAACATCGTGAAGCAGCGTGCCGGACGTGCCAACAAGGTGGCCGTCAAGCGTCTGAAGCAGGCCCACAAGCTGATGCAGAGCGGACAGTCGGGTGCTTTCTACGACGAGGTGATGCGTGCCCTCTGGGGTTATGTTGGCGACAAGCTCAACATCCCTGTCGAACAACTCTCACGCGACAACATCAGCCAGCAGCTCACCAGCCATCAGGTCAGCCCGGAGGTCGTTCAGCAGTTCCTCTCGGCGCTTGACGAGTGTGAGTATGCACGCTATGCTCCCGGCGATGCCACAGGTAATATGAATAAGGTATACGATACGGCACTCAGTGCCCTGACCCAGATTGCGTCCATGTTGCGCAAGGGCAAAGGAGAAAAGTCGGCAGCAAGTGCTGATGGCAGTATGGCTGCGCGGCTCGTCCTGCTGGTAGTCATATCTCTCATCTCGCACTTCTCACCTCTCACCTCCCACGCTGTCACCAAGGCCCAGGCCGACAGTGCCTACCAGCAGGAGCGCTACCAGCAGGCTGCCCAAATCTACGAGCAGCTGCTGAAGCAGGGTGAGAGTGCCGACATCTACTACAATTTAGGCAATGCCTACTATCGTATGGATGACATCACGCGGGCCGTGCTGTCCTACGAGCGAGCCTTGCTCCTGTCGCCGGGCGATGCCGACGTGCGCTTCAACCTGCAGATGGCTCGTTCGAAGACTATCGACAAGATAGTGCCGGAGTCAGAGATGTTCTTTGTCACGTGGTACCGCTCGCTGGTGCGCCTGCAGAGCGTCGATGCCTGGGCGCGCATGGCTGTCGGCACGCTGGTGTGTGCCATGCTGTTAGTGCTGCTCTACATCTTTGCACAGCGCATCTGGCTGCGCAAGATTGGCTTCTTTGGCGGCATCCTGTTTTTTGTCGTGTTCCTCATGTCCAACGTGTTTGCCTTCCAGCAACAGCAGTCTTTGCTTCACCGTACGGGAGCCATTATCATGCGTTCGGCAGTCCCGGTCAAGAGCACACCGTCCAAGAACGGTACCGACCTGTTTATCCTCCACGAAGGTACGCGTGTCACCATTACAGACGACACTATGCGCGGGTGGCGCGAAATCCGGGTGGCCGACGGCAAGTCGGGATGGATTGAGCTGAAGGACATGGAGGTTATTTGATAGCGGGAAGACAAGAATACGGGAATCCGGTAATACAAGAATCAGTTTATGGAAGAAATCATTCAGTTCGACAAGCAATTGCTGCTCCTGGTCAATGGCAGCGACTCTTCGTTTCTCGACTCAGTGGTGATGACGCTTACCAATGCCAAGACGTGGATACCACTCTACCTGTCGCTGCTCTATGTCGTCATCAAAACTAATCGGCAGTGGCGCGAGGTGCTGCTCATACTGGCCGCAGCAGGTCTCTGCGTGCTGTTGGCAGGAACCGTCGACGACACCATCGTCAAACCCCTGGTGGCACGCTGGCGGCCCACCCACGACCCGCAGATTGGCTCGCTGGTCGACGTCGTCGACGGCTATCGTGGCGGCAGTTACGGCTTCTTTTCCGCCCATGCCTCCAACACTTTTTCCATCGCCCTGTTCTTCTCGCTCCTCATGCGCCAGCGTGTGCTGGTCGTCAGTCTGGTGCTGTGGTCGCTGGTCAACTGCTGGACGCGCCTCTATCTGGGTGTCCATTATCCGGGCGACATCACCGTCGGATTGCTCTGGGGAGGCTTCGTCGGCTGGCTGGTCTATCGCCTCTATTGCCGCTTCACCATTCCCTCACGCTACGAACGCCGGCTGACCTACATACCCGTCTGCGTACTCCTGCTGTCGGTGGTCTTCGCCATGGTTCGGGCGGCGGTCGTCAGTAGTTAAACGGTCACCTCATGGTGGCCTGAATGCTAAAAAAACGAAAATTAATAGCCCCGATGCATTAGTTTTCGCTTTTTTTTCCTAACTTTGTGGTCATGAATAGTCTAAAAACAAATAAATC
Source organism: Prevotella sp. UBA3757 (assembly GCA_002371715.1). Classification (GTDB taxonomy): domain Bacteria; phylum Bacteroidota; class Bacteroidia; order Bacteroidales; family Bacteroidaceae; genus Prevotella. The sequence continues at coordinate 26,333 of DFGF01000172.1, forward strand.
TAAAACATTAACAACAGATTATGGACAATAATGCTCAGCTCATTGCCCAGTGCGAGGCACAGGCAAAGGTATGGCTCTCTCCGGCCTTCGATGAGGAGACACGTAAGGAAGTACAGGCTATGTTGGACAATCCCGACAAGACAGCCCTCATTGATGCTTTCTATCAGAACCTGGAATTTGGTACTGGTGGTCTGCGCGGTATCATGGGTGCCGGTACGAACCGCATGAACAAATATATCGTAGGCATGGCTACTCAGGGCTTTGCCAATTACATCTTGAAGGCATTCCCCGGCAAGCAGTGCTCAGTGGTCGTAGGCCACGACTGCCGCAACAACGGACGTATGTTTGCCGAGACCGTTGCCGACATCTTCTCGGCTAACGGCATTAAGGTTTACCTCTTCGAAAGCCTCCGCCCCACACCCGAGATTTCGTTTGCCATCCGCCAGCTGGGTGCTCAGGCCGGTGTCAACGTGACCGCCAGCCACAACCCCCGTGAGTATAATGGCTACAAGGCATACTGGGACGACGGCGCACAGGTGCTGGCTCCCCACGACAAGGGCATCATCGACGAGGTGAACAAAGTGAAGATTGAGGACGTCAAGTTCGAGGGCAACAAGGAGCTCATCGACATCATCGGTGGCGAGATGGACTGGGACTACCTGCAAGCAGTCAAGGAGGCTATGGTGGACCAGGATGTCATCCTGCGACAGAAGGATCTCAACATCGTCTACACACCGCTGCACGGCACCGGACGCGTCATCATTCCCGAAGCACTGCGCTCATGGGGCTTCCAGA
>DFGF01000168.1:0-1740 GCA_002371715.1 Prevotella sp. UBA3757
AATGACTTCATCGACGAGCACGAGGCAGAGCTGATGGAGCTATGGGACAGAGCACAGCGTGGAGAGAAAATAACCAAAATAAGATAAGGAGGACAGATTATGTTACTGACGATTACAGATGTAGAGTATTTGGGCGACTACACGTTGCTCTGTACGTTCAGCACGGGCGAACGCCGCAAGGTGGACCTCACGCCGCTGCTCTCGTATCCCGCATTCGAGGAGCTGCGCGACAAGAACGAGTTCATCCAGTTCGGCCTCGACCAGACCATCTTCTGGAAGAACGGTGCCGACATTGCTCCTGAAAGGCTTTACGAAATGGGCCATGCCGCATAGCCGTGTACACATATAACAGGAATTAAAACATTAAGCAAGGAAGAAAATGACTCAACTGACAGTTTCCGTAGAAGATATTTCTATGCTTGACCAGATACGTCAGGCCATCAGTATGCTGCGAGGGGTAGCCTCCGTAACGCTAAAGCAGCAGACAAAGACGGGTATGGACCGGGCTATTGACGACATCAAGAATGGCCGTGTCTATGAAGCCGACAGTGTGGAAGACCTTATCAAGCAGTGCAAGGCATGAAATACAACCTTCGCTATACTGGCGAATTCAAACGCTCGCTCAAACGTTGCCTCAAGCGAGGCTATGATGAGCAGTTGTTGACTGATGTGCTCAACATCCTTGCCACTGAGGGTCGTCTGCCTGAGAAATATAATCCTCACATTCTTCACGGCCAGTACGAAGGCTATTGGGAGTGTCACATCACCTCCAACTGGCTTCTTGTATGGGACCAAAACGACAGGGATTTGGTGTTGTTGATGACGAATACCGGCACTCATTCAGACCTGTTCGGAAAGAATAGGAGGTAGTGTATATATAATATAAGGTGTAACTCTAAAAACAGATATGCCAATGGACAGATAAAGTTATAAGGACATAAGACTGGACGTCCACTTTTGATTCTTGCATTCTGATAATTGGGGAATTAGACGAATCAATCAAGAACTGAAGTAGATAGTTCACGCCGTTCGGCGTGGGCATTTACTCGTTTAAGATTGATAGGTTATCCCCAATACCTCAGAATGCGTAAGCGAAGTAGATTGCTCACGTTTTTTGTTGTGTATACCCACTAACAAAGTAATATAAACAAAAATGATACGATTATGAAGAAACAACTTTTTTTATCATGACAATGCTGCTTCCAATAGTTGCTAATGCCGATACTTGGGATGGTGCTAGTAGCGAAACAAGTTGGTTTAGCGACAGTGAATCCACTTTTCACCTTACAAAAGCCAGCCAACTGAAAGGTTTGTCAGACTTAGTAAATAAAGGTCAGACATTTGAGGGGAAAACGATATATTTGGATGACGACATCGACCTTTGCAATTACAAATGGGAACCTATCGGCTCTAATGGCTCTTTTAAGGGCAATTTTGACGGAAACAAAAAGCAAATCAAAAATCTGTACTTGGCTAACAACAGAGACTCAGATTTCGGAAAAGGTTTAGGACTTTTTGGTAGAGCAGACAACGCTTATATCGCAAACCTCAGTATTCAGGGAAAAATTGATTGCTATCGAAAATAATTCCTATCTTTGCACAGTCACTATAAATTGAGATAGAGATATGCCAGAAGTATTTAGATTCTTTGGATTCTCCTTCTTCTTTTACAGTAAGGAGCATGAGCCTGTCCACGTTCACGTTGAAGGGGGAATGGTGGGATGGCTAAGTTCGTATGGA
>DFGF01000168.1:1865-2124 GCA_002371715.1 Prevotella sp. UBA3757
TGAAGAAGATTAAGGCGGTCATTGATGAGAATGCCGACCTGATTATCAAGCGTTGGGAGGAGCTTTTTAATAGTTAATATAGGGGGATACGTTATGAAAATTACAAAGATTTGGTTTACTGCTGATCATATATTCGGCAGAGACGAAGAGGGAAAGGAGTACAGCCAGTCGCTGCTTTGGTACCCTAAGTTGAGGGCAGCATCCGATGAAGAACGTAGCCAATACACCTTTGGTTATGACGGCATCCATTGGCGTAGTC
>DFGF01000168.1:2221-2532 GCA_002371715.1 Prevotella sp. UBA3757
ATGAAGATTCAGAGCCATCAGCCCTACAGCGTTTCTTCCTGACCCACAAGGAAATCAACGTGGCAGAATTTGCCCGTTCCATTGGGATGAACGCCACACTACTGCGTAACTATATCAATGGCTTCAAGAAACCTTCTGCTGAGAGGGAAAGTGAAATCCTCGCCCATATTCATAAACTGGGTAAGGAGATGATAGCTGCCTGCTTCTAAACTAAAGGGAAAGAAAAACGATGATGAACATTCAGCACCACACAGCCTCGTAATGTTTAACCGAGACGGCATGAGACAGCCATCCGTGTCGCCTCATAACAT
>DFGF01000168.1:2588-20175 GCA_002371715.1 Prevotella sp. UBA3757
ACATTTACGAGACAATGAGCAGAAGCAGAAAGCGAATGCCAGTCAGGGTAAGTGGCAGTTCTATAATAACGTGCGATTATGCACAAAATTCCCCTTGTATTAAGTATTGTACTAAAGAACATTTATTATCACCAAATGTTATCATCGTCATATTCTTTGCCATATCCATTATCACCGTAATCGCAATTAGTCCCATTCGTTCTGTCACAACACTTTGCATCCTCAAGTTCTTCAATTAAATGCCTTTCCTCCTCAGATTCTCTCCAAAGTTTATTAGCAATTTCCTTTCTTGCCTTGTTATTAAGTACTTCTATTTCCTCAGGAGTGGGCTCTAATAAAGAATCCATATTGGTTTGTATTTCAAAAGGGGAAAGATTATTAGAGATATACAAATTGTGGAGTGTAGTCTTGCCTAGTTCTTGACGATTCACTCTTATATGACGACAGAAAAGGCTCAAATCGGGATTCCATAGATTATTCTCCTCAAAATCATAATGTGGAATAAGGTCGTTTAATTTATCCCAATAGAAAGCATTATCTGGGAAAACGAAGAAATCTGTTTGACCTTCGTTTCTCAAACTTTTTTCTTCAGCTTTTGTTACGTCATCAATATCTAAGTACTCATCAATATATTTATCTATATCATCTTCCGTAGCTTGAGTTGCAGGAAAAATAAGACATTTATTACCATCTATAATACGATGTCTGAAATCGAAAATGTCCTGGGGTGGTTTATAATAAGCAAACAAACACTCAGGAATACGTTTTTTAAATAAATTGGACTTCAAAAAAGACCGCGTTTCACCATTTTGCATACTAACTCTCGCAAAATGGAATTCGTCTAAATCCGGTTCCCAATATTTCCTATTCCTTGCCATATCAAGAAATTGTTCCATCATTTCATTTGAATAAGGAAATACGAACATCATCGTATCATCTGTCTTATTTTGAGCATATTGGTATTCAACTCTGCCAAAAGTCTTTAGAACATATGAGAAACTTGGGGATTTTACTACAGGGTTTGCCCAAACTTGAATTACATGGCCACCCGGTGTAAAAGTACCCTCTTGGATTTTTATAATAATAATCTTGTGCATAATTTATATATAAGTCCACTTGAAAATGTGGCATTTATTTGATTCGACATTGACTTCTGTCTGGCTTTGTATTCCAGCGTTGGTCGATAACTCCTCGAACTGGCGTCGGTGATGCTGATGCAAAGATACTCAAAAAGTCTCAAACTGCGTTCGGATTTCCTCGAAAATTTCAAAAATGTGATGATTTTCGTTGATTATTTCACAAATTTTTGCTCAAAACCCGATAAAAGTGTTAATATGACCGTCCCTTCCGCTCTTCGTCGTTCATATCGTCAATGTCATCATAGTTTCTTCGCTTGCGTGGGTTGTTGTCACCGTTAGATGATGAAACCAATGTGGAATTGGCATAGAGTTTCATGTAGCTGAAGATAGTTTTTTCTATGAGGGAAAGAGCTGTGGCGCGTCTGTTGGCGGATGAGAACTCTCTGCGGATATAACCTTCTATACGGGGCTTATGATATTTGGCGATGACTTCTTCCTTCGTCAAGTCACCATTTTTGAAAGCCATGAAATCCTCGTTGCTCATCTTCTCGCTATATTCCTTGGAGCCACCTGTAAACTTCATGGCGATGTGGCACTGTCCTTGCTTGTCTTTATAGATGCGTGTAGCATCTACATTGATGAAAGAGGGTAGGACATAACGCTCTGGGTAAGCCTTGCGTTTCAAGTCCCGATTTTCCTTGCGTAGATTCTCGTTGATGGATGCACTCTTTTCATTGTTGTGACGCAACTGGGTATTTTCTTCCCTTAAAGCCGATATGGTCTTTTGATCCTGCTCACGTTGCTGCTTTCTGCGTTCAATATCAACCTGAAGCTGAGTGACCTTTTCGGTCAAGTGCTCCATCTGTTGCTGTAGCTCTATGTTCATCGGGTCAGCCTTAAGATCCTCTATGAGTTGGTTTATCTTTTCATAGAAAGCATTCTTGGCCAAATATTTTGGTGAAAAAGTGCATGATATAATATAAAAAGATGTAAACGATGTTTCTATTTCAGAAAGGACAAGCAACAGACAACTGCCACACGGTGGTGTTTCTGCATAAGCAAGTAACTTATGCGGAAACCTGCCGTGGCTTTCTATTGCCACAGCGGTTCATTCTCGTACCCTCGTGGGAAGCCCATTGCTGCGGGATCAACGACGGGATACTTCTTGAGCAGAGCCTTGATGTCCTTTGTGAAAGTGTTAGACGGATTGATGCTGTTGAGCCAGTAGGCGATGTAGCAGAGGTGAGGATAGAGTTTGTCGCGGTTAACCTGCTGGTTGGAAATCCACGGATGGGGAAGATGACTGGGAAGGTTTGGCTTGACCACGATGTTTGTGTTCCAAAGGCGGGCATGGTGGGCGCAGATGTTACGTACAACAGTAATACACCGCAGCCAGTTGCGCATATACTCAAACTTGGGAATGCCAAAACTGCGGCTGACGGCCTTCTTTGCTGCACTGTCGTTCATGTTGGCGTAAAGCTTGGAAAGCGTTCCGAAAGATGCTACCTCCAATGTCTTCCAGACAGGCGGCATGGAAGGGGTGTCATATTTCTGGAAATGCTCCAAGATGAACTCGTCTTCAGAACGATTCAGTTCTTCCTGCAGGCTGTTGATATTGTTCTGATGCATGGTCGTGCTGTCTGCCAAAGTCGAGTCCATAAACCAAAAGGCACCATGACGCTCAGAGAATATACGGATGAGACGAGCACGTACAGTAACCTCGATGCTTTGGATGGCGGCAAAGATGAGCAAGCGCAACTCTTCATCAAAGTGATAGAGACTGACTATCTGGTTAAAATGGGAGTTTGGCTTAAATATATGACTTTGCTTGTCTGCCTCCATCAGTCGCCAATAGCCTGCCAAGCGGAAGTAGCTGATGGTGTCAAGAACAGAGACTGCTTCTGTCTCATTGTCGATTACAAGTCCTCGCTGCTTCAGAATATCTATCTGCTGCTGGAGAGTGAGGAGCTGCTTGGTGTATCTCATAAACGTATAAACAAAAAATGGCCCGCCCTGGTACGCTACATTCCTTGCGGACGAGAAGCGGCGGCGGGATCTATTAGGTGCAAAGGTACGCCTTTTGTTTCAATCCGCCAAATATTTTGCCGAAAAAGTGCGTGATATAATATAAAATAGGTGTAAACGATGTTTCTATTTCAGAAAGGACAAGCAACAGACAACCGCCACACGGTAGTAGTGTTCAGAAATGAACGGAGAAAAGATAGAGACAAACAAACGACCCAAAATAGGATTCTAAAAAACGACCCCCTATGATCTGAGGTTCAGGCTGTAACCCTGCTTGGCCACCGATGCCGCCACGCTTCCAGCGCAGCTTCTTGAAGCGGAATAGTGCCATTCTTCAAAGCGAATTAGTCCCCTTATAGTGGGAATGCCAGCGTGTCGCGCCGTTCCAGCTCCGTCAGGGCAAGAAGCGCGCCCGGCTCCGACGAGCTTGCGCCTATAGGCAAAACGTCTTGCGCCTATAGGCAAAATGTCTTGCGCCTATAGGCAAAAAATCTTCCGGTGTAGGCAAAATCAGCCGCAATCATAGGGGGTACATAGGGGGAACATAGGGGGATAAATGGCCTATCTACCTATGATTAATTCATTGATATACAGTGGTTTATTTGAAATCATAGTGGGGATAGGGGGATAACTTCACTTTTGTTGTATTCTACGAGGTAGGACTCGTCGGGCTGCTTACCCTCTTGGGGTGCCGTGACCTGATGTCCTGCATCGTTATTCTTAGTGGCATAAAAGTAATTATTTTGTTAAAAATCCTGGAACAAGGTGAAGTTGACACTGCCGTACTGGCGGTGCTCCCTGAAATGGGGATGCTGACTGAAGTCGTGGTCTTTGCCATGCTCCAGCACGAAGATGCCGCCGTCCTTCAGCAGTCCGCGCTCCATGATGATGTCGGGCAGTGAGGCCAGTTCCTTGAGTGCGTAGGGCGGGTCGGCAAATATCAGGTCGTACTGCTGGCGGCATGACTTCAGAAATCTGAACACGTCGCCACGAATACATTGAACGTTAGACGTTGAACGGTCTTGGTGATTCTCCAGTTTTGCGATACATTCTCGGATAAAACGGTGGTGGTCGCGGTCCAGCTCTACGCTGACCACCTGCCTGCAACCGCGCGAGAGCAGTTCCAGCGAGATGCTGCCCGTGCCCGAAAAAAGGTCGAGGGCCGTGGCGCCCTCAAAGTCAACATACTGCACCAGCACGTTGAAAATGTTCTCCTTGGCAAAGTCCGTCGTCGGCCGTGCCTTGAACGTGCGCGGTATGTCGAAGCGGCGCCCCTTGTATTTTCCTGTTATAATCCGCATTTCTCTTACTTCTTACTTCTTACATCTTCCATCATCCATCTTCCATCATCCATCTCTCACCTTCCTTTGACAAACAGCGTCATCAGGTCGTAGGGCATGCCGGCAATCTGCGTGACGGGTGCACGGTTGAACTCGCCGGTCGGGTTGATGTAGAACACGCGTTTCACAAACTTCTTGGCTTCGCCCATCAGCGCTTCCTCGTCGGGCAGTGTCCCTACCAGGTGCAGTTCGTCGTGGTCAGGCTCCAGTCCTAACTGTTTCCAGGCCGCCAGCAGAAAGTAGAGCGCATTGTTGCTGTTGTTGACGGCATACGTGTTGCAGAACCTGAAGCGGTTCTTGCCGAAGCTGAACACCTCCAGGCGGTGGTCATGGAAATAGCCGTACAATTTCTGGTGGATGCCGGTATAACTGCGCTGGTGCATGTGTCGCCAGACAGGTGCCATAGCCGCAATCACGGTAGGGTGGGCCAGGTGGTCGTTAATGACGGTCAGCAAATCCCTGCCGATGCTGAAGAGTGCTACACAGTTCAGGTCGGGCAGTATGGTCGACATGACCGAATGGTGCTCCCGGAGTGTGAAGGCATGGTGGTACAGGGCCTCCTGTTCCTCCTTGTGGAAGAGGTCGCTGGGTACCATCAGTACCGGCGAGTCAACCATTACCAGCGTGCGCTGATACTGTTCACGCAACAAATTGCTCGTTTGCAGGGCTTGCCGCAGGTTGGCAGCCATGGTGATGCTGCTGGTGATGGGAAAGTGTTCGAAGTCAACCTGACCCTGGTTGTCTGTTGTGCTGAACATGAGGCTACCTTGCCCTACTCTCACCACCAGCCGTCGCAGTGTATTGCTCAGTTCGTTCATTGCCATACCTTATTTATATTCCTAATATGCTCAGCACGCACAGTACGCCCAGTGTCAGCGCAGCCAGTGCCAGCAGATAGTTTGTTGTCCGTATTCTGTCCATTTCGTTTGCAAAGGTAGTAAATAAAAGGCAAACAACCAAAAAATGCTGTATCTTTTGGCCGGCTCATTTTTTTTCCGTACTTTTGCGGCCACGATGATACAGGACGAACTGACATATAGGATACGCGAAGCGTTCGGCCACACGCCGACCCGTGAGCAGCAGACGGCCATTGACGACTTTGCCCGATTCATGACCGACCGGCGGGAGCGCGTGGCGATGGTGCTCAAGGGCGCAGCCGGCACGGGCAAGACATCGCTGTCGGCGGCGATTGTCAAGGCGCTGGGGACGCTTGGCCAGAAACTGGTGCTACTGGCCCCGACAGGCCGGGCTGCCAAGGTGTTCTCGCTCTTTGCCGGACATGCAGCTTTTACCATCCATCGCCGCATATACAGGCAGAAAAGCCTGGAGGGCGGTTTCGAACTGAACTACAACGCGGCACAGGACACGCTGTTCGTGGTTGACGAGGCGTCGATGATAGCCAACGGGCAACAGCAGGGTGCTGTCAGCATCTTTGCCGGCGGCCAGCTGATGGACGACCTGATCAGCTTTGTGTATAGCGGAAGGAACTGTCGGCTGATGCTGATAGGTGATACGGCACAGCTGCCGCCCGTGGGCGAGACGGAAAGTCCGGCTCTGCAGGAGAGCACGTTGAGCAGCTATGGTCTGCACGTGTATGAGAGCAGGCTGACGGAAGTGGTGCGCCAAAGTAGCGAGTCGGGCATCCTGTGGAATGCCACACTCGTGAGGCGCATGATGGAGAGCGGCTGTTGGCAGTGGCCCCAGATTCGTTTCGAAGGCTTTGCCGACATCCGGTCCGTCAGGGGCGACGAGCTGATAGAGGAACTGGCGTCGAGCTACAGTCGCGTCGGACTGGACGAAACTATCGTGGTGACCCGCTCGAACAAGCGCGCCAATATCTACAACGACGGTATCCGGCGCACGGTGCTGGACAGGGAGGACGTGCTGTCAAGTGGTGACCAGATCATGATAGTCAAGAACAACTACTACTGGCTGTCGGCCAACCAACCCCAGCCCTCGGCCCTCAGCCCTCAGCCCTCAGCCCTCAGCCCTCAGCCCTCAGCCGCCATGCCCCGCCAGACAACCGCCTTCATCGCCAACGGCGACAGGGCCGTGGTGCGCCGTGTGCGCCGTGAGCAGGAACTGTACGGTTTTCACTTCGCTGAGGTGACGATGGTGTTCCCCGACTATGACGACTACGAACTGACGGCTACCGTGATGCTGGACACGCTGACCTCGGAGGCTCCGGCACTGACGCGCGAGCAGCAAGACCTTTTATATAATAAGGTATTAGCGGACTATGCCGACATACCCACCAAGACGGAGCGCACGAAGCGGCTGCGTGAAGACCGCTATTATAATGCCTTGCAGGTGAAGTTTGCCTATGCAGCTACCTGCCACAAGGCTCAGGGCGGTCAGTGGGCGCATGTCTACGTAGACCAGGGCTACATGACCGACGAGATGCTGACCCCCGACTACTTCCACTGGCTCTATACTGCATTTACACGTGCCACGGAACGCCTGTATCTGGTAAACTGGAAAAATCAAAGATGATATATCTGAACGACGACTTGGAGACGTTTGACTGGCAGGCTGCCCTGCCGCTGCTGAGCGAACAGCGACGCCAGCAGTGCTTGAAATTCAAGCACGAACTGGGACGCAAGACGTGTGCGGCGGCCTATCTGCTGCTCTGCCAAGGCCTACGCCGGGAATACGGTATTGAGGAACCACCAGTGTTTGAGTATGGCGAGCATGGCAAGCCCGCCATTGTGGGCCACCCGGAAATATGTTTCAACATGAGCCACTGCCGCGAGGCTGCACTCTGCGTGCTCAGTGACCGACCCGTAGGCGTCGACGTGGAAAGCATACGCCGCTACAGCGAAAGCCTGGCTCGCTATACGATGAACGACCGGGAGATGCTGCTCATCCTGAAGGCCCGGCGCCCCGAAGTGGAGTTTACCAGATTGTGGACGCTGAAGGAGGCCGTGGTAAAACGTTCGGGCGAGGGCATCAGAAACGACATGAAACACGTGCTGGATGGGTTAAAAGAAGCTAAAACCGAGATAAATGAAAAAAAATCTTATGTTTTTAGTATCGTTTATTGATTTTTTTATTAACTTTGTAGCCAGATAGTGAAATTCCTAAAACGTAGTAGACATTATGAGACTTGACGGAAGAAGAGAAAGTTCTAACGTGGAAGACCGCCGCCGCATGACGGGCGGCAAGAAGGCTGGACTGGGTATCGGCGGTATCATCATTGCCATGGCGATAGCCTATTTTACGGGCGGCAATCCGTTGGAGGCCGGCATGCAGGCTGCCCAGCAGTCGATGGGCCAGAACACGGAGGTGAGCAGTGAGCAACGCGAGTTTACGGCTGAAGAACAGGAGTTGGCCAAGTTCTCAACGCAGATCCTGGGCGGTACCGAGGACGTGTGGTCGAAGATATTCAAGGAGAACGGCGCCACGTATCAGGTTCCAACCATGGTGCTGTATACTGACGGCACGCCGACGGCCTGCGGACAAGGACAGGCTGCCATGGGTCCCTTCTACTGCTCGGGCGACCAGAAACTGTATATAGACCTGTCGTTCTTCTCGACGATGAAGTCAAAGCTGGGGGCAAGTGGTGATTTTGCCTATGCCTACGTCATTGCCCACGAGGTGGGCCACCATGTGGAATACCTGACAGGTACGCTGCAGAAGGTGCACGAACAGATGGCGCGCCTCTCGCAGACCGAGGCCAACAAGTTGTCGGTGCGTCTGGAACTGCTTGCCGACTTCTATGCCGGCGTTTGGGCTCACCACGACAACAAGATGTTCCGTTCGCTGGAGGATGGCGACATTGAGGAAGCCATCAACTGTGCCGAGGTCATCGGCGATGACTACCTGCAGAAGAAGGCTCGTGGCTATGCCGTGCCTGAGTCGTTCAACCACGGCACGTCGAAGCAGCGCATGAAGTGGTTCAAGCTGGGACTTGAGACGGGCGACATCAGCAAGGGCACGACTTTCCAGTGCTCTGATGCCGAGCTATAGGGAAATATTCCTGACAGAGAGAGTGGGAAAATTCAATAATATTTTTAACACGACCATTATTTTTAAGACATCATACTACGAGAAATGCTACAGAACCAACAGAAAACCCAAGTGGTGGGCGTCGACGCCAATATTGACAGAACCACGTTGGCCGTGGTGGACATACGTGGAAACATCATCAAGCAAGACCATTTCCCTACGAGCGACTACCCGTTCGTAGGCGACTATGTATCCGTGCTGACGGAGCGCATCATGAACTTGGCCGAGCAGAGCGTAGGCTATGAGAACATCCGTTCGGTGGGCATCAGTATTTCGAGCGGTAACTTCAGAACGGGCTGTCTGGAAAATGCCCCAAACATGCCGTGGAAGGGTGTCATTCCCCTGGCGGCCATGCTGCGCGACCAGTTAGGAATGGCTGTGGCCCTGGCCAATAATGCTCACGTCATGGCGCTGGGCGAACATGCCTTTGGTGCTGCCCACGGCATGCGTGACTTCGTGCTCATATCGCTGGGCAGCGGCGTGGGCAGCTGCCTGTGGTGCAACGGTCAGGTACATTTGGGTGCAAACGGTTTTGCCGGCGAGGTAGGCCATGCCTGCATCGTGACTGGCGGCCGACAGTGTAATTGCGGCAAGCAGGGTTGTCTGGAAGCCTACGCCTCAGCCCGCGGTATTTTGCAGACGGCTAAAGAAGTCATGGAGGAAAGCACGGAGTCCAGCAAGATGCGGCTGGTAGAGCGGCTGACGCCGCAAATCATCACCGAACTTTGCGAGAAGGGCGATGCGCTGGCCATTGAAACCTATCGCCGTACGGGTCATATCCTGGGTATTGCCTTGGCCAACTATGCCTCGCTGTTTAATCCTGAAGCTTTCATCCTGGCCGGCCCCGTCTCCAAAGCTGGTCGGTGGCTTCTGGAACCTGCCAGCGACTCGTTCGAGGAGCACGTGTTCCACAATCTGGTGGGAAAGGTCAAGCTGGTGATGTCGACCATTGATGACGACCAGCGTAACGTCCTGGGAGCTTCGGTGCTGGCATGGGAAGTGAAGGAATACTCGCTGTTCAAGTGAACGGCTGTCCAATATATATATTAAGGTATAAAGGAGAGTGAGCAATGATTGTAACGATAAAGAATAGAGTCTTAGGCATTGATGTCGGCGTGTCGAAAACGACCATCGCCGTGGTCGACCAGCGCGGTAATATTCTGGGAACTGATAGCTTTGCAACGTCGGACTATTCGGATGTCAACAGTTTCCTGGACGCGCTGAGCGAGCGCGTCGTCACCACGGCCGAGGCGTATGGAGGCTTTGAGTCTGTGCGCTCCGTGGGCATCAGTGCGCCAAGTGCTAATTATCTGACGGGCTGTATTGAGAATGCACCAAACCTGCCCTGGAAGGGAGTCATTCCTTTGGCCGCCATGCTGCGCGACCGTCTCGGACTGGCAGTGGCACTGGGCAACGACGCACATATTACATCGCTGGGCGAGCACGTCTACGGAGCCGCCCACGGCATGCAGAACTTCATTGTCGTGTCGCTGGGACACGGCGGTTTCGGCAGTTGCATTTTCAGCAATGGGCAGCCCCATCTTGGCTATAACGGTTCGGCCGGCGAGATGGGACATACTTGTGTGGAGGACAACGGACGCCTGTGTACCTGTGGGCGTAAGGGCTGTATCGAGGCTTACGTCTCCGACCGTGGCATTGCCCAGACGGCGCGTGAGGTTATGGATGAATGTCAGCAGGACAGCATGATACGACAGCTTGATCAGCTGACGCCTGCAGCCATAGCCGACTGCTGTGAAAAGGGCGACGAACTGGCACTCGAGGTGTATCGCAGGACGGGCGAGGTGCTCGGACTGGGGCTGGCCAACGTGGCTACCATACTGGATCCTGAGGCCATCATCCTGACGGGCGAACTGACAGAGGTCTGCCAGTGGATGGTCAAGGCGACAAGGGAGTCGTTCGACCGCCATGTGTTCCGTAATATCAGCGACAAGGTGAAGCTGGTGGTATCTGACTTGAAGAACAACGAACGCGACGTGCTTGGAGCCGCTGCATTGGCATGGACTGTCAAGGAGTACTCGCTGTTTAAGTAGAAGCAAAACGAGCGTTTCATTTAAGGAATGAGCAAGAATAAAGAGGAATCCAATGAATATTAACTAACTTACTGACGATGGAACTGACGAATGTAAAGGACAGAGTGGTGGGCATTGATATTGGCGTGGCCGTCACGACTTATGCAGTAATCGACCTGCGAGGAGAAATCATAGCAAGCGACAGCTTTAGTACGTTCGACTATCCTAATGTTGACAATTTCCTGGCTGTACTGTGTGAAAAGGTGTTGCAACTGGTGGAGGAAAACGGCGGCTATCAGGCCATGCGGTCTGTAGGCGTCTGCTGTCCGAGCAGCAACTTCCTGACGGGCTGCATCGAGAATGCGCCAAACCTCCAGTGGAAAGGCATCATACCACTGGCGGCACTGATGCGCGACCGACTGGGGTTGGCTGTGGCGCTGGGCAATAATCCGCAGTGTGTAGCACTGGCCGAGCAGGCCTTCGGACTGGCTCACGGCATGAAGGACTTTGTGGTTATCACCTTAGGTTACGGCTTTGGCAGTTGCCTCTTCTCAAACGGAAAGATGCACCTCGGCACCAAGGGCTTTGCCGGCGAGGTAGGCCATACGTGCGTGGTACCTGATGGACGTGTGTGCGGTTGCGGCAACGTCGGATGCCTGGAAGCCTATTGTGCCCACAAGGGCATTATCCGCACGGCTCAGGACTTGATGGCCGAGAGCCAGGAGCAGAGCCTGATGAGGCAGGTCAGCGAGCTGACGCCGAAGGTTATAGCAAGCCTGTGCGACCAGGGTGACGCGCTGGCCATTGAGACATTTAGGCGTACGGGTGAAATGTTAGGTTGCGGACTGGCCAACTATGCCTCTATTGTTAATCCGGAGGCTATTATCCTGACCGGCGGCATACCGCATGCTGGCAAGTGGCTGTTGGAGCCTACGGAGGAGTCGTTCGAGAAACACGTGTTCCACAACATCAAGGGACAGACAAAGATACTGGTCAGCAACCTGAAGGACTCGGAGCGTGAAGTGCTTGGTGCCTCGGTACTGGCATGGATGGTCAAGGAGTATTCACTCTTCCTATAGCTACCAGTACCTACAGACCCCGGTTTCTGAAACTGGCGCTATATCCCCCGGTACTTGAAACTACTGCCGCCTACGAACTCGCGCATGATGCTCGTGGGCGGTATTTCTTTGTCGCTGACGGGCAGGAAGAAGTGGATGAACTTCAGCAGCCGGTGGGCTTCAGCATACTCCGGACAGTTCTTGGGCACGCTGGCCAGGATGATTTCTGCATGGGTGCGCAGGACAGCAAATTCAATGTTGAGTGCCGAATTGAACATGGCGTCGGCAGTTTCCTGATACGGGAATATCCACTGGTCCTCGGCCTCGCAGACGTTTTTCCACTGGGCAATGGTCTGCTGAGCCGTGAAAGCTCCATTGTTGTAGTCGCGGATAATGCGGCGCAGCAGCCGGTTGTCGCGAACGGGTATCCAGTTGTGGTCGTCGAGCGATATGCTGGTCAGTGCCGAGATATACACCTTATATTTCACTTCCTCGGCAATCTGTTGCGTCAGCAGCGGGTTCAGGGCGTGAATGCCCTCGATAATCAATATGGTATCGTTGCCGAGTTTCAGCTTCTTGCCATTCCATTCGCGCTTGCCGGTGGTGAAGTTGTATTCGGGTATTTCGACGCGTTCGCCTTGCATCAGCCGTAGCAAGTGGTCTTCCAGCAGTTTGTATTCGACGGCCTCGATATTGTCGAAGTCGTAGTCGCCGTTGGGCAGTTTGGGCGTGTCGGTGCGGTTCACGAAGTAGTCGTCAGTCGAGAAGGATATGGGGCGCAGGCCGCAGGCCAGCAGTTGTATGCTGAGACGCTTGCAGAAGGTGGTCTTGCCGGACGACGACGGTCCCGTGATGAGCACGATGCGCACGGGGTTCTGCTCGCGGTGGAAACGTTGGTCGATTTCCTCGGCTATTTTGACTATCTTTTTCTCTTGTAGGGCTTCGCTCACCTGAATGAGCTCCGAGGCGTGCCCGCGCATGATGGCCTTGTTGACGTCGCCGGCATTCGACAGCCGCATGATGATGTCCCAGCGCGTTTTCTCTGCAAACATCTCGAAAGTCTTGGGCTGGTCAACCTTCTCGGCCAGTCGCGAGGGGTCGTGCCAGTCTGGCACGCGCAGCAGCAGTCCCTGCTCGTAACGCTCCAGTCCCCATACGTTCAGGTAGCCCGCCGAGGGTACTAATGGGCCGTAGTAGTAGTCGACGGTATCGCCCAGCGTATAGTAGTCGCTGTAAATCTGGCCGCTGGTCTCCAGCAGTTTCACCTTGTCTGAGAATCCCCGTTCCTGAAAGACGCGGATGGTCTCCTCGTTGGTGGCTTCCGTCCGTCGGAAAGGCATGTCGAGGTTGATAATCTCGGTCATGCGCTTTCTGATGAGTTCCACGTCCTCATCGGTCAGCGGGTCGGTATTGCGTTTCTTGAAGTTACAGTAGAATCCGCGGCACAGCGAGTGCTCGATGAAGAGTTTCGAGCCGGGGAAGACGTCCTGAGTAGCCTTGTAGAGTACAAAACTCAGTGAGCGCACATAGACGCGATGGCCTGAGCCTTCGCGCGCGTCGAGAAATTCGACGTCGCGGTTCTGATAGAGCCGGAACTTCAGCCCCTGCGACCTGTTGTTTACCTTTGCCGATACGACGGGGTATGGCAACTGGATGTCGTCGGCAAATTCCTGATAGACATCGAGCAGCGAACAGCCCTCAGGAAAGCTCTTGGTCACGTTATTGTTCTTGCAGCGGATTTGTAGCATAGTATTCAGGTGTTTTTTTGAAACATTCTTGGTCTGTATTTTCGCCGTCAGCCTTCGCGATAGAAGTCGAAGGCTTCCTTGATTACCTCCTCTGTTGCATGCTGGTTGATGCGAATGTCGCCAATATTGCCCAGTAGGGTGAAATTGATGGTGTTGCCGACATTCTTTTTATCGTGGTGCATCAGTTCGATGAGGCGCGGATAGTCGTCGCAGCTGATGGCCATGCGTCCGTAGTGTTCCCGGATGAAGCTGACCGTCTGGCGCATCTTGTCGGTGGGGAAGCCCGTCTTGATGCAGCTCAGGTAGAGTTCGACGATGAGCCCCCAGGCAACGGCATAGCCGTGGAGCACAGGCTTCCGCTCCAGGGCCAGCGACTCGAAGGCGTGGCCGGCGGTATGGCCCAGGTTGAGGGCTTTGCGGATGCCCTGTTCTGTCGGATCCTCCAGGACGATGCGCTGTTTGACGGCAACGCTGTCGGCAAGCATCGCGGAGAGGAGCTTTAGGGGGGAGGGGGCGGAGTTCTCGGAGTATTCTGAGTAATCGGAGCTCTCGGAGTATTCTGAGTACTCGGAGTTCTCCGAATTTCCCAGGCTTGCCAGGTCGAAGTTCAGCAGCTGTGCCCACATCTGCTCGTTGTTGATGAGGGCGTGCTTCAGCATTTCGGCATAGCCGGAGTAGATGTTCTCGCGGTCGAGCGTGCGGAGGAAGATGGTGTCGAGGATTACTGAGCGGGCATTGCTGAATACGCCTATCTCGTTCTTCAGTCCACCGTAGTTGAACCCCGTCTTGCCGCCCACGGAGGCATCGACCATGGCGAGCAGCGTGGTGGGTATATTAATAAAAGGTATGCCGCGCTTGAAGGTGGAGGCCGCGAATCCGCCCAGGTCTGTCACCATGCCGCCGCCCAGATTGATCATCAGCGAGTGGCGCGTGGCTCCGTACTCCTGTAGCTTGTCCCATACCCAGGTGACAGACTTCAGGTTCTTGTGGATGTCGCCGACCTCAATGGTAAACCTGGTGATGCCCTTCAAACAATTGAAGGTCCGTATCTTCTCCCAGCAATAACGGCGCGTTAGTGTGTCGCAGAGCATGTACAAGTGGTCGTGCTCTACCTCGTTGATGGCCTCGGTGAGGCGCTTTTCGAGGTTGTCGGATAGTATGATTTTCTGCTTTTCCATAATTTTGGTGCAAATTTACGATTATTTTTTAAACTTTCCAAGACTTTCGCCGTCAAAAGACCAACAATCAATCAACATTCTGTAATTAATGAAACGTTTTTTACTATTCTTCGTGGCAGTTCTCACTGCTCTGACAAGTATGGCCCAGCTCCATATTACGGGCAAAGTAATCGAGAATGACTCTCAGGAACCCGTGGCACAGACAACTGTGAAGTTGCTGAAGACCGACAGCACGCTGGCCGCCGGCGTGCTCACCAAGCTCGACGGCAGGTTTAGCGTCAAGGCTCCCAAGGCCGGTACGTACATTCTGCAGGTGACCTGCGTGGGTTTCAAGTCCTACACCAAGCGCGTCAGCGTCCAGGCCGCGAAAGATGTCCAGTTGGGCACCATCGCCCTTGAGCCCGACGCCATCATGCTGAAGGGTGCCGTCGTGACGGGTCAGGCTGCCAAGGTGACCGTCAAGGCCGACACCTTTGTCTATAACGCTGCTGCCTTCCGTACGCCGGAGGGTTCTGTGGTGGAGGAGCTGGTGAAGCGACTGCCTGGCGCCGAGGTCAGCGACGACGGTACCATCAAGATTAACGGTAAGCAGGTGAAGAAAATCCTCGTCGACGGCAAGGAGTTCATGACGGGCGACACCAAGACGGCCATGAAGAATCTGCCGACAAACATCATCAACCGCATCAAGGCCTACGACCAGCAGAGCGACATGGCCCGCGTGTCGGGCATTCAGGACGGCGAGGAGGAGACCGTGCTGGACTTCGGCATCAAGCCCGGTATGAACAAGGGCGTGATGGTGAATGCCGACGTGGCCGCCGGTACCGAGCACCGCTATAGCGGCCGCGTGTTCGGCGGCGTCATGAAGGACGACCTGAAGGTGTTTCTCATGACCAATGCCAACAATACCAACGACATGGGATTCCCCGGTGGCGGTGGCGGTGGCCGTTGGGGCGGCGGTCGTCAGGGACTGAACGCGTCGAAGATGGCCGGTGTGAACATCAACTACGAAAAGACCAAGAAACTGAAGATAGACGGCAGCGTGCGCTGGAACCACAGTGACGGCGACACCTATTCGAAGTCGGCCAGCGAGACCTTCTTCAGCGGTACCACCTCGTCGTTCGGCAACAGTCTCAGCCAGAGCTACTCACGCTCGAACCAGTGGAACGGCCAGATGCGACTGGAGTGGCAGCCCGACTCGATGACCAACATCATGTTCCGTCCGAACTTCTCGTACAGCAGCAACGACGGCGAGAGCCTGGGGTCGAGCGCCACGTTCGACAGTGACCCCTACCAGTATGCTAACGACCCCCTGCGCGAGGTCAACGAGATAGCCCAGAAATACGGCATCGTCAAGAACTACAGCTCGAACAACGGCGTCAGCTATAGCGACAACAAGTCGCTGCGCGGCATGCTGCAGTACAACCGCCGGCTGAACAACAGCGGGCGCAACATCACCCTGCAGCTGAACGCCAACTGGGGCGAGGGCACCAGCAAGTCGATGTCGAACAACTACACGGAACTCTTCCAGGTGATGAACTATCTGGGAACGGGCGACTCCACCTACCAGACCAACCGCTACAGCCTGACCCCGCAGGACAGCTGGGGCTATTCGCTGCGCGCCAACTACAGCGAGCCCATTGCCCGCCAGGTCTACCTGCAGTTCGGCTACCGCTATCAGTACAGCTATACCAAGAGCGACCGCAAGACCTACAGCCTGACCGACGTCGACTACTCCGGCATCGTGCCTGCATACCGCAACTTTGATGCTTATCTCGGTATGCTGCGCAATCCGCTCGAAGACTATGAGGACCGGACGCTGAGCCGCTACTCCAACTACAAGAACTACACCCATACGGCTGAGGTGATGCTGCGCGTGGTTCGTCCGTCGTACAACCTGAACGTCGGTTTCCAGGTGATTCCCCAGAAGTCGCACTTCGTGCAGGACTACACCACCCGCGTCAACGGCGAGACCGTGCGCCTGACAGCTGACACGACGCGTACCGTCACCAACTTCTCGCCAACGGTCGACTTCCGCTGGAAGCAGTCGCAGACCGGTCAGCTGCGCTTCACCTACCGCGCCAACACGTCGCAGCCCTCCATCAGCAACCTGCTTGACGTCTATGACGACAGCAACCCGCTGCGCATCACCACGGGTAACCCCGGTCTGAAGCCGTCGTTTACCCAGAACGTCAACCTCTTCTACAACGACTACTTCCAGAAGCACCAGCGCGCCGTCATGGCCTTCGTGAACTTCTCGGCCACGAGCAACTCCATCTCCAACAAGACGACTTACAATTCTGCCACCGGCGGAACCATTACCCGTCCTGAGAACATCAACGGCAACTGGAACGGCAACCTGGGCTTTATGTTCAACACCGCTATTGACTCGGCAGCCTTCTTCAACATCAACACGTACACTAATCTGGGCTATAATCATAACGTGGGCTACGTGCAAGCCAGTTTGCAGGCTGACTCCGAGAAGAGCGTCACCAAGCAGCTCAGGCTGGGCGAGCGCATAGCCGGCAGCTACCGTAACGAGTGGTTGGAGTTCGAACTGAACGGTTCGCTCAACTACGTCCACTCGCGCAGCGAACTGCAGCCCAACAACAACCTTGACACCTGGGAGTTCTCATACGGCGGCATGGTGGGCGTGACGGCTCCCTGGGGCACGCAGCTCACGACGAACATGAACATGCAGAGCCGTCGCGGATTCAGCGACGCCTCGATGAACACCAACGAACTCATCTGGAATGCCCAGCTGTCGCAGTCGTTCCTGAAGGGCAACGCCCTGACCCTGTCGCTCCAGTTCTACGACATACTGAAAGAGCAGTCCACCGTCAGCCGCGTCATCAATGCCATGCAGCGCAGCGATACGGAGTACAATGCCGTCACCAGCTATGCCATGTTGCACGTCATCTACCGTCTGAACCTCTTCGGAGGCAATGCCGGCTTCGGCGGCGGTCGTGGCGGCCGTGGCGGTCGTAACGGCGGTGGCTTTGGCGGCGGCAACCGTGGTGGCCGTGGCGGTTTTGGCGGCGGTGGCTTCGGCGGCGGGCGCCCCGGCCGGTTCTGAACAGCCCTCCCGGTAAATGTCAAGAAAAACGAGCCGTAATCTCATCGC
>DFGF01000168.1:20255-30567 GCA_002371715.1 Prevotella sp. UBA3757
TGCTTACGAGATTACGGCTCGTTGCCTGTGAGATTACGGCTCGTCGTCAGTGGCCTTTCGGCCAGCTTGAAACGGGGATTATGCCTTATCCTCGGTTTCCTCCTTGCGGTCGTCAATGTTGTCTCCCTCCGTGGGAGCCATCTCTTCCTCAAAGTCGGTGATGCCGGCGCCAATCAGGATGTCGTACCACTGGATGAGCTTCTTGATATGGCTATTCTGCACGCGCTCCTGATCCCAGTTGGGCAGCACCTTCGTGAAGTATTCGTGCAGCTCGTCGGCACCGGCCTTGCGGAAGTCGACACTCGACTTCTTGCCTCCCTCCAGGTCGCGCATCGAGGCGAGCACCTTCATCAGGGGGACATCCTCTGTCTCGGTGAACATGGCAATGTCGGCCAGCGACGTGATGCGGTCCGTGGCAAAGGCGGGCATACGCTTGTGGGTTCCGTCTAATGCCTCGACGATGAGGCTGTTCTTGGCACGTGTTACTAATTTGTAGAGTCCCGGTTTTCCCGAGATGGCTAAAATGGTCTGTTTCATTGTTTTCCTTTTTTTTCGTTTCGTTATTTCGTTATTTCGTTGTTCCGCTATTCCGTTGCTTTGGCATTGCGGCGTAGCGAATGGAGCAATCTTTCTATTTGCCGGTCGATGTCGGTCTGTCCGTCGTTGACGATTTCGTAGTCGGCACGGGCTTTCACCTCGTCCTGCGGCCACTGGCGGTTCATCCACTGCAGCACCTTCTCACGCGTGATGCCGTCGCGCTCTATGACGCGACGGATGCGCACCTCCAGTGGAGCCGTGACCACCACGACTTTGTCGACCAGCTGGCAGGCTCCTGACTCAAACAGGATGGCGCTCTCCATCCACGCCAGGCCGCTGGCCTCGAAGTCGCGGAAGACGGCGGGATGAATCACCGCGTTCAGGGTTTGCTGGTTCGACTCGCTGGCCAGCAGGAAACGGCTCATGGCCGCCTTGTCGAGCGAGCCGACCAGAGCGGCAATCTGTTGTTGCAGGGTGGGGGAGGTGCGGATGAGCCGTTTGGCCGCCGCGTCGCAGTCGTAGACGCTGATGCCGTGGCGCTCCAGCTGCCTGCACACGTAGCTCTTGCCCGAGCCGATGCCGCCCGTGATGCCTATTTTCATGAACTTAGTCCTCCTCGATGAGATAGTCTACCTGCTTCGAGTCGAGCGTGGCGCGCGTGATGCCGTGCGGCACGCTTTGCAGATAGAGGTTACACTTGTCGGAACTGCCCTGTGCGATTTCCCGATAGTCGGCCACGACGATGAAGTCCTCGGGATGCAGGTGGCGTATCTGGCTTGCGCCGGCCACGAAGTGCACCTTGACCCTGGCGGGGAACGTGCGCAGCACCTTGCCCTTAGGCATGTTCAGACACTGGACGGGCACGCCGTCGATGGTCTCCTCCGTCAGCACGTCGGTGAAGAATTCTACCTGCACGCGCTCAGGCACCACCTTCATGTCGTTCGTGTGGCTCAGACGGCTGTCGACGGTCAGCGTGTCCCTGAAGCCGGCATAGTTGAGCGGTTCGGTGTAGACGACGCGAATGCTGTCCAGCTTTTCGGGTGCTGCATATACGTCGACGCTGTCGGGCGTATAGCTGACCTGCGATATAAAGTAGAGCTGCTGGGGAATGACGCGCCCACGCCAGCGCACGGGCACGCGCTTGCGCTCACCATTATTATAGAAGAACTCCAGGCGTTCGGGCTTGACCGAGATGACGTTGGTGGAAATCTCGAGTCGCTGCATGAGCAGGCGTTTCAGGTCTGACGACGAGACGACGCCGCTGCCGTTGCCACGGTCGTAGTTCCTGTAGTTCAGCGTGATGGTGGGCAGGCGTTCGCCGTACAGATAGGCTACAATCATCCAGCCCTTGTCGCGTATAATGGTACGGATGGTGTCCGTGGACGGCGAGGTGAGCACGACGTTCTTCGGTATGCCCACCACTTCGACGGGCACTTTCAGTTCGCGCTCGTAGGTCTCGTTCAGCGTGATGGTCAGCCAGAAGATGCCTGAGAGCAGCACGAAGAACAGAAATATCAGGAACTGCTTGTTCACGTTACTGAACAAGAAGTCCCTGATGGCTTCGTATGGGCTCTCAACTCTCAATGTTCAACGTTCAATGTTCAACGTTCAACGTTCAACGTTCAATGTTCAACGTTTACTTCTGAATCGGCGTGCTGGCGGTATCTTTGAATACGTAGCCCTTGTCGACCTTGATGACGACGCCGTCGGCAATCTTCACCTCGACGATGCCTGCGGCCAGGTCAATCTTCTTCACAGTGCCGTAGATGCCGCCGCCGGTGACGACCTGCGTGCCCTCGGCGAGCGAGTTCTGGAAGTTCTGAATCTCCTTCTGGCGCTTCTGCTGCGGCTTAATCATAAAGAAATACATGATGGCAAAGATGGCTACCATCATAATCAGGAAACTGGTCATGCCGCCGCCCTGTGCGGCCTGTGCGGCTAAGAAAAGTTGTGTCATATTGGTAATTTGTTATTTTGTGAATATTCAGTGTTTGTCGTCTATGTGCTTGACGAGTACCCTGTTGTCTATCAGGTGGCGGGCAATGGCGTCCAGCATGCCGTTGATGTAGCCTGCGCTGCGCGGCGTCGAGTAGACCTTTGCCATTTCTACATACTCGTTGATGGTCACGTTGATGGGTATGGTGGGGAATGTCAGCATTTCGGCAATGGCTATCTGCATGATGACGATGTCCATGTAGGCCAGCCGATCGAAGTCCCAGTTGCGCGAGGCATCGCTCATGTAGCGCTGGTACTGGTCGGCGTTCATGATTGTGGCGCGGAACAGCTTGCGGGCGTACTCCTTGTCCTCCTCAGAGTCGTATTCCGGCAACAGCTCCTGGTGGCTCTGGTTCTTCTCCTCGAAGCGCTTGATGGTCTTCAGCACAAAGGTGTCGACGACCGTCTTGTCGTCGTTCCAGTAGAGGCTCTGCTCCTCAAGCAGGGTGTCGAGCTCGTCGTTGTTCTGGATGAGCGTGCGGTACAGCTTGCGCCACAGTTCGCGGTCCAGTTCATAGCTGTCCTCGCTGCTTTCCATATATTCCTTATATATCTGGCTCTCGGTAATCTGGAGGTACATCTTCTTGAGGAACTCAGGGTTTTCCTGGTCCCAGTTCTTCTTCTGAGCCTCCAGGAAGTCGTTGAGCATGCGGTTCTCCTCCAGCTGCAGTGCAAAGCGGTTGTAGGCAAACTTCTGCGAGGGCTGCTGCGTACCTTCACGCTCAGCACGGGCCTGCGCAACCTCCAGGTGGCGTCGCGATTCGTGGGTGATGCCCACAATGAGTGCTAACAGGTAATTGTAAAGATCGTAGGCTTTTGAAAGGCTGAACAGTAGTTCTTTTTCAGCCGTATCAATGTTCTTACTGCCGTTCTGGTAGTACGCGTAGGTTAACTGTACAACCTTGATTCTGATGAGTTCTCTGTTAATCATAATTCTTCTATAGCATTTTGATACTCTTATCAGCTGCAAAGGTACGAAAAAGAAGTGAAAAGCGTATAGTGAAACGGGAAAAATTTGCTTCCGGCGGCAATATTTTGCTCGTTTTCTTTGCCAGGTCGGGGATTTTTTGTAATTTTGCAGCCGCTTTTCGCATCGTGTGATGGTGGATTAAGCAAAACGACACTTAATTTTAGAGTAACACTTTATTTAATTATGAAAGAGATTAACGTTAGCGGTCAGAAGCGCACCGCCACAGGCAAGAAGGCCTCGAAGCTGCTTCGCAAGGAGGGTCTGGTACCCTGCAATCTGTATGGTGAGAAGAAGGGCGAGAACGGTCTGCCCGAGGCATTGGCTTTCTCTGCTTCCATGGCCGAGCTGCGCAAGGCTGTCTATACACCGTATGTCTATGTCGTCAACCTGAACATCGACGGCACTGAGCACAAGGCTATCATCAAGGAACTGCAGTTCCATCCCACTACCGACGCTCTGCTCCATGCAGACTTCTTCGAGATTAACGAGACCAAGGCTATCACCGTCGGTCTGCCCGTCAATCTCGTCGGTCACGCTCAGGGTGTTCGTGACGGTGGTCGCCTGTCACTGTCAATCCGTAAGATTAACGTCACTGCTCCCTACAAGCAGATTCCTGAGAAACTGGACGTCGACGTCACCGAGCTGCAGCTGGGCAAGGCCATCAAGGTTGGCTCGCTGAGCTTCGAGGGTCTGGAGATTGCCACTCCGAAGGAGGTTATCGTCTGCTCTGTCAAGGCTACTCGTGCTTCACGTTCTGCTGCTGCCGAGGCTGCCGCTCAGTAAGAGGTAATAAGGTAAAAAAAGTAAAAAGGTAAAACTTTGGACAAGTACTTAATTGTTGGGCTGGGCAATCCCGGCGACGAGTACGCTGAGACCCGCCACAACACTGGATGGATGGTATTGGACGCTTTTGCTAAGGCGTCCAATATCGTTTTTGACGACCGTCGCTATGGCTTCGTGGCGGAGACGTCGCTGAAGGGCCGGAAGGTCTTCCTGCTCAAGCCCACCACGTATATGAACCTCAGCGGCAATGCCGTGCGCTATTGGCTCAACAAGGAGAACATCGACCAGAGCCGCCTGCTGGTGGTGAGCGACGACGTGGCACTGCCCCTGGGCGCCTTCCGCCTGAAGGGCAACGGCTCCAACGGCGGTCACAACGGACTGGGGCATATCCAGCAGCTCATCGGTCAGCAGTATGCGCGACTGCGCATGGGTATTGGCAATGATTACCCCGTAGGGGCGCAGATTGACCACGTGCTGGGACGTTTCACCGACGAGGAGCGCGCGCACCTGCAGCCCTCTGTCGACATGGCTGTCGACATACTGCGCAGCTTTGTCCTGGCCGGCATCGACGTGACGATGAATCAGTATAACAAGTTTGGAAAGACACCACTATGGCAGAAACTACAGAAGCCCGAATAGACAAGTGGCTGTGGGCGGCACGCATCTTCAAGACGCGCTCCATTGCCGCCGATGCCATCAAGAACGGTCGCGTGACAATCCAGGGCGTCAACGTCAAGCCCTCGCGTATGGTGAAAGCCGGCGAGGTGGTCAGCGTGCGCAAGCCGCCGGTGACCTTCTCGTTCAAGATTCTCAAGACCATCGAGCAGCGCGTGGGAGCTAAGCTGCTGCCTGAAATCTATGAGAACGTGACCACTCCCGATCAATATGAACTGCTTGAAATGAACCGTATCAGCGGGTTCGTCAACCGTCAGCGCGGCACCGGCCGTCCCACGAAGAAGGACCGCCGCGCACTGGACGAGTTTGTGGGTCCGGCCCTTGAGGGATACGGCGATTTCGATTTTGACTTTGATGACGACGATGATGATTGATGTCCTGCTAATAGTCGTTGGCGTGGCACTCGTGCTGCTTGGCGCCGACAAACTGACGGAGGGAGCCTCCGCACTGGCCCGCCGGATGAGCGTGCCCGAGATTATTATTGGTCTGACCATTGTTGCAGCCGGTACTTCGGCTCCCGAACTTTTCGTCAGCCTGGTCTCGGCGCTGAAGGGAACGCCCGACATGGCGGTGGGCAACGTCGTAGGCTCGAACACCATGAACGCCATGCTCATCGTGGGCTGTGCTGCCATGGTGGCGCCGATGGTCATCAGTCGTTCCACTGTCCGAAAGGACATTCCCTGCTCCATCGCGGCCTCCGTGCTGCTGATACTCCTGGCCTACGACGGCGCCCTTGTCGTCATCGACGGCATCCTGCTGCTCCTGGGCTTTGCTGCCTTCATGACCTATACGCTCATGCAGGCCAAACAGGGCAAGGCCGAGGGAGAAAGCGCTGCGACGGCCGAAACCGGCGCGGCCAGCAAGCCCCTCCGCCCGTGGCTCTGCGTACTGTACGTCGTCGGCGGTCTGGCCGGTCTCGTCGTTGGCAGCAACCTTTTTGTCGACTCAGCTTCCAATGTCGCTCTGTCGCTGGGCATCAGCGAGGGCGTGGTCGGACTGACGGTAGTTGCTGGCGGCACGTCGCTGCCCGAACTGGCCACGAGTGTCGTCGCGGCGCGCAAGGGTCAGTCGGCCATTGCCATCGGCAACGTCATCGGTTCCAACGTCTTCAACATCCTGATGATACTCGGACTGACGGCCGTCATCACGCCGCTCGACATCCAGGGCATCACCGCTGTCGACATGGCCGTCATGCTGGTGTCCGTCGTGCTGGTGTGGCTCTTCTCGCGCACGCGCTATACCGTTGAGCGTTGGGAGGGTGCGTTGCTTGTCGGAGGCTACCTTGCCTATCTCTGCTGGCTCATCAGCAATCTGGCGTAATTTATAGTCTTTTAACGCCTCTGATGTACGGAACTTCCGGAAAAGTTCGTAACTTTACAGCGAAATTGCTTACTTATATCTTTGTCGTGCCTTTGAACGACGTTTGGCAAATGAAGAGAAAAACGTTTTCTTTAAAAATACCTATTGCCTCTTGCTCCGTTCCTTCTTTGGTTTCGCCTTCACTTCTTTAAGCTTTGTCGCATCTTTCATGCGGAAATTCAAGATGGTATCGTCGGGCTGGATTTGATGACGGATTGTATGAAAGCCTACAAGCTCTACGTTTAATCTGGTGACGGTACGAGGAAGCCACATCACAAAATGTCCGATGCTGTCGGTGGCGGCTCCCATATTCCCCGTATCGCAACTTATCCACGCATTGGCCAATGGCTTGCCGTCTTCGTTCAGGACGTAGCCTTCGATGTAGCGGCGCGTCTGCATCAGCTCGGGATGCTGGCGGACGTAGGTATCGCAGAGCGTGTCTGGCACGGTCTTGAATTCCATCACGAGATCCTTGGCCGTAATGCCGTATCTCTCGGCAAACTCCCGCTTCTCCTCTTCGTCGTAGTGGAAACTGATGCTTTTGACAATCTGATGACGACGGTAGAAATAAACCTTCTCGTCACTCCCGATAGTCCCGTAAGTGCGGAATTTGTCGAGCGAGTCATTGAGAACCGTGCCGTTCCAGACGATGAGCTTGCGCACAGTGCCTGGTGGAAGAACCTCTGGCGGCGGGGCGATGGTCAGACCATCGACAACGCGCTGGAACTCGTTGCCGATGAGCGAATCCTTGCGGTTCGCGTCGCCGCTGCGAACGGCTTTGCGCAACTCCTCGGTGAACGCCACAAGCACGTTCTTGTCACGATGCGACTTAGCCCGGCGACCGTCGATGAAATACTCCCACTTCACGCCATCGAGGATGAATACCTCGCGGTCTTCGGCACCATATACGGCGGTCTTCCAAACAGCCCGCAGCATCGCCCTTTGGTCATCGCTGACGGCCATCGTGAACGTCTTGACATCGGGCGCAACATAGCCCTTCGGACGCTTCCGGGAAAACCATTTGTACCGCTTCTCGCCAATTTTCTTTTTCTTGTGCGTTGCTTGGAACGTGGTGTGCCAAATGCTCGTCTGCGCCTCACGATAGACAAGCGAGCGGGCCACAGAGTCGTAGATAAGCGTCCATTCCGGCGAGAACGACGGGATACATTCCACGCCGAAAGCCGCTTCCTGCGGCATCAGTAGCCGCGCCATCTCGCTGTCGAACAGCGTCGTCTTCGGTTTCCCCTTTCTCCATGAAGTCGACTTGTCGGCCACGCGGATAAGTTTGTCCTGGGCTATGACGGTTATCGTGGCGAGGGCAAGAATAAGGAAAAGGATTAGTTTCTTCATCATCGTTTACTTCCTCAGTTTGCCTTTGCATGATTCGAGCCATATTTTATAGAAGATGTGACAATTAGCGGTATTTTAGTCCATCAATCCGAGTAGATAAAGGATGCCAAGCTTCAATTCAATGAAGATGATACCACCACGACCACTGGCTACAAGAAGTAGGTTCTTCATCAGTTCCTTTTAGACACTCATGCTCTCACACAAGTCTATGGGATTAGCTTTAGAAAGACCATAAAAGGCTTGCCTTGAAGTGGCAGACTCCAATCACGCAAAGTGGTGATGGGGTATTAGGCTGCCCCTCCCTACAATTGAGTGGACAGAGGCAAGCCTCTTCTGTGCGTAAGTTTTTCCAGTTTTCTGTAATATTGGAAGAGCGGAATCATGAACCTGTCCCCCTGATTCTTCGCAACTGCCGCTCTCCGAACTCCTCAAAGGTGTACTCGAAAACCTCAGAAAGGCTCAGCAACGCAATAGGCGTCCACTGGATGCGTAAGTTCTTATACCTTGTCGTTCATGAAACGTTCTACCTCATCCATCGATACGGCCTGACCAGCCATAGTCTGTGCGTGGCTTCGGTTCAGAATAGTCTTCAATGCTTCGTTTGCTTCCATATTGCTGCCATTTTGATGTTTTAACGTTGCAAAGGTAAGCATTTTCCTTGGATTGGCAAAGAAAACTCCGTATTATTTATCCCCTCAATCTCCTTTATCAAGTCATCCAGACTGTCGTACTTGTAGACGCGCCCCTGCTCTATATCTTCGATGGCGCGGTCCATGCTGGTCTTCCTACGACGCTTCAGCGTGACGCTACTCACGCCACGTATCAGACTGATGGCCTGCTTAATCTGGTCAAGCATGGAAACATCCTCTATTGAAACTGTCAGTTGAGTCATAATTGCAATTATTGATGAATTCGCGTACAAAGTTACGAAATATTCTGCACATTCGTAGCAATTCTTCGGAAAAATCTACAAGTTTTAACGGAAAAGCAGGTGATCATTCTTCTACCTTGTCATCTCGACCAAGCGCGCTCGACATGACAAGAGGGGGGATGGGTGCTCGGAATGACAAGGGAGTGAGTTTACGAATTGGGTCAGGGGACGTGGTAGTCGCTGGGACAGATACCTGAGTCATAGCAGTCATCATACCCAAGTACCTGTCCCAGTGACTACCATAGCAGTCATCATACCCAAGTACCTGTCCCAGTGACTACCATGAGGCTCTCTTTTGCATTATTTTGCCAATTTGTTTGGTTGTCTCGATTGAAAAGTGTAATTTTGCAGAATTAAATTTTATTGAAAAGTGTAGTTTTTGACTGCTAAAAGTTATTGAAAAGTGTAAATGGCCATGCTGTACAGGAAGATCACATCGTACATCGAGGACTACCTGAAGTCCGATATTGACAAGATTCTGATACTGGAGGGAGCCCGCCAGATTGGTAAGTCGTTCAGTATTCGTGAGGCGGGTACACGTCTCGGAGCACAGGGGACTGGTACTTGTCTCACGGGAGTTAAAGAAGGAAGAGTTGGAGAATGTGAACGGTGGCGTTGGTTGCAACATGAAGTTTGGAATTAGGAGAAACGGCAAAGATGACTAGGACTGGTAATTAAACCGCTGAGACCTCGTACTATAAGCAATGTAAGTTTAACAACCTAAAATCCGCAACAAATAGTGATGTAGACTACATTTTGCAGTTTGCCTCTCCATCTGACGATTGCCTTGCCACTGCAGACGTGATTATGTATGGGTAGCGCCCACCTTCCCCTTACCCCGTCAGGCATTACAGGGGCTTTATGCTGTCGTTAACCTGCGAATTCAGTTTTTCACCCGCCAGTGAGTGCGAAAGGGGCTTGATATGATTTGTTGTGCGTGTAGATGTTTAGTTCATAGTGCCTTGCTGTTCTTATCCACTTTGTGGGCACGCTGATGAACTTGAAGACAAAGGCTTTGATACGGCTTGTTTTCTTCAGTCCGAAGGCTTTTGTGTCAAGCCTGTCCATAAGGAACTTGTAGAAGTTGCGTATGAGTGCCGTCAGCAACAGGAACACGGTGTTCTCTGCCATGAAGGACTTTGGCAGCCTGGCCCATCCGAAGCCGTTGTTCATGTCGTCGAAGATACGTTCTTTGCCACCTCTGAGGTTGTAGAATTCCACGATTTCCCTCGTAGTGGACGTGTAGTCGTTGGTCAGTATGCAGCGGTATGTATACCCGCCCTCCCACAAGTCCTGCTCACCGCCCATGCGACGCTCCCGCTGTATGACGAGGCGATATGCCTTGCCCTCCCATTTCTCCGTGATGATGGAATTCAGTTCATATTCGTTGCCGTTTATCTCCTCTCGCTGCCATCCACGCAGTGCCAGCATGCAGTCGTAGAGTGAGCCGCTGCGGTTGGCACGGATGTAGAAATGCTCCGAGTGCTTCTCAATGGTTTCCACAATCTCGCGTGAGCAGGAGCCGCAGTCCATCCTGGCACGCTTGATGTGTATATCGTTGGACTCAAGGTTTGAGAAGATACGCTCCAGCGTGTCTTGCTGGTGGAAACGTACGTTGGCATTGCCGTCGCGGTTCTCTATACCCACGATGAGGTCGCCAATGACAGCCACGCCGGGACTGTAGCCAGTAAACTTCTTGTAGGTCATCTTCG
>DFGF01000125.1 GCA_002371715.1 Prevotella sp. UBA3757
CTTCAGGATGGGGTTATACTTCTTGAGTTCCATTCTCTCGGGGGTGTTCTTACGGTTCTTGGTCGTGATGTAACGACTTGTTCCGGGCAGTCCACTATCCTTCATCTCAGTGCACTCCAGAATGACCTGTACGCGGTTACCCTTTGCTTTCTTACCTGCCATGCTATTAGTCTCCTATTACTTTAATGTCTTTCCAGTCTACAAAACCTTTAGCAACAGCCTGCTTCAGGGCTGCGTCCAGACCAACCTTATTAATCATACGCAGACCAGCAGCGCTGATCTTCAACTGAATCCAGCAAGCCTCCTCGACATAGTAGAACTTCTTGCTGAACAGGTTAACATCAAAGCTGCGCTTTGTGCGATGCTTTGAGTGAGACACATTATTACCTATCTGTGCCTTCTTTCCCGTAATCTGACAAATTTTAGACATTTCTATCTACTTTTTCTTGTTCCTTAATTGTAACTTACTCCAAACAGGGTGCAAAGTTACACATAATAATTGAGAATTGAGAATGGAGAAATGAGAATTCGTTCAATCTTAATATTTTTTAACCATCCTTCTCGGTTTCATCCTCACTTTTCAGGAAATCAAGAAACATCTGCATGGCTTTATTGGTGGCGATGGCCAGGTTGATGTCACGGCCGTGGTCTTCCTCCACTTTCAGCGTCACCTGCCTCTCTGGTGAACCGCAGGCCAGCCATATTGTGCCGACGGGAATGTCCTTTGTGCCTCCCGTGGGACCGGCGACACCCGTGGCGGCTATGGCAAAGTCGGTATTGAGCGAACGGCAGGCACCACGTACCATCTGGACGGCCACCTCCTCGCAGACAGCTGTCTTCTCCGCAAGCAACTGGCTGCTGACACCCAGCAACGACTCCTTGATTTCGTTGACATACGAGATGATGCCCCCCTTGAAGTATTTCGAGGCTCCGGGCACGGCAATGATTGCTTCGGCTATGCGGCCGCCCGTGCAGCTCTCGGCTGTGCTGACGGTTTTCTCCATTTCCCACAGCAACTGGCTCACCTCCCTACTGATAATCTTGCTTTCAAAATCCATAACGCTATGATTTTTATTTAAAGGTAACTTTTGAGAATGCCGGCGCGTCAATCGGACAGAACTGACGGTCCCGGTATTTGTAATAGCCCACAACGCCTATCATGGCAGCATTGTCGGTGGTATAGCTGAACTTGGGGATGTAGACCGTCCAGCCATAGCGGCGGGCACAGTCGTGGAAGGCATTGCGCAGTCCGTTGTTGGCACTTACGCCACCGGCCACGGCCACATGCTT
The DNA here is from genome assembly GCA_002371715.1 of Prevotella sp. UBA3757. Lineage (GTDB taxonomy): Bacteria > Bacteroidota > Bacteroidia > Bacteroidales > Bacteroidaceae > Prevotella. The sequence goes on from DFGF01000125.1 coordinate 1,291, forward strand.
GATGCCTGTCTGCTTGACGGCCAGTTTCAGTTTCTTCATCAGTATGTCGACGATGGTCCACTCCAGCGAGGCGGCAATGTCTGCCTTGTGGTGCTCGATGAAGTCGGGGTCAGCCTCAACCCATTTCCTCAAGCTGTAGAGGAACGACGTCTTCAGACCCGAGAAACTGTAGTCGAGACCCGGTATGTGAGGCTCGGCAAACTGGTAGGCCTTCGGATTGCCCTGACGCGCCAGCCGGTCGATGATGGGGCCGCCAGGATAGCCAAGGCCCATCACCTTCGAGCACTTGTCGATGGCTTCGCCAGCCGCATCGTCGATGGTCTGCCCCAGCACCTCCATGTCGTTGTAGGCATTGACCTTCACAATCTGTGAATTGCCCCCGCTGACCAGCAGACAGAGGAATGGCAATGGCGGCGGCGTGAAGTCGCCCTCGCCACCATTGATGAAGTGTGCCATGACGTGGCCCTGTAGGTGGTTGACGTCTATCAGCGGAATGCCCAGCGAACGGGCCATGCCCTTGGCAAAGTTGACGCCGACCAGCAGCGAACCCATCAGTCCGGGCCCTCGCGTAAAAGCAACGGCCGAGAGCTGGCTCTTGTCCACACCAGCCCGTTTCAAGGCTTCGTGTACCACGGGCACAACGTTCTGCTGGTGTGCCCTCGATGCCAGTTCGGGCACTACGCCGCCGTACGACTCATGGACGGCCTGTGACGCTGTCACGTTCGACAGCAGCACGTCGTTCCTGAGCACCGCTGCCGACGTATCGTCGCACGAACTTTCTATTCCCAATATGTATGCAGCGGTAGCAAATTCTTCATTCTTCATTCTTCATTCTTCATTTAATAAGTCAGCACCTCCACACCGTGTTCCGTCATCAGCAGTGTGTGCTCCCACTGGGCACTGGGCAGCTCGTCATCGGTGATGACCTCCCACCCCCACGGGTCGTCGGAATCGATAAAGACCTTCCAGGTACCCATATTGATCATCGGCTCGATGGTGAACACCATGCCGGGCACCAGCAGCATACCCTTGCCTCGCTGGGCGAAGTGGCACACCTCGGGTTCCTCATGGAAATCATTGCCCACACCGTGGCCGCACAGGTCGCGCACCACGCCGTAATGGTACTTCTTGGCGTGCTTCTCGATAGCCCTGCCAATATCGTTGACGAAGCCCCACGGCTTGGCTGCCTCCATGCCTATCTCCAGACACTCCTTGGTCACCCTGACCAGCTGTTCCTTCTCGGGCGTGGTCTTACCTATTATATACATACGCGAGGCGTCGGCATAATAGCCGTCAAGGATGGTGGTAAAGTCGACGTTGATGATGTCACCCTCCTCCAGGACGTCCTCGGCCTTCGGCACGCCATGACACACCACCTCGTTGATGCTCGTGCATACCGACATCGGGAACGGCGGAGTCTCCTCGTCGCCACCATAGTTCAGACATGCCGGTATGGCTCCGTGGCGCTCACAGTAGTCACGGCATATCTGGTCAATCTCCAGCGTCGACATACCGGCATGAATAACCTCGCCGACGGCATCCAGCACACCCGTGTTGACAACGCCGGCCCGACGTATACCCTCAATCTGTTCGGGGGTCTTAATCAGGTCGGGCGTAGGCACCAGCACCCCCTTGTTCTCCAAATACATGATGCGCTTGTCCAGCTCCGTGGGCTGTTGGCCCGGCTTGCAGCGCCATCTCTTCTTTCCCATTTCTCTGTTACTTGTTTGAGCGTGCAAAGTTACTGCAAATTATGCGAACAACAAAATAATTATACTAATTTTTTGGCAGTTCAATATTTATTTGTACCTTTGCAGCAAACATTCAAATCAAAGAACTTAAAAACTATTGCTTATGTCGCTGTTAATGATTCTGCAACTGCTGGTCGTGCTCGGAGCACTCTGGGTGGGTTCACGCTATGGTAGCCTGGCGCTCGGCGCCATTTCGGGCATCGGCCTGGCCATTCTGGTGTTTGGTTTTAACCTGAAACCCGGCACACCGCCTACCGACGTTATCTACATCATCATAGCCGCCGTGACCTGTGCCGGCGTCATGCAGGCGTCGGGCGGTATGGACTGGCTGATACAGATGGCCGAGCGACTGCTGCGCAAACATCCAGACCGCATCACGTTCCTGGCTCCGCTCTCCACGTTTTTCCTGACGGTGCTGGTTGGTACGGGCCACGTGGTCTACACACTCATGCCCATCATCTGCGACATCGCACTGAAGAAGGGCATACGTCCCGAACGTCCGTGCGGCGTGGCCTCGGTGGCCTCGCAGGTGGGCATCACCTGCTCGCCCATAGCCGCAGCCGTCGTGGCCTTTGTGACCATATCGAATGCCAACGGCTTCGACATCACCATTCCGCAGGTGCTGATGGTGTCGATTCCTGCCTGTCTCTGCGGACTCATGGCCGCTGCTGCCGCCTCCTACCACCGTGGTCTTGACCTGGACAAGGACCCGCAGTTCCAGGCCCGGCTGAAGGACCCCTTGCAATATGAATATATCTACGGCGATTCGGCCACGACGCTCGACAAGAAGATTCCCCAGTCAGCCCGTAATGCCGTCTTCATCTTCCTCGGCGCCCTGGCTGTCATCGTACTGTTTGCCGCCGTACCCTCGCTGCTGCCCAGCTGGGACGGACAGACGCTGAAGATGAACATCGTCATCCAGATAGTCATGATTATGGCCGCCGCCCTGATGATCATCTTCTGCAAGGCCGAACCTAAGAAGGCCGTAGCCGGACCGGTATGGCAGTCGGGCATGGTGGCCGTCGTGGCCATCTACGGCATTGCATGGCTGGCCGACACCTACTTTGAGAACTATATGCCTGAGATGAAAGCCATGATGGCCGACATCGTGGCACGCTATCCCTGGTCCATTGCCATCGTGTTCTTCATGGTGTCGGTGCTCATCAATTCGCAGGGAGCCGTGGTGGTGTCAATGCTGCCCCTGGCCTACTCGCTGGGCATCCCCGGCGACGTGCTGCTGGGTGTGTTCCCCAGCGTCTACGGCTACTTCTTCATCCCGAACTACCCCTCTGACATTGCCACGGTCAACTTCGACCGCTCGGGCACGACCGTCATTGGCAAATACCTGCTCAACCACTCGTTCATGATGCCCGGACTCATCAGCGTCATCACGGCTACTATTGTGGCCTACGTGCTGTCTACAGTCCTCTTTTAACAGTTGCCGATGGACATCATTCTGAAATACTTCCCGAACCTGACGGCTGGGCAACAGCAACAGCTGGCACAGCTAGACGCCTTGTACCGCGACTGGAACGCCAAGATCAACGTCATCTCGCGCAAGGACATCGACAACCTCTACGAGCACCACGTGCTCCACTCGATGGGCATTGCACACATGCTGAACTTCAAGCCCGGCACACGCATCCTCGACTTCGGTACCGGGGGCGGCTTCCCGGGCATTCCACTGGCCATCCTCTTCCCCGAATGCCACTTCCGCCTGATAGACGGTACGGGCAAGAAAATCCGCGTAGCACAGGAGGTGGCCAAGGCCATCGGACTGACGAACTGTGAACCCGTGCACCTCCGCGGCGAGGACGAGAAGGGCCGCTACGACTTCGTGGTCAGCCGTGCCGTCATGCCCCTACCCGACCTGGTCAAGATTGTACGTAAGAACATAGCCCGCGAGCAGCATAATGCCATGGCCAACGGCGTCATCTGCCTGAAGGGCGGCAACATGGATGCCGAGCTGCACAACTACCGCAAGATTGTGGAGACAGCAGAACTGAGCCAGTGGTTCAGCGAAGAGTGGTTTAAGGAGAAATACATCATATATTTGCCCTTATGAATATCAAGCGACTGATGTGCAACCCGTTGCAGGAAAACTGCTACGTGGTGAGCGACGAAACCCGGGAGTGTGTCATCATTGACTGTGGCTGCTACTACGACGAGGAGAAGCAGGCCTTGGCCGCCTATATCAGCCAGAACAGACTGCACCCCGTTCACCTGCTGGCCACCCACGGCCACCTGGACCATAACTTCGGCAACGCATTCGTCTACCGCGAGTACGGTCTGAAAGTGGAAATTTGCCAGGAAGACCAGTCTCTGGTCGAACACGTGCGCCAGCAGGCTGCCGATTTGTTTGGCATGACGCTGGAGGAGGAAGAACCACCCACGGGCCGTCTGCTGACGAATGGCGACATCATCACCTTCGGGCACCACCAGCTGAAAGTGCTGCAGACACCCGGACACACCCACGGGTCAGCCCTCTTCCATTGCGAAGCGGAGCAGACGGTATTCACAGGCGACACCCTGTTCCGCATGAGCATAGGCCGCACCGACTTTCCCGAAAGCAGCTGGGCGGAAATGGAGGACAGCCTGAGGACCGTGGTGTCAAAACTGCCAGAAGCAACTATCGTGCTGTCAGGGCATGGCCCTCAGAGTACGATAGCCGATGAGTTAAAGTACAACATGTATCTAAAATCTTTTTGAATATTCTCAAAACTCTGGACTCCTAAGGGGATATTTCATACACCATGCTCCTTTATTTTCACGCGCAAAGACAGGCAATTTTTGTAAACGGCAATGAAAAAGCGGGAAAGTTT
>DFGF01000106.1:0-1140 GCA_002371715.1 Prevotella sp. UBA3757
CCACTTGATCCACATCAGAATCCATACCAGCAAGAAGGTCTTACCCAAGAACCAGACAATGCCGGGAATGTAGTTCATCAAAGTGTCGAAAGCTCCAATACCGATGTTCAGCGGAGCCCAACCGCCCAGGAATACCGTAGCGGCAATACCGGCAATGATGAACAGGTTGAGGAACTCGGCCAGATAGAAGAAGCCGAATCCCATGCCCGAATACTCGGTATGGTGGCCGGCTGTCAGCTCACTCTCGGCTTCAGCCATGTCGAACGGGCCGCGGTTGGCTTCGGCATTACCAGCTATGAGGAATACGAAGAAAGCTATCAGCGCGGGTATGTGTCCCTGGCAGATAAGCCATTTCCATGGTCCCGTCTGAGCCTCGACGATACCAGACATCTGCATCGTGCCCGTCAAGATGACAGCGGTGATGAGGCAGAGGCAGAGCGACATCTCGTAGGATATCATCTGCACCGCACCACGCATGGCCGATACAACCGAATACTTGTTGTTAGAACTCCAACCAGCCAGGAAAATACCCACCACGCCAATCGACGAGATGGCCGTCAGCAGGAATACGCCGACGTTGAAGTCGAGCACCGTAGCGCCGTTGTTCCAAGGCAGGAACGAGAAAGCGCCTACCGAACCGGAAATGACCAGTATGGGAGCCACGGCATAGAGCAGCTTGTCGGCGCGGTCGACAAAGAAAATCTCCTTGATGAGCATCTTCAGCACGTCGGCAAACACCTGCAGCAAGCCCCAAGGGCCAACGCGCATCGGGCCCAGACGGCACTGGAAGTAAGCACACACCTTACGCTCCATGAATATCAGCACGATGGCTATCAGCGCATATCCCATGAGGATGGCCACGCCTACCAGCACGCACTCAACCAATGTAGCCAACCAGCCGGGGCAACCGATGGTTACCCTCAGCAAATAGTCGAACCATTGTGTTATGATAGAAAAGTCGAACATATTTTCTAAATTCTAAATTCTTAACTCTTAATTATCTATCAATATCGGGAATAACCACGTCGATAGCGGCACACGTTGCGATGAGGTCGGCCAGTTTCTGGCCACGCAGCATGGGGTCGAAGGCTCCTACCAATGAGAGGCCCATGGGGCGCATCTTCATGCGGTAAGGACTCT
>DFGF01000106.1:1266-1436 GCA_002371715.1 Prevotella sp. UBA3757
TCAGGCACCTTGATGATGGGCTTCTGCTTGACGTAGAAGTCGCCCTCGGGAATCGAGTCGATGAGCTGCTCGATGATGTTCAGGCTCTGATACATCTCGTTGATGTGAACGAGGTAACGGCCCATCGAGTCGCACGTCTGGAGTGTGCACTGCTCCCACTCCACCTTGTC
>DFGF01000106.1:1512-14184 GCA_002371715.1 Prevotella sp. UBA3757
GGGTGGTTCTTGCGCACGTCGTTCTCCCAGCCCGAGGCACGTCCGGCCGGGCCTGTGACAGCATACGATATACAGTCTTCAAGCGACATTGGTCCGCACTGTTCCAGACGGTTGTGGGTGATGACGTTGTCGCCAAACACGTCCATATACTCCTGAATCATGGGGCGCAGATACTTCACCAGAGCCTTGACGTTCTTGACGAAGTTCGGGTCGATGTCGTCCTGCAGTCCGCCGATGCGGTAGTAGTTCTGGATGAGTCGTCCGCCGGTGGTTTCCTCCATACAGTTCAGCACGTGCTCGCGGTCGCGCATGCCGTAGAGGAAGGCTGTCAGCGCGCCCAAGTCCTGCGCCACGCACGAGGTGTAGAGCAGGTGAGAGTCCAGACGCTGCAGTTCGTCCATGATGGTGCGGATGTAGCGGATGCGGTCGGTGAGCTCTACGCCCATAGCCTCTTCGATGACTCCTACCAGTGCATGGCGGTGCTGCATGGCTCCCAGATAGTTCAGGCGGTCGGTCAGGGCCAGCGTCTGCGGATAGGTCATCTGCTCCCACATCTTCTCGATGCCACGGTGTATATAACCGAAGTGGGGATAGATACGCTTGACGGTCTCGCCGTCCAGCACAGTCTGCAGACGGAGCACGCCGTGCGTTGCGGGGTGCTGCGGTCCGATGTTGATGACGTAGTCGCCATCGCTGAACAGCTTGTTCTGTTTCGACTGCAGGTTGCCGTCCTTGTCCAGATAATATTCCAGGCCGTAGTCCGGTTCGACGTCGTCCTCCAGGGTGTACTTGTCGGTGAACTGCCAGTCCTTACGGAAGGGATGGCCCTGGAAGTCGTTACGCAGGAAGAGCCGGCGCATGTCGTGATGGCCCAGGAAGATGATGCCGTAGAAGTCGTAGACCTCGCGCTCCAGCAATTCGGCTACGCGCCAGATGTGGCTGACGGTAGGAATATAAGCCATGGTCAGGCCGTCGGTGTCGCCAGTTCCGTTCGACGACATGCCGTCGCCACAGACCTGCTGGCGTGCCAGCTGCTTCACCGAGCAACGCTCGTGGGTCTTCGTATTCTCAAGGATATAGACACAGCCCAGACCTTCCTCGCCGCCAAAATCCTCGCCGACGATGGTTACCAGGTAGTCAAAGCCTTTTTGGGCTTTCAAGTTCTGCATCTCTTGTGCGAACTTGTCAAAATCGAATGTCAGGAAATCAAGTTTCATACGGCACCCTCCTTTCTAACAGTCTCTGACTCCACCGATTGTCCGGAATTGCCAGAATCCCCGGTTTTTCCGGAAAACTCCTCAGCAAACTCCTTGGGAACGTCGGTCACGACAATCGGCTCGCGGCGGTGGTCGCCAAGTTTCGAACGGAACGTCAGTTCCTCGTTCGACACGCCTAGTTCGCGCTCGGCAGCCGTCTGCTTGTGGTTGGCACCACCAAAGAATTTCTCAATCTTCACCTTACGCTGCAACTGCATCATGCCATACATGATGGCCTCTGGACGCGGGGGACAACCGGGAATAAACACGTCGACAGGTACGATTTCCTCGATACCCTTCACCACATGGTAGCTCGACTTGAAGGGACCGCCGCTGATGGCGCAACCGCCGACGGCGACGACGTACTTCGGCTCGGCCATCTCGTCGTACAAGCGCTTCAAGGCCGGTGCCATCTTGTGGGTAATCGTACCGGCACACATGATGAGGTCGGCCTGTCGGGGTGAGTTGCGCGTCACCTCGAAACCGAAACGGGCAAAGTCGTAGCGCGAACAGCCACAAGCCATAAACTCGATGCCGCAGCACGACGTGGCAAACGTCAGCGACCAGAGCGAATTGCTTCGTCCCCAGTTGATGAGCTGGTCGAGCGAACCGGTAATCACGTTGACACCACCCTCATGGAGTTCGTCAACAATCTTCTCCAGCGACGCGTTGTCGTTCCACTCGTCGTAGGGGATACTCTTGATGTGCGGTCTTAATTCCATTCCAAGTCTCCTTTCCGCCAGGCGTAAGCCAAGCCTAATACCAGAACCACCATGAAGAACCCGATGGACAGCAGGGCTGCCGCGCCGAACTCCTTCACTACTACTGCCCATGGATACAGAAACACCGTTTCCACATCGAACATGAGGAACAAGATGGCGAAGAGGTAGAATCCCACTGATACGGGCAACCATGAGCTGCCACGGGTGGGTATACCACTCTCGTACGGCTCACCTTTCACCTTCGCATAGGACCTGGGGCCTATGAGCTTGGCTATTACGTAAGCCGCCACCACCAATGTCAAAGCCGTCAGCAAGACGGTAATCAACAAAGTAAAGTTCATAAAATGTGTTTAAAATAATTGTATTGAATTCAATTTGACTGCAAAGGTACGAATAAGTGAGCAAAAAACCAAATCATATTTGAGTTTTTTCGAGCGTGAGTACATTTACCAAAGGTAAAAGGTACGAATAAGTGAGCAAAAAACCAAATCATATTTGAGTTTTTTCGAGCGTGAGTACATTTACCAAAGGTAAAAGGTACGAATAGCTTGGCAAAAGCCAAACGCTTTTGGCTCTTTCCCGGAAAAAATAAAAGCCGTTACCCGAATCGGGGCAACGGCTTGAATTATTTGGCCTTGGGGAAGGCTTCTTCGGACAGTTCCTCAAAGAAGTCGTACTCCAGGATAACGCTTATTCTCATCAACAAACGAACGTCTAGACTTTTTCGCTTAAAGATGTTATATACGTTAGTGCGTTCACAGGGAATCTGTGTTGCCAACCAAGCAGCAGACTTGCCCTGCTTCCTCAAAATCTCTTCGATGTGCTTACCAATATTCATACACTACAGCCTTGTATTAAGTTCCGTTTGCTAATATCGGCTGCAAAGGTATGAAATAAATCTCAATATATCAGCACATTATTGTCGAAATGTTTTCAAACACCCCGTTAATTTTTAACGACACATCAAATGCCGTAAATGCCGCATGTAACGATATTTACACGTTTTTCAACTAAAGACGGCATCGACGCCCTTTTCGTGGTAAGTGACAAGTCCCTCCATGGGGCTTTGCAGCGTACGCCCTACATGATAGCCTTCGGCGCATGCCGCTTCCTCAAGCTGTTCGCGGTAGATGAAAGCCATGGAACCCACAAAATGTACGGCTAAATCCTGCCGCTGATAGGGCGTAATGTTGCTGCGGAAGAACTGTCGGAAGTTCTGGACTACCAGGTTGCGCAGCAGCGGATTGTCGATGTGCTCGCGGATGTATAGCGACGTCGAAGCCAAGAAGCGGTTTGGCATGGATTCGCGGTATACCTTATTAATTATAGTAGCCTGCGTCAGTTTCTGCTTGGCCAGATAGTCGTCGCGGACGGCCTGGAACTCGGGGTTCTTGAAGATGGCATTCATGAACAGGCGTCCCAGCACCGAGCCGCTGCCCTCGTCGCCCAGGATATAGCCCAGGGCGGGGGTGTTCATGACAATTTCCCGTCCGTCGTACAGACAGCTGTTGGCGCCAGTGCCCAGTATGCAGGCTATGCCCTCGTCGTACTGGCAGAGGGCGCGCGCCGCCGCCGTCAGGTCGCTGTGCACCTCGATGTTCTGGGGCGAGAACACCTCGCTGAGTATCTGCTTCATCATCGGCACGTGGGCGGGCGTGCATCCGCTACCGTAGAAATAGACGCTGATTTGCGACAGCAGCGACCCCTCAAGCACGCGGGTATTGATGAGGGCGGCACGCGGGAACGTCGAGAGCTGCGACATCAGCTCGCGGGCCAGTATCTGACGAATCTGGTCGGGCGTCTGATGAATGGGGGTGATGCCCTGGGTTTGGAACGTGGCTATGACGTCCCACTTCATGGGGTGCGGCGAGTGGATAAGAGTCCAATCGGTTTTGGTGCTTCCGCTATCTGCTATTAGTATCATAATTGTTTCGTATTTTTCTGCAAAAGTACGAAAAAGATTTTAAAATCTGACGTTTTTCTTCTGTTTTCTCTCACTATTTTGTAATTTTGCAGTCAAATTTCACGAAACACTCATGAGAAAAGCACTTTTTGTCATATTGTCGCTCCTGGTGCTGGGCCTGCCCTCGCACGCCGTGCTGAAGGAGAAGGACCTGCCGCAGACGCTGCAGATACTGCGCACGGAGCTGACGAACTACCACCGCGAACTGTCGCAGCAGATTGAGCTGAACAAGCAGCAGAGCGAGCGTGTGCGCCAGCAGCTCATCGAGACCATGCAGCGGTCGAACCAGAACTCGCTGATGCTTTACTCGCAGAAGCAGGAGTACGTCTTCGACCTGACCTACGCCTGCCACGAGGCCACCGAGCAGTATCATGCCTTCCAGCGCCAACAGCTGCCGTTCAAGTCGTTTCTGAACAAGACCGAGACCGAGATTGCACGCTACGACTCGCTGATTGGCAGCCTGCGCGCCATGCCCGTGGCCATGCTGGACCGCCAGGCGCAGGTGGACCGCAACGTCTGCCTGACGCTGGCCACCAACATACGCAGTTCGCTGGACGAGAACCGCTCGACGATGCAGGACTACATCAGCTACTACGAGATGACGGAGCAGCGGCTGTCGCACCTGAACGACTATGCCCAGAAGCGCTATAACGACATACAGACCAGCATCTTCCGCAACGGCGGCAGCTCGTACGTGAGCATCCTGAAGAACTGGCGCCACGAGTGGCAGGTCATGAAGCAGACCGTCAGCAAGAAATACCAGCCCAACGAGGACTCGCAGTGGGACAGCCGCTGGATTTTCGGACTGCTCATCTCCATCATCCTCTATGCCATCATTGCCTCGGCACTCAACTTCGCGGCCATCCGCTGGGTGGTTCCCAAGCGGCTGCGCACCGAGGAGTTTATGAAGAAACGCACCTGCATCACCATGGCCACCACCACCGTTACCTTTGCCCTCATCCTGGGCATTACGCTGGCCACGACGGAGCAGAACTTCTTTATCATGGCGGCCAACCTGCTGGTCAACTACGCATGGCTCCTGGGCGTTATACTCATCTCTCTGCTGTTGCGCGTAAAGGGCGACCAGATCAAGAGCGCCTTCCGCATCTATACGCCGCTCATTGCCATGGGCTTCATGGTGTTCGTATTCCGCATCATACTGATTCCGAGCGAGTTGGTCAACATGCTGTTTCCGCCCATGCTATTGCTCTGCGCACTGTGGCAGTGGAGCGTCATCCGACGCCACAACCAGAACATTCCGCGCTCCGACATGTTCTACTCCTACATCTCGCTCGTGGTGTTCATCGTCTCCGTCTGCTGCTCGTGGTCAGGTTATACGTTGCTGGCCGTCCAGGTGCTCATCTGGTGGATTATGCAGCTGACCTGCGTACTGACCATTACCTGTCTGAGCCAGTACCTGAAAATCTACGGTCTGCGCCACCGCTTCGCCCAGCGGCCTGTCACCCAGACTTGGCACTACGACATGGTTTATGGCGTCGTCCTGCCCACGATGGGCGTGCTGTCGGTCATGCTCAGCATCTGGTGGGCAGCCGATGTCTTCAACCTCAGCGATGTGTGCTGGCGCATCTTCAAGTACAACTTCATCGACCAGCAGAACTTCCAGATCAGCATCATCAAGATGACGATGGTGGTCTGCCTGTGGTTCCTCTTTTCCTGGCTCAACAAGACGCTGCTTAAGCTGCTCCACCTGCACTACGAGACCATTGACCCCTCGACAGCCGACAGCCGGACAGCCATGATGAAGAACGTCATCCAGGTGTTCATCTGGGGCGTCTGGCTGCTCATATCGCTCAGCATCCTCCACATCAGTGTGTCGTGGCTGCTGGCCATCACGGGCGGACTGTCGACAGGTATCGGTTTTGCCTCGAAGAACATCATCGAGAACATCTTCTACGGTGCATCGCTCATGACGGGACGCATCCGCGTAGGTGACTGGATAGAGGTTAACGGCACCATGGGCAAGGTGGCCAGCATCAGCTACACGTCGACCGTCGTCGAATCGCTCTACGGCGAAATCATCACCTTCCAGAACTCGCAGCTCTTCACCAACAACTATAAGAACCTGACGCGCAACCACGGCTACGTGCTGGCCGTCGTGCAGTATGGCGTGGCCTACGGCTCGAACCTGCAGCAAGTCATCGACCTGGTCGACACGGCCGTCAACCAGCACAAACACCAGTGGATGGACCCGTCGAAACAGGTCAAGTCGGTTGTCAGCGAACTGGGCGATTCGAGCATCAATTTCAAGATGTTTGTCTGGGCCGACGCACCGAAGAAGTCGTACGTCGTCAGCGACGTGCTGAAGCGCATCTACGAAACGCTCAACCAGAACGGCATTGAGATTCCATTCCCACAGCAGGACATTCACATCAAATAATCATCATGGCACAGCAAGCAACATGGATATGGTATCCGGGCGACTTCGAGGTATGGCTCGGCAACATCTTCAACAACCGGCGCACGGAGCGCGGCGCCATGTTTCCACCTTTCTGGAAGCAGGACTCCCACTACCCCACCGTGGCATTCGAGAAGGACGTAGAACTCGAGGCTGACGATCAGCTGGAACTGACCGCCGAGGGACAGTACAACATGGCCGTCGACGGCAAGCTGCAGACATCGCTCACCATTCCACGGGGCCGCCACCACCTGAGCATCAAGGTGTGGAACCAGGCCACGCCACCCGCCCTCTTCGTCCGTGGCGCAACGATACGGACGGACGCCACATGGCTGGCCACGTATGAAGACAAGATATGGATTGACGAAAACGGCACGGCTCACGGGTCAGGGCTGTACGTGCCCGTGGGCCACTGGCAGTTCGACAGCCCCGACACGCCGCCCTCCGGCTACCACCTGGAGCGCCGCCCGTTGCGCCCCGTGGCCTGCGAGAGGATCGACAGTCGTCGCACACTCTACGACTTCGGCCGCGAGGTGTTCGGCTATCTGAGGCTTTTCAACCAGGAGGGGCGCATCAGCGTCTGCTACGGCGAAAGCCGTGAGGAAGCTCTCGATGCCGACTACTGCGAGACACTGGACCGTCTGGATCCCAACAACCGCGAACCTGACAGCAAGGCCTTCCGCTACGTCACCGTCACGTGCGACGACGCCGGTGCCAGCTATGACGACGTGTGGATGGAGTTCGAATACACGCCATTCGACGCGGGCCGCTCGGGCGACTTCCGCTGTTCCGACGAGCTGGTGAACCGTATCTGGCAGGTGGCGGCCTACACGCTGGACCTCACCACGCGCGAATTTTTCATGGACGGCATCAAGCGCGACCGCTGGACCTGGTCGGGCGATGCCATCCAGTCGTATCTGATGAACTACTACTTGCGTTTCGACACGGAGTGCGTCAAGCGCACCATTCGGCAGCTGCGCGGCAAGGACCCCGTCACGGCCCACGTCAACACCATCATGGACTATACGTTCTACTGGTTTAAGTCCATCTACGACTACTACATGTATACTGCCGACAAGGACTTCGTCCGCGAGATGTGGCCGCGCATGGTGTCGCTCATGGACTACGTTGAACGACGGCTCGACATCGACGGCATGGCCCAAGGACAGCCTGACGACTGGATATTCGTGGACTGGGTGGACTTCCCGATGCACAAGCGCGGCACGCTGTGTTTCGAGCAGATATTGCTCATGAAGGCCCTCGAAACCATGGCGCTCTGTGCCAAGCTGTTAGGCCACAAGAGCGACTACCGCATAAAAGCCGAACAGCTGCGCAACCGCATCAAGCAGACCTTCTGGAGCTACGAACGCAAGGCCTACCTGCACGCCATCGAGGACGGCCGCATGAACCCGCAGGTGACGAAGTTTCCCAATATGTTTGCCATCCTCTACGGACTGGCCTACGAGGAGGAGCGCCAGGAAATCATGCGCAGCGTCATGCTGAACCCCGACATACCGGCCATCACCACGCCTTACATGCGGTTCTACGAACTGGAAACGCTGTGTCTGGACCAGCGCCACGTCGAGGTACTCAGCGAGATGCGCCAATACTGGGGCGGCATGCTCGACGAGGGCGCCACCACGTTCTGGGAGAAATACGTGCCCTCCGAACAGGGCCGCCAGCACCTGGCCATGTACGGACGCCCCTACGGCAAGTCGCTCTGCCATGCCTGGGGGGCAGCACCGCTCTACCTGCTGGGCCGCTACTTCCTGGGCGTGCGCCCCACGAAGCCGGGCTACGAGGAGTTTGAGGTACGACCCGTGCTGGGCGACCTGGAATGGATGGAGGGCACGGTGCCCACGCCCTTCGGCACCATACACGTCGAAGTGAACCGCCACCATGTCAGTGTATTGTCCACAGGTGGTAACGGTTCACTCGTCGTCGGTGAGCGTCGCATAGCTATCGAGCCAGGCCGCGAACTCTCAGTAGATTACTGATTGTTGCGCTTGTTGATGTATATCACCACGCCAGCTATGACAAGTATGACGACTGCTATGATGTGTAGTAAGTCCATGTTTTGAATAATTCGTTCAATTCGTTGTCGTGAAAAGCCCTCACTTAATTCTGCCGCTGTCCGCGAGGTCCGCCGAAGCCTCTGCGTCCGCCGCGACGCTGCTGTTGCTGCTGGTACTGCTGATACTGGTCGTCGGTCAGCACCTCCTTCAGCTTCTTGTCGTACTCCTGACGCTTCTCGCGCATCTGCTTCATCTGGGCCTTCTGCTCGTCAGTCAGTTCGGGGCGTTGGCGGCGCTGGTTCTGCTGCTGCTTGTCGGCCTGAGCCTGGTTCTGCTGCGGGGTGGCAGCGGTCTGTGCGTCAGTGCGCTGTCCGCGCTGTCCACGAGGTCCTCCGAAGCCGCGACCCATGCCCGGTCCGCCCAGCACGCTCTCATATTCCTTGTTCAGTTTCAGCACCTTCGTCTTCTGCTCGTCGGTCAGCTTCAGGTTCTCAGCCATGCGGTTGGTCATCTCCTCCGGCGTGGGCTTCTTGAACTCGCGGCGCTGGCGCTGCTGCTGGTTGTCACTGGTTTGTGCTACTACTGCTGCTGTCATTGTCAGCAGGGCTACCATTGTCATTACAATCTTTTTCATACCTTTTCTTGTTTTTTTGTTTGTTTATGTTTCTGTCGTTGAGTCGTACGTTTCTCAATTCGTTATCTTTGACGCATCAAAGGCATGAAAAGTTTAAACGCTCACCGAAAACTTTCAGCGAACACCCCGATTACGACGGGTGAACGCCCCAATTTTGATGGTAAAACCTGTATGGCAGAATGCAACAAGTGCGGTAGCAAACTCTCAACTCTCTCAACTCTCAACTGTCAACTCTCAACTCTCAACTATTCCGCCTCAGTGCTATATTATAATTATAGTATAGCGGATTACCCGTGACATCCTCGATGACGCGGATGAACGGCGGGAAGTTGACGCTCTCGCCATTGGCCACGCCCTTGGTCTCGAGCAGCACGAGGTCGGCGACGGGTTCGTGGAACGTGTCGACCTGGAAGTACTGGCCGCGCCAGATGAACGAGCGGCGCGTCTTGCGAATGGTGGCGCGATAGGGGTCAGCCTGCTGCAGCAGGCTTTCATAGAGGGCATTGCCCACCTGGCGCTCCGTCTCCAGCACCTCGTTGGGCGCTATGCGCTTCTTCGTCTTGTGGACGTTCACCACCTCGCCGTTCCAGCTGCGCCGGCGCAGTCGGATTTCGCAGTCGGGGTCGGCCACAAGGTAGGTCTGCGTAATCTCGCTTTCTATCGACTCAGGCAACTGTCCCGTCAGTTCGACGATGTACGTGCGCTCGTCCTCGACGGGCTGCGGAATCTCCATGACGTTCGCTATCTCCTTCAGCACACGGCGCAGCTTCGTGTCGAAGTCGTTGTGGTTATTGATGACGCGCAGGTGCGGATGTCCCTCCCAGGCGCGGTTCACCCGCTTGTCCAGGTCGCGCGCCAGCCGCAGTCCTTCCTCGTTGGCCTGCTCGTAGCGCGTGGAGTTGGTGGCCGTGGTATAGTACTGCTCGGCACCGTCGGCCGCCGAAACCAGGTGCAGCACGGCATCGTAGCGCCGTCGCAGGGCATTGCTATTGGTGCCACACTTCTGGCACAGCTCGTCCCACATCTGTGCTTCTATATAGGCCGAGATGTCCATCGTGCCACGGTCGCAGACGATGAATGTCGGCTTCGTGCACGTCTCGGCCAGCCGCATGAACGAGTCCTCCAGGGCCAGCTGCGTCTGGAGGATGGCCAGTTCGCCCTCGTAGTACAGGTCGTGGTTCGGCGTCAGGTAGCTCCACCCGCCCAGGCTGTAGAGTGTAGGCACTTCGGGCACGGTAAACACCTTGAAGCCCAGGTTCGAGAAATGCTCGACAATGCGCACCAGTGCTGTTGTCTTGCCGGCGCAGGGGCCGCCCGTCAGTACGATTCGCTTGATGTTCTTTTCCATTCGGTTTTCAGTTTGTGTCTGCTTATGTCAGCAGCGTGATATAGTCTATCATCGGCAAAATTACAAATTCTTTTCCATTCCGCCAAACAATTCCCAGTTTTTTATTCATATCTTTGCGACATCTCAAAATAATTACTACCTTTGCAGCAAACTTTTCGATACGACGAAAGCTAATATGAATAATAACGATTACTAAACATGAAACGAATAGCATTGATGACAATGATGGCCGCGGCGGCTACTGCCGCCACGCAGGCCCAGGGCCTGCAATATCCGAAAGCCGCCAAGGACGGAACGGTCGACACGTATTTCGGACAACAGGTCAGCGACCCCTACCGGTGGCTGGAGAACGACACGTCGGCCCAGACCGCCGCATGGGTTGAGGCCGAGAACAAAGTGACCAGCGACTACCTGCGGAGGATTCCCTTCCGCAGCAAGTTGCTGAAGCGGCTGACCGAGCTGTCGAACTACGAGAAGGTCGGCGCTCCGCGCAAGCGCCACGGCAAGTGGTACTTCTACAAGAACGACGGACTGCAGAACCAGTACGTCATGTACCAGATGGACGAACTGGGCGGGGAGGCCCGCGTATTCCTCGACCCGAACACGCTGAGCCAGGACGGCACGGTGGCACTGAAGGGCGTCTATTTCTCGCACGACGGACGCTATGCCGCCTACGCCATCTCGCGGTCGGGCTCGGACTGGCAGGAGTTCTACGTCATCGACGTCAAGACGGGACAACTGACTGGCGATCACGTAGAGTGGGCCAAGTTCTCGGGTGCTGCCTGGCAGGGCGACGGTTTCTACTACTCGTCGTACGACCGTCCTGCGGATGGCAAGGAGTTCTCGAACGTCAACGAAGGCATGAAGATATACTACCACCGGCTGGGCACGCCACAGACGGACGACATGCTGTTCTACCAGAACCCCACGCAGCCTAAGCGTTTCTACGAGGTGACGACGAACGACGAGGAGACGCTGATGTACCTGTATGAGTCGGGCGACGGAGCCGGCAACAACCTCTTCGTGCGCGACCTCAGACAGCCCGGTTCACAGTTCATCCAGCTGACCAGCAACATGGACTATCAGTACATGCCAGTCTACGATGACGGCACGAGCCTATACATCTACACCAACTACGGCGCGCCGAAGGGTCGCATCATGAAGGCCGACCTGCGCCGTCCGGGCCTGAACGACTGGCAGGTACTGGTGGCCGAGGGTCAGAACATGCTGAACGGTGTGGACGTCATCAACCGTCAGTTCATACTGACATACGCCGAGGACGCCTGCGACCACGCCTACGTCTACACGCTGGACGGGCAGTTGCGCCACGAGGTACAGCTGCCGACGGTGGGCAGCGTCAGCTTCACGGGCGACAAGCAGGGCGAGGAGTGCTTCTACACCTTCTCGACGTTCACCGTCCCCGGCACGGTCTACCGCTACGACATGGCCACAAACCAGAGCACGCCGTACGCACAACCGCGCGTCAGTTTCCGCCAGCAGGACTTCGAGACGCGCCAGCTCTTCTTCCGGAGCAAGGACGGCACGCGCGTGCCGATGTTCATCACTCACAAGAAGGGGCTGAAGCTGGACGGCCGCAACCCCGTCTACCTCTACGGCTACGGCGGCTTCAACATTGCGCTGGGCCCGGGCTTCTCGGTGACGCGCATTCCGTTCCTGGAGCAGGGCGGCATCTACGCACAGGTGAACCTGCGCGGCGGCAGCGAGTATGGCGAGGCCTGGCACCTGGCTGGCACGAAGATGCAGAAGCAGAACGTCTTTGACGACTTCATTGCCGCAGCGGAATACCTGATCAGTGAGGGCTACACCAGCCCGGAGCGCATAGCCATCGTAGGCGGCTCGAACGGTGGCCTGCTGGTGGGCGCGTGCATGACGCAGCGCCCGGACCTGTTCCGCGTGGCCATTCCTCAGGTGGGCGTGATGGACATGCTGCGCTACCATCGGTTCACCATCGGCTGGAACTGGGCATCGGACTACGGCACCAGCGAGGACTCTCGCGAGATGTTTGAATACCTGCACGGCTACTCGCCGCTGCACAACCTGAAGCCCGGCACGGCCTATCCTGCCACACTGGTGACGACGGCCGACCACGACGACCGCGTCGTGCCGGCCCACTCGTTTAAGTTTGCCGCCACGCTGCAGGAGTGTCACACGGGGCCGAACCCCGTCCTGATACGCATTGACACCAAGGCCGGCCACGGCGGCGGCAAACCGCTGGCCAAGGTGCTGGAGGAGCAGGCCGACATCTACGGTTTCATCATGCACAACATGGGCATGAAATACAAGAAGTAGCAAGGGCC
>DFGF01000111.1 GCA_002371715.1 Prevotella sp. UBA3757
CTGAGCGACGATAAGAACCTCGACCTCTTCGAGAACGAGCCTGTGACGGCCGGTGAGGTGCAGGCCGTGAACTATGCCACGGACAACCACCTGTATATCGGCGGCTTCTTCGGACAGCTCCACGGACTGGCGCTCTACAATGTCTGGCGCGACGTCCACGACATGGGCAACACCAAGTATCAGGCAAAGGACGGCTACGTCTACGGACTGGCCAACTACTGGCCGATGAACGAGGGTCACGGCACCGTGGCTGCCGACGCACGCCACACGCACGACTTCATCGTGCCCGAGACCTGGAGCGTCGACGCGACGAACCACATGCTGACAGTGGGCGACAAGACGGGCGCACAGGCCGACATCACCCGCATCGGTACGGGCATGGGCGACAGCTATGCCATAGAACTGTGGTATAATTCGGGTGCCAAGGCGGGCGAGGTGGTCTGGGAGACGGCCACACCGACCGTCGACGGCGACAAGCTGGCTAAGACGTCGAAGCTGCGCTTGCGCTACGACGACAAGCGAAACCTCGTGCTGCGCTACGGCGCGGACTCGGTGACGGTGGCCAGCCATGAGGACTACCCGGATGCCGACGTCTGGCACCACTACGCACTGAACGTGGTGCGCGGTCAGGCTGCCTCGTTCTACATAGACGGCAAGCGCACCGCCGTCATTGCCGAGACCGCCGTGCCCGGCATTGAGGGTACCACGCTGCAGATAGGCACAGGCGGCTACGCTCAACTCGACGAGCTGCGCATCTGGAAGGCAGCACTCTCGGAGAGCCGCCTGCTGAACAACATGTATAACGCCCTGGACACCACCGACATCTACTCGCGCGGTCTGGCAGCCTACTACTCGTTTGAGCATAAGGAGGACTTCGGCGGCATCACCGTCGACGGCTACTCGAAAGACAATATGGCACCCGGTGCCGCCGAGAGTCCCATCACGGGCGAGTACCTGACGCTTACCCACTTCGGCGCACCGCCCATCAAAAGCGCACCAAAGGAGACGAAGCTCATTGCCAGCCCCGTAGCCTCGGAGCGCAAGGTGGTGGTCAACCTGACGGGTGCCGGCATCTCGCCGCGCGACATCGAGGGCACGACGCTGAACATCACCGTCGACCGCATCCACGACCTGCACGGCAACACGTCGCTGCCCATCCGCTGGACGGCCTACGTGCAGCAGAACACCCTGAAGTGGACGAAGGACTCGGTGAACGTCAACAAGAAGTACGGCGACGACTATTCCTTCGACGTCGTCATCGAGAACAAGAGCGGCAACACGGAATATTATACCTTATATAATATGCCGCAGTGGCTCACACTGGTGGACAGCAACACTGCTGACGAGGTGGCTCCGCTCTCGACGAAGGTGCTGCGCTTCCAGGTGAACCCGCTGGTACCTGTGGGGAACTACGACGTGACCCTTGGCGTGCAGGGCAACAACCAGATACTGGAACCGCTGCGCGTGGTGATGAAGGTGCGCGGCGAGAAGCCCCAGTGGGCCGTTGACCCGACACTGTATGAGCACCAGATGAACTACATCGGACAGGTGCGCATCGGCGGCATACTGATAGAGAACAGCGAGAGCATGGTAGCAGCATTCATCGACGGCGAGTGCCGTGGCGTGGCATCGCCCAAACAGGTGCGAGGCGCTGCCTACGTGGCGATGACCGTCTATGGCAATGGCGACACCGATGCCGGCAAACCTATCAGCTTCCGCATCTGGGATGCCTCGGCGGGCATTGCCTATACGGATGTCAATATTGCTGCGTTCAACGGTTCTGCCGTTGACAGCACCTTCCAGCTCAATACCGTCAGAGGTTCGTTTGACCAGCCCGTCATCTGGACAAAGGGTACCGACGTGGAGCAGAACCTGAAGCTGACCAAGAACTGGAACTGGGTGGCACTGGGTGTGAGACCTGCCGACCAGCGTCCCGCCGACGTATTCCCGTTGCTGACACCGTGGGATGTCTTCATCAAGGACAAGACCTCGTCGATGATCTTCTGCGACGGCAACAACTGGATGCCGGAGGATGCCCGGATACAGGCCGCCACGATGTACAAGGTGAAGATTACCCCCGCCGTGGAGGGGCAGCAATTGCCGGACCAGGTGCCCGTCACGGGTGAGCAGCTGAAGCTGTCGAAAACACCCGTCACGCTGACACCGGGATGGAACTGGATAGGCTATACGCCGCTGACGACGATGACCCTCGGCCAGGCGCTGGCTGCCGCCAACCCACAGGTGGGCGACTGCGTCAAGTCGCAGCACGGCATCGCCTTCTACAGCCAGAACGGCTGGGAAGGCAGCCTGGAGGTGATGGAGAGCGGACACGGCTACATGTACAACAGCACGGCCGACAAGGAGAAGTCGTTTGTCTATCCTAATCAGAGTAATCCGAGTAATCGGAGAAGTGCCGACGGCCTGCGCGTCTTTATGGCTGCCGGTCTGGGCAACTATCCTGACAACATGTCGATGGTGATTGCACTGAAGGATGGTGAGCAGAGCGTGGACACCTGCGAGGTGGCAGCTTATATCGATGGCGAGTGCCGCGGTGCTACTCGTGCCAACGGTGGACTCTACTATCTCATCATCGCCGGTGAGGGCAGCGGACATCCGATAGAATTGCGCACCTGTATCAATGGTGAGATGGTGGTCATCGACAACACACAGACCTATATCAGCGACGTGAACATCGGCACACCGTGGAATCCCTACATCATCGACCTGAACGAAATACGGACAGGTATCAGCACCATCGCTGCTGACGATGACGACAACGACTCAGACTGGTGGACGTTGCAGGGCTTCAAGATTGGCCGCAAGCCAACACAGCCGGGCGTGTATATCCACAAGGGCCGCAAGGTTGTCGTTGAAGGACTGAAGGACTGAGGCTTGTCCGAGAAACAAAATGGTCTGCGTCTTCCGCTTATCGGAGACGCAGACCGTTTTGTTTTGAGGGATATGGATGACGGGCAGGCGTTATTGCTTGGTCATGACCACCTTGTTGTTGCCCTCATGGGCGATGAAGAGCTGGATATGGTAGGTTCCGGCCTCGACGGACAGGTCCTTGCCATTGTTCTGTGTCAGGTTGTCGAAGGCGGTGGCATCGCCATTGGCTCCGCCCCAGCTGACGGCCCAGTCGTGGTTCATGCGGAACTTCATGGCACCGGCGGCCAGCGTGGCCGTTACCTCCCATGCGCCGGTCTCGGCATTGTATGCCAGGTCGGTGTCGGTGTCCCAGTTGCCGTTGACGGTACCGATGATGCTGATGGTGTTGACCTTCGTCAGGCTGTAGGTCAGGCTGGCAGCGTCGAGGTCAATCTGGTAGAAGCCTGCACCCGGATTAGGACAGTTGGGACCGCCGCCGGCAGTCAGCGTGCCGCTCATGGCGTCGCCGCTGACGTACTCGAGGTCGTCGTCCCAGTTGTCGGCATTAGGCTTGA
>DFGF01000082.1:0-139 GCA_002371715.1 Prevotella sp. UBA3757
CCAGATAGTAGTCACGATCCTCCTCGGGAATCTCCCAGCCCTGCTTCGTACCAGCCTGCAGGGCCTTGGCATCCTCCAGCTTCTTCGGCACCCAGATACGACCATCGTTACGCAGTGACTCAGACATCAGCGTCAGCTT
>DFGF01000082.1:291-448 GCA_002371715.1 Prevotella sp. UBA3757
ACTGAACGGCAGCCGTGCAGTTGCAGCCCATAGCGTTGGTAGAGAGGAAGTAGGTGTTTCCGTAGCCGCCAGTAGCGATGACCACAGCGTTTGCAGAGAAGCGCTCCAGCTTGCCGGTCACCAGGTTCTTGGCAATGATACCACGGGCACGTCCGTC
>DFGF01000082.1:523-14171 GCA_002371715.1 Prevotella sp. UBA3757
ACCACATCCTCCATCTCGTAGCGCGTATAGAGCTTGACCTTCTTGGCCTGCACCTGTGCGCTCAGCGAGGAGTAAGCACCGAGCAGCAGCTGCTGACCCGTCTGACCCTTGGCATAGAACGTACGGCTCACCTGGGCACCACCGAACGAGCGATTGGCCAGCATGCCGCCATACTCACGGGCAAAGGGAACACCCTGGGCGACGCACTGGTCGATGATATTGTTAGACACCTCAGCCAGACGATACACGTTGGCCTCACGGGCACGATAGTCACCACCCTTTACCGTGTCGTAGAACAGACGATACACCGAGTCACCATCGTTCTGATAACACTTGGCAGCGTTGATACCACCCTGAGCGGCGATAGAGTGCGCGCGGCGGGGTGAGTCCTGAATGCAGAGGTTGATGACGTTGAAGCCCATCTCGCCCAGCGAAGCAGCAGCCGAGGCACCAGCCAGACCGGTACCCACCACGATGACGTCGAGCTTCAGCTTGTTCTTCGGGTTGACAAGACGCTGATGAGCCTTATATTCCTTCCATTTCTCAGGCACTGGTCCTGCAGGAATCTTTGAATCTAATACTTTAGCCATAATTATAATTTACAATTTGACGATTTTACAATTTGACAATTTTTACTGGCAGCAAGCAGCCGTGCATGCTGTGCAGAGCGAGGGGGCGCAACCGAAAGCGAAGCCCAGCACCACAACGGTGTAGCCCAGCATGAGCAGGGTGACGTAGCAGAGTCCGATCCACTGCATGCGCTTCTGCCAAATCTTGCCGCTGGCACCCAGGGTATGCATAGCCGACCAGAAGCCGTGGGCAATGTGGAACCAGATAGCGCAGAACCATACCAGATAGAGCACCACGAAGAGCGGGTTGGAGAACGTCTCCTGAATCCAGGCAAAGCCGTCCGTAGGACTGTAGATGGTTTCCATGCCCACGATTTCGGCAAACATCATGTTGTACCAGAAGTGCTTCAGGTGCATGAGCAGACCCAGCAGGATGATGATACCAAGAACGAGCATGTTGCTCGATGCCCATCCTTCGGCTACATCGAGGATGCCGTTCTTGTTGACAGTAGTTGCCACATCGTAGCGGTTTTCGCCACGTGCCTTCCGGTTCTGAGCAGTCAGAATGAAGGCGAAGACAATGTGAATAGCAGCCAAGGCAGCCAGTCCGAGTGTAGCCAGAATGGCATACCAGTTGGAGCCCAGCAACTCGCAAATCATGTTGTAAGCCTTGCCCGAGAAGAGCGCCACGATGTTCATGCAACAATGGAATGTCAGGAACAGAATCAGCGCAATACCCGATACGGACATTACAACCTTACGACCAATTGATGAATTAATTAACCACATAAAATAAAATTGAATTATTAATAATTTTGAACTTAATATCCTAATGTTTAGGTACGCACGTACATTTTAGGCTACAAAGGTACTAAAAAAGTATGAATGTCGCAAACGTTTTCGTAAAAATATTGTTTATTTATACCGATTCCAGAAAAAAACCGTCCGTTTCCGTTGGCTTTTTACTCGCTTATTCGTAACTTTGAACTACGTTCGAAAGTAGGCTGCACTTCGGAAAATCTCAAATAAATTTGGAATTTCGCTCAGTTTGCACTACCTTTGCAGCATGATAATGAAATACGATGTAGTGGTGATAGGAGGCGGTCACGCCGGATGCGAGGCTGCCACAGCGGCAGCTAACATGGGTGCCAAGACGCTGTTGGTGACGATGGATATGAACAAGATTGGCCAGATGTCGTGCAACCCAGCCGTTGGCGGCATAGCCAAAGGCCAGATAGTACGCGAGATTGACGCCCTGGGCGGACAGATGGCACAGGTGACCGATGCCACCGCCATCCAGTTTCGGATGCTGAACCGCTCGAAGGGTCCCGCCGTGTGGAGTCCGCGAGCACAGTGTGACCGTGGCAAGTTTATCTGGCAGTGGCGCTCCGTGCTGGACGCTACCCCCAACCTTGACATTTGGCAAGACCAGGTGGAGGAGCTGCTGGTGGAGGAGGACCCGTCGGTCACGTATACCGAAGTGGTGCCTCGGTTTACCGGACAGGCGGACAAGGGGGCTTACGTAGCCAAGCACGTCATGGGCGTCAAGACCATCTGGGGTGCAGAAATCAGGGCCAAGGCCGTGGTGCTGACGGCAGGGACCTTCCTCAACGGACTGATGCACATCGGGCGACGCATGGTGGCTGGCGGCCGCATAGCCGAACCCGCCGTGACCCACCTGACGGAGAGCATCACCCGCCACGGCATCCGCTCGGCACGCATGAAAACAGGTACGCCCGTCCGCATAGACAAACGCTCCGTACACTTCGAAGACATGGAACGGCAGGACGGCGAGAACGGCTACTACCGCTTCTCGTACATGGGTAACGCAAGACCCCTGGAGCAACTGCCCTGCTGGGTATGCTATACCAACCCTGAAGTGCACAAGACACTGAGGGGCGGACTGGCTGACTCGCCACTCTACAACGGCCAAATACAGTCCATCGGTCCACGCTACTGCCCGTCAATAGAGACGAAGCTCGTCACCTTTCCTGACCGACCACAGCACCTGCTATTTCTCGAACCGGAAGGCGAAGATACCAACGAGATGTACCTGAACGGCTTCTCTTCTTCGCTGCCCATGGACGTGCAGATAGAAGCGCTGAGAAAGATACCGGCACTGAGAGATGTGCGCGTGTACCGTCCAGGCTATGCGATAGAGTATGATTTCTTTGACCCCACGCAACTTCGCCATTCGTTGGAATCGAAAATTATCAGCGGTCTCTTCATGGCTGGACAAGTGAACGGCACTACCGGCTACGAGGAGGCTGGCGGCCAGGGAACGATAGCCGGCATCAATGCCGCGCTGATGGCTGGCAGTACGAACGGAGGCGGAAACAGCTGCGGAAACAGTCAAGCAAACGGCGACAATGTCGCCGAATACAGAGCGTTTGAACTGAAACGAGACGAGGCCTACATCGGCGTGCTGATAGACGACCTGGTGACGAAAGGCGTTGACGAGCCTTACCGCATGTTTACCTCCAGGGCTGAATACCGCATCCTGCTGCGCCAGGATGATGCCGATGCCCGACTGACGGAAAGGGCTTACCAGCTGGGCATAGCCAAACGAGACCGCTATGACTGGTGGATGCAGAAGAAAGAAGCTATTGCTGGAATCGAGAATTTTTGCCATAACTACGCCATCAAGCCCAAACTGGTGAACGGTGCCTTGGAGGCCATCGGCAGTACACCGCTGGTATATGGCTGCCGACTGGAAGACCTCGTGGCACGCCCAGAACTGGACTTTCAGAAACTGTACGCCATCGTACCAGAACTACGCCAACGCATCGAAGCACTGCAGAACCGAAATGAAGAAATAGCCGAAGCTGCCGAAATACATATCAAGTATAAAGGATATATAGAACGCGAACAATTGGTGGCCGAAAAGATGCACCGCCTGGAAAATATCCGAATCAAGGGAAAGTTCGACTACCCCACCCTCACGGCCATCTCAACGGAAGCACGCCAGAAACTGGAGAAGATTCAACCCGAAACACTGGCTCAAGCCAGCCGAATACCTGGCGTCTCACCCAGCGACATCAATGCTATGCTGGTACTGCTTAGGAAGTGAGAAGTGTGAACTGAGAACTGAGAGGTGAGAACTGAGAACTGAGAGGTGAGAACTGAGAGGTATGATTAGTAAATTCTCGGAAATATGGACGGAAAGATTATGAAATCCGTGAAATCCGTGAAATCCGTGTTAAACTATAAGTGAGAGGTAAAAACTAAGAATGGTGAGGTATGATTAGCCAGTTAATGAATGTTTCACGTGAAACAAAGCAAGGATATATTTTTGAGTAACAACAATAAAACCAAGGAATTATGAACAACAAGACACTGATGGCGAATCTTCGCTGCATTCCCGATTTTCCACAGAAGGGTATCAACTTCCGTGATGTCACTACCCTATTCAAGAACCCGGCCTGTCTGCAGATTATGGTCGACGAACTGTATGAGATGTACAAGAACAAAGGTATCACTAAAATCGTGGGAATAGAGAGCCGCGGCTTTGTGATGGCTTCGGCACTGGCGGTAAAATTAGGAGCCGGAGTGGTGCTGGCACGCAAGCCTGGAAAATTGCCGGCAGCCACCGTTCAGGAGAGTTATCAGAAAGAGTACGGTACGGACACCATCGAGATTCACGAGGATGCCATCAACGACAAGGACGTGGTGTTGCTGCACGACGACCTGTTGGCAACAGGTGGAACGATGAAGGCAGCATGCGATTTGGTGAAGAAATTCAATCCAACGAAAATCATGGTGAATTTCCTCATTGAAATTACGGACGAGGGTCTGCATGGCCGAGATGTGTTTGACAAGGACACGGAGGTGACAACACTGATGGTTGTATAAATGTTCCACGTGAAACATTATTCTTTAAAAAGATTTTAGCTTAGAATATGACAAAGGAAGAAAACGAGGCTCGGTTGAAAAAGTTGAAGGCCATTGTCAGAGCCATGCCCGACAAACCAGGCAGCTATCAGTACTACGATGCTGAGGGCACCATCATCTATGTAGGTAAGGCCAAGAACCTGAAGAACCGGGTCTCGTCGTACTTCCACACGGAGGTGGACCGATACAAGACGAAAGTGCTGGTCAGCAAGATTTGCGACATCAGCTACACCGTGGTTAACACCGAAGAGGATGCCCTGCTGCTGGAGAACGCACTCATCAAGAAGTATAACCCTCGGTACAACGTGCTGCTGAAGGACGGCAAAACCTACCCCAGCATCTGCGTCACGAAGGAGTACCTGCCCAGGATATTCTGGACGCGCACCATCAACAAGAAGTGGGGCACATACTACGGCCCCTACTCTCACATCGGCGCCATGCACGGCGTGCTGGAACTCATCCAAAAATTGTATCGCCCGCGACCCTGCCGACAGCCGCTGACCGAAGAGGGCGTGAAAACGGGAAAATACCAGGTCTGTCTGGATTACCACATCAAGAAGTGTGGCGGACCGTGCGTCAACCGTCAGTCGTGGGACGACTACCAAAGGAACATTGAGCAAGCCCGCGAAATACTGAAAGGCAACGTCCGTCAGGTGCAACGCGAGCTGAAGGAAGAGATGCTCAGGCTGTCCGAGGAGCTGCGCTTCGAGGAAGCGGAGGAAACGAAGCGGAAATACATCATGCTGGAGCAGTTCGTGGCCAAGAGCGAGGTGGTGAGCCACACGATAGACAACGTGGACGTGCTGTCCATCACCAACGATGAGAAGGTGGCATTCGTCAACTACATCCACGTTTCGAAGGGCCAGATCAACCAGTCGTTCACCTTCGAATACAAGAAACGGCTGGAGGAGACTGACGACGAGCTGCTGCAGCTGGCCATCGTTGAGATGCGCGAGCGGTTCAAGAGCACGGCCCGCGAGATTGTGCTGCCCCAGGAGGTAGACATTGACCTGGAGGGCGTCACCATCACCGTGCCGCAACGTGGTGACAAGAAGACCCTGCTGGACCTGTCGCTGATGAATGGCAAACAGTATAAATTTGACCGGTTGAAACAGGGCGAGAAACTGAATCCGGAACAGAAACAGGTACGCCTGATGAAGGAGTTGCAAGACCTGTTGCACCTGCCGAAGATGCCGTACCAGATAGAGTGCTTCGACAACTCGAACATCAGCGGCTCTGATGCAGTGGCAGCGTGCGTCGTATTCAAGAAGATGAAGCCCTCGAAGGACGACTACCGCCGGTATAACATCAAGACCGTGGTGGGCCCTGACGACTATGCGTCGATGAAGGAGGTGGTCTATCGCCGCTACCACCGCCTCGTGGAGGAACAGCAGCCCCTACCCGACCTCATCGTGGCCGATGGCGGCAAGGGCCAGATGGAGGTCATCCGTCAGGCCGTTCAGGACGAGCTGGGACTTGACATACCCATAGCCGGACTGGCCAAGGATGACCGCCACCGCACCAACGAACTGCTGTACGGTTTCCCGCCCAGGGTGATAGGCATGAAGGACACGTCAGAGTTGTTTCGCGTGCTGACACACCTGCAGGACGAGGTACACCGCTTCGCCATCACCTTCCACCGAGAAAAGCGTTCTAAGCACGCTTTGCAGTCTGAGCTTGACAATATCCCAGGCATCGGCCCAAAGACGCGTGACGGGCTTCTAAATGCCCTTAAATCGGTTAAACGGATACGGGAGGCAAGTCTGGAAACGCTGGAGCAAGTAATAGGCACGGCAAAGGCCAAAATCGTGTACGAATATTTCCACCCGGAAACGTAAAGAAAAACGAGCCGTAATATCGTCAGCAGTGAGCCGTAATATCGTCAGCAGTGAGCCGTAATATCTTCGGCAGTGAGCCGTAATAACGTCAGCAGAGAAAGCAGCTTAGAAATAATACAATTTACATCAGGCTGTATGAAACAAAACGATACTTTGTGACATGTGACTTTGTGACAATAAGCATATTGCAGAGTGTACCATTGTACCATTGTACCATTTCGATTTTTAAATTTTTAAAAAGAGTAATAGTATAAATTATATTATTATATATTATAATATATAATAATATAATAAATAAAGATAGAATAATAAAGCCATTACAATGAAAATCAAAATAGCAAATGGTACAATGGTACAATGGTACAAAATGTAGAAGTAAAACTCCTTAATGTCACAAAGTCACTTGTCACAAAGTACAAATTCCACAAAACTTAAGGTTGAAGAAATTTGGTGAAATGAGAATAATGTCGTATCTTTGCCGAAAAATCAGAAAGAGATGAGAGCAGTCATACAAAGAGTGAGCCAAGCCAGCGTCACCATCAACGGCACCGTGAAATCAGCCATCCAGCAGGGCTTCCTGATCCTGTTGGGCGTCTGTGATGAGGACACTATGGAGGACGTCGATTGGCTAGTAAAGAAGATAGCCAATCTGAGGGTGTTTGGCGACGAGAATGACGTGATGAACCGGTCTATCCTGGACGTACAGGGAGAGGCGCTGGTGGTCAGTCAGTTCACGCTCTTTGCCAGTTACAAGAAGGGAAACCGTCCCTCGTGGTTCCGTGCCGGCTCTCACGAGCACTCTATCCCACTCTACGAGGCCTTCTGCCACGATTTATCAGAGGCCATTGGTAAGGCCGTAGGCACGGGTGAATTCGGCGCTGACATGAAGGTAGAATTGCTCAACGACGGACCCGTGACCATCTGTATGGACACCAAAAACAAGGAGTAATGAAACTGATAAGAAATGAGAAGCTGAAGCAGCAATACAAATGGGAACTACACATGTTACCCATCGTCATACTGCTTGTGGTTGCCGAAATCTACTTCTGCAAAGAAAAGATGCTGATTCCTGCTTGGCTCGATGCGATAACACTTCTATTATTAAGAATATACAAACAATTCAGGCATTAAGAATGACAATAAAAGAAGCACAAAATACTGTAGATGAATGGATTAAGGCGTACGGCGTGCGCTATTTCTCAGAGCTGACCAACATGGCCGTGCTGACAGAGGAAGTGGGCGAGTTCGGAGCCGACATGAAAGTGGAACTGCTGAACGACGGGCCGGTCACTATTTGCATGGATACCAAAAACAAAGAATAAGATGAAAATAACAAAAAAAATTTTCTATATAGGTGTAGTCATGATGTGTGCTGGCTTCTTATTACACCCTCTTACAAAGATTTTACTCTTTGGAGGATTCTTAGAAGTAGGTGAAGGATTTACTAATAAATTTTTCTTCGGAATTGGAGAATATGAATTTTTGTATTGGATAGGATTAATACTAATATTAACGCATTTTACCGTAAGTATAAAAAAAGATACAACGCTCAAATTATTCATAGCCTTAGGGCTTGTATTTTGGGGATATATACTCTATACAGGTGAACTAAAAATAGGTTGTTCAAAACCAAATACAGAAACTATTAATGTCAATAAAGACAACAAAGAATAATATGAAGAAATACCTCAGAGAATTGGAGATAGCGGGCATGATACTCATCGGCATCGGCATCGTCATAGCCCATACCGCGGGCTATCACTACGGAGCCTGGCCGTGCGGCGCGGGCATGCTGGTGCTGCTACTGCCCTACCTCTACAAGGCCTGCCACTGGAAGGAATATGCCAAGGAGAACCAGCGCAACATCTGGATTATCACCATCTGTATACTCTTGATTTACCTGCAACTGCTGATACTGAAACTATGACGATACGCGAAGCACAAGAGACTGTAGACCAGTGGATTAGGACATACGGCGTGCGCTACTTCTCAGAATTGACCAATATGGCCGTGCTGACGGAGGAGGTAGGCGAGCTGGCCAGAGTGATGAGCCGGAGGTATGGCGAACAGTCGTGGAAACCGTCAGACCCGCAGGGCACTGACAACGGACTCAGAGCCATGGGCGAGGAGATGGCCGACGTACTGTGGGTGCTGCTGTGCCTGGCCAACCAGACGGGCGTTGACCTGACTGAGGAGTTAGAGAAGTCGATAGAGAAAAAGACGCAACGCGACAAAGAGCGACACATAAATAATTGTAAACTCAAATAATGCAACCACTATGGAAGAAAACAAGTATGAGAAGGCACTGAGCCTTTACAACTATGACATCACGGACGAAGAGGTGCGTGAGGCGGTCAAGAAAATCATAGCCGAAAAGGTGCTGGAAAATGACACCCCTGAGGTGAAGAAATTCCTGTTGGGCAGCGTTGAGCTGACCACGCTGAAGACCACAGACTCTGAGGAGAGCGTGATGGCCTTTACGGAGCGTGTAAACGCCTTCGATGAGCAGTACCCAGAACTGCCCCACGTGGCTACTATCTGCGTCTATCCGTGCTTTGCCAAGACGGTCAGCGAGACACTGGAGATTGATGGCGTGGAGATAGCCTGCGTCAGCGGCTCGTTCCCCTCGTCACAGGCACTGATAGAGGTCAAGGTAGCGGAGACAGCACTGGCCGTCAAGGACGGCGCCACAGAGATAGACATCGTGCAGAGCGTGGGCAAATTCCTGTCGGGCGACTATGAAACGGTGGCCGATGAAATCGGTGAACTGAAGGCTGTATGTGGCCATAGAAAGATGAAGGTCATACTGGAAACAGGATGCCTGAAGACGGCTCAGAACATCAAGAAAGCCTCCATTCTGGCCATGTATGCCGGTGCTGACTATATCAAGACGTCGACAGGCAAGCTGGAGCCGGCTGCGACGCCTGAGGCGGCCTACGTGATGTGTCAGGCCATCAAGGAGTATTACGAGAAGACAGGCATACAGATTGGATTCAAGCCTGCCGGCGGACTGAATACGGTGATGGATGCCGTCACGATGTATACCATCGTCAAAGAGGTGCTGGGCGAGCAATGGCTCACCAACCAGTGGTTCCGCATGGGTACCAGCCGCCTGGCTAACCTGCTGCTGAGCGAGGTGACGGGCGTGGAGACTAAGTTCTTCTAAGGGAGGTTGCGATGATGTCGCAACTTACAGAACGGGACTTTGCAAAGGGGGGATTGCGACGGTGTCGCAACCTACCGGACATGCTAATAATTACGCTGGACAACGTAGTCAACATAGGCCGTCAGGGAATCCTTGATGGCCTTTTCTTTGACGTTGGCGGCAATGTAGGACTTACAGATAGCACTGAATTCGGACATTTTCTGCTCAGCATAGTCAATGCCACCCTGCTGCTTGGTGAACTCAACGAGGACGGCTATTTCGTCGGAATTGATGGTGCCTGCCTTCACCTTCCTGGCCAGTGTCTGCATGGATTCAAAGTCCGTATTGTTGAGGGCATAGATGACGGGAAGGGTCAGTTTACCCTCAGTCATATCGTTGCCGGTGGGCTTTCCAATCTCCTTGGAGTCGAAATAATCGAAGATGTCATCGCGTATCTGGAACATGATGCCCAGGTTCTGACCAAACTGACGAGCCAGCTGCATCTCCTCCTCGTTGGCACCACCAGACAGGGCTCCGATGGCCGCACAAGCCTCGAAGAGTGCTGCCGTTTTCTGCTTGATGACCTGATAGTAGACATCCTCGGAAATGGCTTGGTTCTGGATGTTCGACAGCTGCAGAATCTCGCCGGCAGCCAGCGTGCGGCCCAACTCTGCCAAGTACTCGATGATGCGCTGATGGCCCGTATAAGAAACATGCAACAGGGCCGTAGAGAGGATATAATCGCCTACAAGCACCGCAACCTTGTTATTATACGTAGCGTTAACCGATGCCTGACCACGGCGCTCACCACTCTCGTCCACCACGTCATCGTGAACGAGCGATGCCGTATGCAGCAGTTCCAGTCCGACGGCAGCATGCTGAGTAACACTACTAATCTGACCAAAATTGCGCGCCATGAGCAGCATCAGGATAGGACGCATCCGCTTGCCTCCGCGCTGGCGGATGTGGTTAAGAGCCGAACCCAACATGCCTTCCTCATGCTCTAACGCCTGCTGGAAGAGAGCGATAAAATCGTCCAAATCGTGGGCTATCGGTTGCTTGATAATGCTTAAATAATCCATAGATAACAATATTTTGATGCAAAATTAATGAAAATAATTGGATAGTAGCCAAATTTTTAGTAATTTTACGCGAAAATTCACAAATGGTTATGGAAAAACTGTTTTTACTGGATGCTTATGCACTCATTTACCGCTCGTATTACGCCTTCATCAAGAATCCGCGTATCAATTCAAAGGGGCTGAACACCTCGGCCATCATGGGCTTTCTGAACACCCTGCAAGAAGTACTGACCAAGGAACACCCCACGCACCTCGGCGTAGCCTTTGACCCCCACGGGCCCACGTTCCGCAGCGAGGCCTACCCTGCCTACAAGGCGCAGCGCGAAGCCACACCCGAGGATATCCGTCAGTCGGTACCCATCATCAAGCAGATACTGCAGGCATGGAACATACCCATACTGGAAGCCGAGGGTTATGAGGCCGATGACGTCATCGGCACACTTGCCACGAAGGCCGGCCAGGCGGGTATCGAGACCTATATGCTGACACCCGACAAGGACTACGGCCAGCTGGTGACGCAGAACGTCCGGATGTATCGCCCGCGACATGGTGGCGGCTACGAGGTGATGGGTCCTGACGAGGTGATGGCAAAATACCAGATTCCATCGACACACGCCGTCATAGACCTGCTGGCACTGATGGGAGACTCGGCCGACAACTTCCCAGGTTGTCCTGGTGTGGGAGAGAAGACGGCCGTCAAACTCATCAACGACTTCGGCACGGTAGAAGAACTCATCAGCCGCTCAGCAGAAATCAAAGGTAAGTTGCGCGAAAAGGTGGAACAGCACATTGAGGACATCCGGCTCTCGAAATTCCTGGCCACCATCAAAACCGACGTACCCATCCAGCTCGACATGCAACAACTAAAGGTGAGCGAACCCAACGAAGCCGAACTGGGCAAAATCTTCGAAGAACTGGAGCTGAAGACGCTGGCCACGAAGATTCTTAAAAAAACTGAAACAAAACAAAAACCCGTTAACGCACAGCTCGATTTATTTGCGGAAAATGCGCCCACGGGTACGGAAGAAGTCAAATTTTCAAGTTTTGAGAGCCTAAAAACGGTACCTCACGACTATCAACTTATTGATAGTGAGGAAGAAATGATAAAATTATATGACTTTTTAAGGACAAAACAATTTTTCGTTTTAGACACGGAGACCACCTCAACGTCGGCCATCGATGCAGAATTGGTGGGTTTGAGCTTCTCGGCAGAGGAACACAAGGCCTTCTACGTGCCCATTCCGGCCGAACGTGAAGAAGCGTTACGAATTGTTAATATATTTAAACCACTCTACGAAGACCCAAAAATCCTGAAAGTCGGACAAAACCTAAAGTACGACCTCGAGGTGCTGCACAACTATAATGTCACACTCGACGGGCAAATGTGGGACACGATGATAGCCCACTACCTCATACAGCCCGAACTGCGCCACAACATGGACTACATGGCCGAGGTATACTTGCACTACAAGACCATACACATTGACGAACTGATCGGTCCGAAGGGCAAAAACCAAAAGTCCATGCGCGACCTCTCCCCTACCCTCGTCTATGAATACGCGTGCGAGGATGCCGACATCACCCTGCAACTGAAGAACAAGCTGGAGCCAGAACTGAAAAAGAATGATTGCGAAGACCTCTTTTATAATATTGAGATGCCACTCATGCCTGTCTTGGCAGAGATGGAGATGAACGGTGTCTGTCTGGACACGGACTCGCTGGCCGAGACCTCCAAGCAGTTCACCCAGCGCATGAACGAGATTGAGCAGCACATCTACGAACTGGCAGGTGAACACTTCAACATTGCCTCGCCCAAACAAGTCGGTGAAATCCTGTTCGACAAACTGAAAATCGTGGAGAAAGCTAAAAAGACTAAGACCGGTCAGTACGTCACGTCAGAAGAAGTGCTTCAACAACTGAAGAACAAGCACGAAATTGTGGCCGACATCCTGCAACATCGTGGCCTGAAGAAGCTGATTGGCACCTATATCGACGCTCTACCCAAACTGATTAACCCTCGTACTGGACATATCCATACCTCGTTCAATCAGACCATCACCGCCACGGGTCGCTTATCGTCATCAGACCCTAACCTGCAGAACATTCCCATCCGTGGCGAAGACGGCAAAGAGATTCGTAAGGCCTTTATTCCTGAACCTGGATGCCTGTTCTTCTCGGCTGACTACAGTCAGATAGAACTACGTGTGATGGCTCATCTATCTCAAGATGAACACATGATTGAGGTGTTCCGTGAGGGCAAAGACCTGCATGCTGCCACGGCTGCCAACATCTACAAAAAACCCATCAGCGAGGTGACGCGCGACGAACGCACAAAGTCAAAACGCGCCAATTTCGGCATCATCTACGGCATCACCGTCTTCGGACTGGCCGAACGCTTAGACATCCCTCGCGAGGAGGCCAAAATGCTGATTGACGGCTACTTCGACACCTTCCCACAAGTGCATGACTACATGGAGAAATCCAAGGAAATAGCCCGTCAACAGGGTTATGTCACCACCCTATTCGGACGTCGCCGCTACCTGCCTGACATCCATTCAGCCAACAGCGTCGTCCGTGGCTTTGCAGAGCGCAACGCCATCAATGCCCCCATTCAGGGTACGGCAGCCGACATCATCAAGGTGGCCATGATCCGCATCCATCAGCGATTTAAGAAAGAAAATATCAAGAGCAAGATGATTCTGCAGGTACACGATGAACTTAATTTCAGCGTCTATCCTGAAGAGAAAGAACAGGTTGAACATATCGTCCTCGAAGAGATGCAGAACGCCTTCCACATGGCTGTGCCCCTCGTTGCAGACTCCGGCTTCGGCGAGAACTGGCTTGAGGCCCATTAGTCCAGTAATAAGCATATACAGAAAGTATATTGGAAGTTTTAAGGCTATTTCTTGCCGGTATCGGCAATTTTTAGTATATTTGCAGCAGAAAACGGAATAAAAACTTGCCGATAGAATTTATGGAATATATTTCAGTCATTCAGTTTGCAGAGAAATATGGCATCTCTGAGCGTACAGCAAGAAACTATTGTGCGCAAGGAAAGATGCGTGAAACATGTATCTGTCCCAGTTGTTTCTTTAAATTTTCTTAATCGATTACACATTTTGT
>DFGF01000030.1:0-2178 GCA_002371715.1 Prevotella sp. UBA3757
GAAGCCCCAGATAGAGAAGATGCAGTGCGAAAACCTGCCTGAGGAACAACTGAGTAAGGCCGGCGTGGACCTCGGGTTCTCTGTCGGTCCGCTGCGCGACTACCATAAGGACGACGAGAGCACACGCCGCATGACGTGGATTCTCTCCCTGCTGGCTGTCGTGCTCATCGGCTGTTCCGTACTCAACTATCTGCTGCTCGTCATCGGTGGCATCAGCCGCAGGGCGCGCGAGATGGCCGTTCACATGTGCTATGGTGCAACGGCACGCCATATATATTATAAGGTGGTGGCCGAGAGCACCGTCCACCTGCTGTTGTCGCTGGCACTGGCAGTCCTGTTGCTGCTCCTGGCTAAGGACACGGTAGAGGAACTGGTCGGTGCACCCTTGGCGGTGCTGCTGACCACAGGCAGCAACGTGTGGTTGATAGTGACGATTTGCATCGTCGTGCTGCTTGTCACGGGCTTTGTGCCAGGCTATATCTATACCCATGTGCCCGTGTCGGCGGCATTCAAGAACTACAGCCAGAGCCACCGTCTGTGGAAACTGCTGTTGCTGGGCCTGCAGTTTGCCTCGGCCACGTTCCTCGTCGTGCTGCTCTCCGTCGTGGGGCGCCAGTATCGGATGATGGTCAACGATGATCCCGGCTACGACTACGCCACGCTTGGCGCGGTGCTGAAAGACGGCGTCAGCAGCGAGCAATGCCAGTTAGCGATGGAGGAGCTGCGCAAGTTGTCGGGCGTGAAGGGCGTCACGATGGCCTACGCCAATCTGACGGAGCACCAAAGCGGCGACAATATTTATCTGCCCGGCAGCGAGCGGGAGAATATGAACATCGCCGACCTCTACTACGTGGGCGACGGCTATTTCGACGTGATGGGCATCCCCATCGTCTCCGGCCGCACATTCACGGAGCAGGCGGACACACTGCGTGAGGTGATGGTGAGCCGACAGTTTGAAGAGCGCATGAAGCAGATAGCCGGTTGGGACCGTGCCGTGGGCAAGCAGATTATCTGCACCTCGTTCCAGGGACCTTACACCATCGTCGGCGTGTATGAGGACACCCGCATAGGCAGCATCACCGACCCGGACACTCGTCCCAGCCTCTGCTACTATAGCCGCAAGCCCGACCAGATGCACTATCTCTACATCCGCTTCCACTCGATGGAAGGCCTGGAGGAAGCCAACAAACTGGTGAAGCGGCTGATGACCGACAATCCCGACATTGCCGTCACACCCTATAGTCAGATGATGACCGAACTCTACACCGATGCCCACCGCTTCCGCACGACGGTGATGATTGGCGGACTGGTGGCACTGCTCATCGCCCTCATCGGACTCGTAGGCTATCTGGCAGGCGAGATAGCCCGCCGGCAGAAGGAGATAGCCATCCGCAAGGTGAACGGTGCACGGACGCGCGACGTGTTGCACCTGTTCTTCACCGACGTTCTCCGCGTGGCCCTGCCGGCTGTCCTTGTCGGAGCCATAGGGGCTTGGCATGTAGCCCGTCTGTGGCTGGAGCAGTTTAGCGAGAAGGCTCCCTTGTCATCCCTGACCTTCGTGGGCTGTGCCTTGGTGGTCATCGTCATCATTCTCTCGGTAGTGAGCATCGGCTGCTATCGCGTGGCCACCAGCAATCCCGTCGATTATCTCAAAACAGAATAATATGTATCATTCGCATCGAGTCCAGCTCCTGTATGTTCACGGACACATCATGTTTAACTGCTTCATCATTAGCTGTTGGAACAACGGGAGTTGCTTGTATGGTCAGATTATGACGACGGCTAACAACGTTAAACCTATGTAGACAGTCAATATTCGGGGCTGGCTCGCTGCGATTCAATGAACTATCTTAAGACAGGATAAATAGTAAATCGTAAATTGTCAAATAGAAAATTGTAAAAAGATGATTAAGTTAGAAAACATTCAGAAGGTGTTCCGCACGGAAGAGGTGGAAACCGTTGCCCTGGGGGGCGTATCGTTCGAAGTGAACAAAGGGGAGTTCGTGGCCATCATGGGACCGTCGGGCTGTGGCAAGTCAACGTTGCTCAACATCCTGGGCCTGCTTGACAATCCTACCGGCGGCCGGTACTGGCTCGACGGACAGGAGGTAGGCACGCTCCATGAGAGCCAGCGCACGGCGGTGCGCAAGGGTCAGATAGGCTTCGTGTTCCAGAGCT
>DFGF01000030.1:2236-5125 GCA_002371715.1 Prevotella sp. UBA3757
AGCTTCAACCTGATTGACGAACTCAATGTCGAGGAGAACGTAGAACTGCCGCTGACCTATCTCGGCGTGCCCAAGAAGGAGCGCCGGGCGAGGGTAGAGGAGGTGCTGCGCCGCATGGCCATCTCGCACCGCGCCCACCACTTCCCCCAGCAGCTCTCTGGTGGTCAGCAGCAGCGCGTGGCCATTGCCCGTGCGGTAGTGATGAATCCGAAGTTGATCCTGGCCGACGAGCCTACGGGTAACCTCGACTCGAAGAACGGACTGGAGGTGATGCAGCTGCTGACCCAGCTGAACCAGGATGGTACTACCGTCCTGATGGTGACCCACTCGGAGCGCGATGCCGGTTTTGCCCAGCGCATCATTAACCTGTTCGACGGTCAGGTGGTTCCGGCACTCTGATGCAGCACGCTTGGCGATTTTTCCGACCTTCTGCATCTTAAAATCAGCAACCATCAGAAGATGGTTAGAAAATAGCAGAAACGTACGTTCGTTCAGATAGTCTTAACGAGTCGTTCAGATAATCCTTTACGGTCATTCAGATAGTCTTAACGGGTCATCCGGATAATCCCTTACCCCCCTAAGGGATTATCCGGATGAGTCGTTCAGATAATCTCAATGAGTCGTCGAGATAATCTCAATGAGTCGTCGAGATAATTTCAATGACTTAGTCGAGTCCTAATACGATTTATTTAGCCAGTGTCTTACCCCCTATGATTGCTGCAGATTTTGCCTATAGGCGCAAGACCTTTTGCCTATAGGCGCAAGATGTTTTGCCTATAGGCGCAAGCTTGCTGGAGCCGCGCTCCCTCCCCGTCCGAACGGGGGTGGAACGATGCGGCACGCAGGCTTACCCGCTACGAAGGGCGTATCCGTTTTGCGGTAGGTACATTACGCCCCGAAGAGAGCGCTTTTCCGTCCTGAAGAGCGCGCGCGTTTTTTCCCAGTCCTCATGCTGCTCGACATACCATGTCCGGAAGGCGTGCAGCAAGTGCGCAGCATGCAGGCCCGCGTGCGCCAGATCTACATCAACCTCGACTACGGCAACTCGATGGTGCCCATGATCATCGGCGACCAGGGGTTCAAGAAGTCCTGCTTCTGCAAGGCCATCCTGCCCTCGTCGATGCGCGAATAATACATGAATTCTCCACCGATTAAATTGGGTCAAAACAGACCGAAATAAACCTTATATCGAATCACGTAAAACACTGTCTTACAATTAACTCCGCTTAACCAACCTTATTCTTTTCCTATTGCAGATTTGCCCCGATTAGAGTAATTTTGTACCGCCATTGTACACTTCAATACCTTCAAAGCAAGGAGCGTGGCAACTGGCAAGACCCGATGTTCTTCGCTCATTGCTTTCTTTAATAGGTGCTCAGGCGAGCAAGCTCGGAGCTTTGCCATGTCTGCCTATATCTACCGCATTGACGAGGGCTTGCAGTTCTTTGCTTTGCAAAGCGGCATAGCCGAGCGCTGCATCAAAGCCATCCAGGACTTTGCCTATTCAGGCTTCGGCGGTCGTGGCGGCAAACATGGTGACATCTTCTGGGACAACGAGTCATTTGCCATCAAGCAATACCTAAAGATGTTTGCCGACCTTGCCAG
The DNA here is from genome assembly GCA_002371715.1 of Prevotella sp. UBA3757. Lineage (GTDB taxonomy): Bacteria > Bacteroidota > Bacteroidia > Bacteroidales > Bacteroidaceae > Prevotella. The sequence continues at coordinate 3,842 of DFGF01000030.1, forward strand.
TGCCACCTTGAAGCAGGTGGCAGACTGGTTTGTCTGGCTGGCAAGCACCTTGGGTAGGTTCAATGCCAAAGAACTCAGACGTGCCGACCATGAAGTCCACGACATTGCCGATGGCAGATACGACGGACGAATACAGAAGTTCCAGCAAGGTGTGTCAAGATAGGATGTTGTCTGTGATAGGACAACTATTCACCGAAAATCTCTGCAAGTTTCGCTTTCAGTTTCTCGCCCTCCAAATCTGTAGAAAGGACATTACCATCGGGGGCAATGAGGATTACGGCGGGAATGCCGGTTATGCCGTAGAGGTCGCAGGCATCGCCCTTGCGAGCAGGACTGCGCAGAGCCGTCCACGGAAGTTGATGCTTTTCAAGGGCTTTCAGCCATGCGTCGCGGTCTTTGTCGCACGAAACGCCAAGGAAGACGAGGCCCCGGTCTTTGTAGGTGGCATAGATTTCCTTCATGAACGGGAAGGAACCGATGCAGGGGCCACACCATGACGCCCAGAAGTCAATCAGCACATATTGCCCACGCCCCGCGTATTCCGAAAGGTGGTGCATCGTGCCGTCGGGAGCTTCGGCCTCGAAGTCGGGGGCAGGTTTGCCCGTGATATTCATTTGCAGAAGCATGCCCCAATAGGCTTTCCAAGGTCGCTCCATAGCCGGGTGATGGGCATAAGGCGCATCCTCGCTCATGAACTCCCGCTTTTGCTCATAGCTAAGTTCGGAGTGATGCACAAAGAGATAATATGCTGGGATGATGTTGTCTTTGTTCTCGCGGATGTTCTGGCGGACGAGTGCATCGCGGTCGCCCATAAATTCCTCGTATTTCCGAAAGTTTGCGCTGTCCTTTGCTGTTGCGTTGGAGAGTCTGCCTCCTCTCATATCAATGATTCCGTCTTTTTCCTCGTCGCTAAGGCTATCCCACCACGGCTCAGCTACACGGTCAATGTCGCGTTCACGCATCTGGCAGCGGATGAAGCGTTGCTGCAAGTCACTACCCGACACCTCGCCTGTGACGAGATTGATGTCTGTCGGCGTTTCCTCCACGATGAAGCGGAGGTCGTTTCCAGCATTGTCGCCAATTTGGATGAATGTATGGCGAGGCAAACGGTCTGTGACACGGAACTGCCCCCCTGTAAGCGGAACCTTCATCGTTCCACCGCCAAACGGAGCAACCTTGAACCAGGCCACGCTGTCGGTCTGTGCAGTTGTTTTACCTGTGATAACGAAATCGATGCTGTCCTCCACAACGGGAGTGAATGTCTGTCCCTGTCCCGTCAATGCG
>DFGF01000121.1:0-1789 GCA_002371715.1 Prevotella sp. UBA3757
CGACCCGTAGGACCGTTCTTCTTCTCCTCCTCCGTACGAGAGTCAACATGAATCTCGGAGCAGGGACCACAAGGACCTGTGTCGCCCATTTCCCAGAAGTTGTCGTGCTTGTTGCCGTTGATGATGTGGTCGGCAGGCACGTGCTTCAGCCAGTAGCCGGCGGCCTCGTCGTCGCGCTCCAGACCCTCGGCGGCATCGCCCTCGAAGACGGTGACGTAGAGGTCGGCGGGGTTCAGCTTGAGCACGTCGACCAGGTACTCCCAGGCCATGTCGATGGCGCCCTCCTTGAAGTAGTCGCCGAACGACCAGTTGCCCAGCATTTCGAACATGGTGTGGTGATAGGTGTCGTGGCCCACCTCTTCGAGGTCGTTGTGCTTACCGCTGACGCGCAGACACTTCTGGGTGTCGGCACGCCGGCGCGGCTCGGGGTCGCGCGTGCCTAAGATAATATCCTTCCACTGGTTCATGCCCGCGTTGGTGAACATCAGCGTGGGGTCGTCCTTGATAACCATCGGTGCCGAGGGTACGATGGCGTGTTGCTTTGACTCAAAAAACTTCTTGAACGAGTCGCGAATTTCGTTAGCTGTCATCATTCTGATTTACAATTTGACAATTTACAATTTACTATTTGGGTTGCAAAGGTACGAATAAGTGAGCAAAAAGCAAAATATTTTTTGCTTTTTCGAACGGAAGTACTTTCTCGCCATGCGTAAAAGGTACGAATAAGTGAGCAAAAAGCACTAATAAATTTAAATTATTTTGCATTTCACATTATTATTATTATCTTTGCACTCCGAAAAAGAGAAGACGAGAAACAAATGGAGATATACCTCATAGTAATCATTCTGGCTCTGGTTGTCATTGCCGTACTGACCTACAAGATTGTGAGGCTGACGGCCCAGCGCGATGTGGAACGTTCCAATGCTGAGCATTATGCAGCTCAGATTCGTGACATGAAGGAGACCTTCGCCCGCCAGCAGACGGAGTCGAAGAACGACTTTGCCCAGCAGTTGCAACAGGCCAAGGCTGCATACGCCCAGCAGCTGCAACAGTCGCAGGACACCCACGACCAGCAGATGGCTGCCCTGCGCGAGATGAACGAGAAGCAGGTGAAGGCCCAGCTGGACCTGATACGCCAGCAGATGCAGTCCACCTCGGAGCACGTGCTACGCCGCCGCCAGGAAGAACTGGAGGCTGAAAACCGTGAGCAGGTGTCGAAGATAGTAGACCCCTTGCAGCGCAGCCTGAAGGACATGCAGGAGGCACTGGACCGCAGCAAGGAGCAACAGAGCGAGGCGCTGACCCGCCTGGACGAGTCCATCCGTATCAATATGCAGAAAAGCATGGCCATTGGCGAGACGGCCGACCGGCTGACGCGCGCACTAACCGGCGAGGTGAAGGTGCAGGGCAACTTCGGTGAGCTGAAGCTCAAGCAGTTGCTGGAAGACATGGAACTCCGTGAGGGCGAGCAGTTTGACACGCAGGAAACCCTGCGCGACAAGGCCGGCAAGAGCCTGAAGGGCGACGACGGGCGCGGGCTGGTGCCCGACTTCATCCTGCACTTTCCAAACAACCGCCACGTGGTGGTCGACTCGAAGATGTCGCTGACCGACTACGAGCGCTACATGAACGCCGAGGACGGCACGCCCGAGAAGAGCGCCTACCTGAAAGCCCACATCGACAGCGTTCGCACACAGGTGAGACGGCTGGCCAGGAAGGACTATACGCGATACCTGCCCGAGGGCTACAACCGGCTGAACTTCGCCATCATGTACGTGCCCATTGACGG
>DFGF01000121.1:1906-2300 GCA_002371715.1 Prevotella sp. UBA3757
GTCATGATATTGGGTCCGCAGACGATGTATATGAACCTGCGCGTGCTGGAGATGATGTGGACCCAGGTGCGCCAGCTGGAGAACCAGCAGGCCATGATGGATGCCGCCAACCTGGTGATAGAGCGTGTGCAGGACTTCGGTTCCAGGTTCCAGGACGTGGAGTCGAGCATGAACGACACGCTCAAGAAGATGACCCGCCTGAAGATTACCACCGCCGACAGCGGACAAAGCATCATCACCGCCGCCCGCAACCTGCTAAAGGCCGGTGCCCGCGAGAACAAGAAAAAGAAATCACTGGCAGAAATGGACGACAGCATGTTTCTGGAACAAGAATAGGGCGCAATGACCACCATACTGACTAAACAGATATTACCGATGCAAAAGCATTTACTGG
>DFGF01000121.1:2445-4279 GCA_002371715.1 Prevotella sp. UBA3757
AACGTCGACGCTCTGCAACCCGACCGCGAGATGACGCTGATGGACGTGCTGATGACGTGCAGCGAACTGCTGTCGAACAATGGCAAGAACATAGCCTTGGACTACGAGTTGTACGTTGACAACATTCCCCTCAATATCAGTGATGAGACCCTGCTGCAGGCTGTCAAGGCTCAGGAAATCAGTACGATAGATATCTATGCATACACACCCGTTGTCGTCGGCGGCGGCGGTCGCAGTGCCATCATCGACATCTACTTCAAGGAGCAGGACGAGGGCCGGACTAACGGAAAGCTGATGCTGACGGGCAGCACGCGCGGCAACGGCAGTGCCTATGCCGACGTCGTGACCCGGCAGGGTGACGTGACCGTCAGGGGCTATGCCATGACCAACCTGCAGTATGCACGCGGGGAGGCCTTTGACCAGCAACACTATACGGCGCGTCAGGGGCAGGAAAACGTGCACCTCAACGTGGACTGGAACCTGGGCGAGCGCGACAACCTGAAAATCAAGCTGAACCAGTGCTTCCAGGACAGTAAGGTCAGACGGCAGGACGCCGAGACGCTCCTGACCATTCCCGAACTGTCGCGCTACTGGAGCGGCGTGGCCAGCTACACCCACGACTTCAACGACCGTGGGACCTCGCTGACGGCTGAGGGTGGTGCCGACTGGCTGAAGACCACGGACGAGAACCAGAAACTGCAGGACTGTTTTGCCTACTGTTTTACGGAGTTCAACGTGCCCTGCCTGAACGATGACCTGAACATATATGGTGGCTGGGAGATTGACTACTACAACACGTGGAACGTCGGCATGGATCGCCAGCAGATGATGTTCAACGACGTCTACCTGCAACTGGACTACACCCGTGGTCCCTGGATGCTGACCGTCGGCGACCGCCTGCGGTTCGTCAACTACTGGCACCGCGACTACGAGGCCTACTCGCCCCTGTGGAATCACGCCCGCACGGAGAACAGCTTCATGGCTGCCATAGGCTACAAGGCCGGACACCACTTCATTCAGGCCACGCTGATCGGTGACTATCAGGTGCCGACACTGGACGATATCTATGCCGGCTACGACCACGATTACGACCGGTGGATGTACCGCACGGAACTGAATACCCACAAATACTGGAGCCTGGTGGCCCGCTATGCCTACCAGCGCCCCTCGCTGACCGTGAGCACACATGTGCTGCACTCATGGACCCGCAACAGTCCGTCGCTCGACGAACAGTACACGGGGGCAGGGGCAGCGGTGACCTGGTGGAAGGGCGCGTTCCGGCTGACGGCCGGTGCCGACTACTATCACCAGTACGTCAGCACGCTCGACGATGCAGACAACGAGCACTATAACATCTTCGACCTGCGCCTGTTGCCGTCGGTTGTGCTGGGTGGCGGACTGCGCCTCGGTGCCATGCTGATGTATGCCAGCCGTCGCTCACTGACCGACCCGGCCAGTCCCCACCTCTATGCCTCGGTGAAGGCCACCAAGGACTTGGGGCGTTACGTGACGCTGAGCCTCGACTGCCACGACCTGGCCGGCACGCCGCGCATCATGTCGTATCGTGTCGGCGAGTCCTACGACGACCGTGCCGTGACGCTGGGGTTGACTTGGCGCTTTTAGTCACTGGATTATAGCACACAAAGAAAGTAACTGATACAGCAAAACGATAAGAAGAGAATGGAACAGAACAAAGAGTTACGCACAGCCTGGGACTTCGTGGAGAACACCGGGCGCAGCATATTCCTGACCGGTAAGGCCGGAACGGGAAAGACAACTTTTCTTAAAACCGTCGTGGAGCGTTCGCGCAAGCGTCCCATCGTGGTGGCACCGA
>DFGF01000103.1:0-1416 GCA_002371715.1 Prevotella sp. UBA3757
TCTTGCCGGCACCATTGGCACCCAGAAAACCGAAAATCTCGCCACGCCTGACACTGAACGAAATGTCATCTACGGCATGGAACGAGCCAAAGGCCTTCACCAGGTGCTTCACTTCTATCACATTCTCCTGTTCTGCATGCTGCGACTCTGCCACAGCCTTCTCAATGCCTGGCGGATTGAAGATATCTCTGAACTCATCCAAGATGGCATCGGGCGCACCGACACCCCTTAGCTGTCCGTGGTCAAGAAAAGCGACTCGCTCACAACAACGCACCTCGTCAAGATAAGGCGTGGAGGCTACGATGGTGATGCCTCGCTCCTTCAATGTCAGAAGCATCTCCCAAAACTCCTTGCGGCTCACAGGGTCAACACCTGTGGTGGGCTCGTCGAGGAAGAGTACGCTGGGCGAGTGGACCAATGCACAGGAGAGTGCCAACTTCTGCTTCATGCCCCCTGATAGCGTACCGGCTTTACGGTCGCGAAACCGCTCTATCTGCGAGTAGATAGCCTTGATCGAGTCGTAGCCCGCCTCTACGGTCGTGCCAAACAGCGTGGCGAAGAACTTCAGATTCTCCTCGACGGTCAGATCCTGATAGAGCGAGAACTTGCCGGGCATGTAGCCCACTCGGCATCGCACCTCGCGCATCTGACGGATGACATGGAAGCCGTCTACTGCTGCCGTGCCCGTCTCTGGCAATAGCAGCGAACAGAGTATGCGGAACATCGAGGTCTTGCCTGCACCGTCAGGACCGATGAGCCCGAACACCTCGCCCTTCGAGACAGTGAACGACACATCGTCGAGCGCCTTCACCTCGCCGTACGACTTGGAAATGTGATTTACTTCTATAGTATTCATAGTTTTACTTCCCCGTACATACCTATTTTTATATAACCATCGTTTCTAATGGCTATTTTTACGGCATATACTAAATCGGCACGCTCGTCGTCGGTCAGGATGGTCTTGGGCGTGAACTCCGAGCGTGAGGAAATCCATGCTATGGTGCCGTCATACTCCTTTTTCTGTTGGTCGCCATAGTCGGCAAATACCTTTACCTGCTGCCCTAACTTGATGGTTTGAAGTTGAGCTGAAGTGACATAAGCCCGAAGAAACATATCTTGCGTGTCAGCCACCTTGAACAGCGGTTTTCCCGTAGTCACGAACTCGCCACGCTCCACATATTTCTCCAAGACGGTACCCTTTGTGGGGGCCGTGACATGGCATTTGCGAAGCATGTCGCGCAATTGTTCTATCTGGACATCTGCCGTTGAAAGTTGAGAGTTGAGCGTTGAGAGTTGAGAGCTGAGCGTTGACACTTGCGCATCCAACTGTTTCTGTAACACCTTCACCTGACTGGTTGCATCGTCGAGCATCTTCGAGGGAGCCGCACCGTCTGCCACCAGTTCGCGGTAGCGCTG
>DFGF01000103.1:1496-2305 GCA_002371715.1 Prevotella sp. UBA3757
CAGTTGCTGGCGCGTGGCGGCTATCTGTCGCTCCATGTCGGGCTTCTGGCTCTGATACACCTGTTTGGTCGCTCCCAACTGCTGAATCTTCAACCACGTCTGAGTGGTGTCTATCAGTCCCACCTCTTGGTCTTTGCCGATGCTGTCACCCTCGTTGACGTTGAATGTCAGCAGGGCACCGCTCTGTTCGGCAAACACGGTAGTTTCCGTAGCCTCAAACGTACCAGTGGCATCATACGCTTTCTCGTTTCCTCCGCAGGCAACCATCATCAGTGCCGTGCCTGTCAGTGCTAATATCTTTCTCATACTCATTCCTATATTAATTGTTCGTGGTAAATTTGTTGTCGTAGATGTTCTTCAGCATTTCTATCTCATGCATCGACTGTTGCACACGGGCAGCATTCTCCTGATTGATTTCGCGCAATAGGTCGTTCACGTCAATAATTCCATGCGCAAGTTTCGATTCGGCAGCTTTCCGCACAGCCGAGCGCAGCGAGATGATTTCCTCGTCTTCAGCCATCAGTTTTCTGTATCGGGATATCTCCTCCTGTTGCTGAATCTGCTCTAAGCGGTTGTTGAAGAGAAATACCTCGCGGTTCGACTCCGTCATCTCGCGCTGCAAGTGTAGCTTCGCCTTGTCGTTCTTGCGTGTATAGAGTGCCCCGATATTCCAAGTGAGGCGGGCACCTATCACACCGTTCAGACTCCATCGGTGGCGCATCATGTCTTCGAACATGTTCAGCCCCGGGTAACCGTAATATCCCTGGGCAAACACACCAATCTTCGGCATAAGTGCAGTGTTAAGCCCT
>DFGF01000103.1:2380-3508 GCA_002371715.1 Prevotella sp. UBA3757
TCTCATGTGCCTCCGACAGACGGAGCTGGGCATCGAAGAGGCGCATCTCTGGTCTTTGGGTTGTGGACTGCGACGGAATAGCAGTACACGCTGGTTTCTGCGCGGTCGTTACCTCCATGCCGCAGAATGTTGAGAGCATGGCTGTCAGCATCCGTTTCTGCGATTCGAGACTGGTAGCCTGCTGCACCACGTTCAGCCGTTCTGCCTTCACATTCTGCCAGTCGCTCTCTGCCGCTGTGCCGCCTTTCACCATGGCTTGCAGTTTCCGTTCGTTGCCTGCCAACAGTTCCTGCAGGTCGCGGTTCAACTGCATCTGCTCTTCCAGCATGAGCAGCGAGAAATACAGCTCGTTCACACGGCGGCGTACGGCATACAGACTCACTTCCGTCTGTGCCGACTGCACATTCCCCTGTTCGCGGGCTATGCGTTTCTGGTTTTTGATGGCAAAACCATCAAACACGGTTTGCTGAACATCGATTCCTATGCGGTACTGGTCTTTCTTCAATCCCTTCACGTCGATGCCCATACCTGTCATCATAGTCTTCATCTCGTCGGGCCATGCCGTTACGTCGCTCTGATAAGTAGCCTGTGCCTGTGCCGATATTTGTGGCAGCCAACCCTTCTGGATGTTAGCTACCGTCAGCTCAGTGGTCTTTTCAATGAGACCGTACTGTCGGATCAGCGGATAATTTTTCTCCGCAGCCTTCCAGCACTCCTCCAATGTCTGCCCCTGTGCGGTCAAGCAGATGGAGCAAAAAATAAAAATGAACTTCCTTCTCTTCATAATCTAAGCCCTTAACTTATGGGACAATTCCATGTTGCAAATATACACCTTTATAGTGAGACATTGATTACTAACTTGTACGAAAAGATTGTAAATTTGTACGATTTCCGTTGCTTCTGTTTGTTATTCTCCGCAGAATCCGCTAAATTTGCAATCGAATCGTACAAAACTGCAATTATGAACGACAGCAAAAACATCAATTACTTCTCCATAGACTCCGTTGATCTGCAAAAGATGGCTGGAGCCGAGAGTCATGTTTTCAATAATGATGACATCAGTATCATCCTCAATGGGCGACCATCGGATAAGTTGTTCTTCCGTGAGGGTGAGGTCTATCAGTTGCC
>DFGF01000134.1:0-361 GCA_002371715.1 Prevotella sp. UBA3757
ACGGTGAACTCCATGTCCTGCATGTCGCGGTAGTGCTCCTCCAGCTTCTCCTGGATACCATTCAGCTGCTGGTATATTTCGGGCATAGCCTCCTCCATAGAGGGATACTTGGCTACGCGCTCTTCCTCAGAGATACCGGCACGTTCAGCCCAGCGCTGAGAGCCAATCTTGGTAATCTGCTGCGGTGTGCGGATACCAGCCACAACGTCCTCGCCCTGTGCATTCACCAGGTACTCGCCGTTGAACAGGTTCTCACCGTTGGCAGCATCGCGGCTGAAGCATACACCAGTAGCCGACGTGTCGCCCATGTTACCAAATACCATGGCCATCACGCTGACAGCTGTACCCCACTCGTCGGGGA
>DFGF01000134.1:433-1027 GCA_002371715.1 Prevotella sp. UBA3757
CCATCTTACGATAGAGGATGGCGCGTTCGTTCATCCATGAACGGAACACGGCGCAGATAGCACCCCAGAGCTGTTCGATAGGATCATTGGGGAAGTCCTTGCCCGTGCGCTCCTTGATGGCAGCCTTGAAGAGTTTTACCAGCTTCTTCAGATCGTCGACGGAGAGGTCCTTGTCGAGCACGACGCCGCTCTCCTTCTTGACCTTCTCAATGATTTCCTCGAACGGGTCGATATCCGTCTTGTTGACGGGCTTCATCTCCAACACTACGTCGCCGTACATCTGGACGAAGCGACGATAAGAGTCGTAGACGAAATGAGGATTGTTGGTCTTCTTGACCATACCCTCAGCCACTTCATCGTTAAGACCCAGATTGAGGATGGTGTCCATCATACCGGGCATGGAGGCGCGGGCACCCGAACGTACTGAGACCAGCAGGGGATTCTCCTTGTCACCGAACTTCGAGTTCATCAGACCCTCAATATGCTTTACGGCAGCCATCACATCGTCGTTCAAGATTTCCATAATCTTCTCCTGCCCGACCTGATAGTACTCGTTACAGCAATCTGTAGTGATTGTGAAACCTGGAGGAACGG
>DFGF01000134.1:1174-9658 GCA_002371715.1 Prevotella sp. UBA3757
AGGTAAACTCTTTTTTGACTCATACGTGTAATATAACTTGTTATTGATGATAAAATTAATCTTTCTATTCTGCAAAATTAGTCATAATTCGTGAGAAAACAAAGAAAAAAAGAGAAAATTTGCCAAGCAAACGTGACATTTTTACTTTTTTGGCACGGATTGGCACAGATTAGCACTGATTTTTAATAATTTTTTCGTAACTTTGCGGCCTGAAACTGAGAAGTCATGGCAAGAATGAAGAAACCATTACCACTCATTGAGAGTGTTGAGATAGAGGCAGTGGCCGCAGAAGGCAGATGCCTGTTCCACTGGAATGACCTGGTGGTCTTCGTACCGTTCTGCGTGCCTGGTGACGTTTGTGACGTCCAGATACGGCGAAAGAAGCACTCCTTTGCCGAGGGTGAAGTAGTTCACTTTATAAAATATAGTAATGTACGCGCGCTACCGTTTTGCCAGCATTTTGGCATTTGTGGCGGTTGCAAGTGGCAGAACCTGCCGTATGAGGAGCAGTTGCACTTCAAGCAGCAGCAGGTTTACGACCAGCTGACACGCATTGGCAAGGTTGCCCTGCCCGAATTCCGTCCTATCCTCGGCTCTGCCAAGACGCGGGAGTATCGCAACAAGCTCGACTTCGGTTGCGCCAACAAACGATGGCTATCGAATGAAGAATTAAGAATGAAGAATGAAGAATTTGCTACCGCTGAAGGGGCGCAAGTTCCATCTACCTCTGAATTTGCCATCGACAAGAACCAGCCGGCTATCGGTTTCCACATTACCGGTGCCTTCGACAAGATACTGCCCATCGAGAAGTGCTGGCTGATGGACGACCTGCACAACGAGATTCGCAACGCGATTCGCGACTATGCCGTCGGCCACGGCCTTTCGTTCTTCGACCTGCGCCAGCAGGTGGGGCTCCTGCGCGACGTCATCATCCGTAACTCAGCCTCCGGCGAGTGGATGGTCATCATGCAGTTCCATCTTGAGGTTTCCGCCGACCCATCCCTGGAAGCGGAGAACCGCTGGGACAGCGAAGACGGACAAAAAGCGATGGGTCTCCTGCAGCATATTGCTGAACGTTTCCCACAGATTACGTCCCTACTCTACCTCGACAATCAGAAGTGCAACGACACCATTGGTGACCAGGACATCCTCGTATACAAGGGCAACGACCACATCTTCGAACTGATGGAAGACCTGAAGTTCAAGGTCGGCCCGAAATCGTTCTACCAGACCAATACCGAGCAGGCTTACCACCTGTATAGCGTCGCCCGCGAGTTTGCTGGTCTGACGGGTCAGGAAATGGTTTACGACCTATATACCGGCACTGGCACCATTGCCAACTTCGTGGCTCGCCAGGCCCGCCAGGTCATCGGCATAGAATACGTGCCGGAAGCCATCGAGGACGCCAAAATCAACAGCGAGCTCAACGGCATCACCAATACCTTGTTCTATGCTGGCGACATGAAGGACATCCTGACCGACGACTTTATCCGTGAGCATGGGCATCCCGACGTCATCATAACCGATCCGCCACGTGCCGGTATGCACCCCGACGTAGTCAGAACCATTCTGCGTGCTGCCCCCAGGCGCATCGTCTACGTATCCTGCAATCCTGCCACTCAGGCACGTGACCTGCACGACCTGGACACAGACTATCGCGTAGACGCCGTGCAGCCCGTAGACATGTTTCCACACACGCCACATGTCGAGAATGTAGTATTATTAACTAAGAGAATATGAAAAGACTAATGACAATGCTGCTGGCTGTTATGACAATAACCAGTCACGCACAAGAGAAGACCAACATCACGTTGCCCCAATGGGTGAAGGACATTAAACTGAGCGGCTATGGCATAGTGCAGTATCAGGCCGAGGACAAGGAGGATGGCAAGCATAACGAGTTTAACCTTCGACTGGTACGACTGTCGCTCGACGGCAAGATCAGTGACTTCCAGTGGAAGGTACAGTTGCAGGTCAACGGCAACACGTCGACGCAAGGCTCGTCGCCTCGAATTGTCGACCTTTGGGGCGAATGGCAGAAGTATGACTTTCTGCGTGTAAAGGTGGGTCAGTTCAAGCGTGCTTTTACGCTTGAGAACCCCATGCACCCCATCACTCAGGGCTTCTTCAGCTACAGCCAGGCCATCAACAAGCTGGCAGGCATGAGCGACCGTACAGGCGAACAGGCCAGCAACGGACGCGATATCGGACTGCAGTTGCAGGGCGACTTCCTGAAGAACGGTAACGGCCGTAACCTGCTACACTATCAGGTGGGCGTCTATAATGGTGAAGGTATTAACCGCAAGGATGCCGACAACCGTAAGGACATTATCGGCGGTCTGTGGGTCATGCCAGTTAAGGGTATGCGCATCGGCGCTTTCGGCTGGACTGGCAGCCGCGCTGACGTAGGCGGCAAGAACCGCTATGCCCTGTCGGCCGACTACGTGACGCCTTCCGACTGGACTTTCCGTACGGAGTATGTTCACAGCCAGGGGTGGAATGCCGCCAAGACCAGCGACAAGGCAGATGCTTTCTATGCCCTCTGCATAGCGCCCGTCGTCAAGAACAAGCTGTATGCCAAGGCGCGTTATGACCTCTACCGCGAGGCTAAGGAGTGGAGCCAGTCAAAGACATACTATGAGATTGGTGCCAACTACCTGTTCAACAAGAACATCCAGATTAATGTAGAATATGCTCGCGTCAACGACCGCACCATTGCCAATCCCGACAAGCATAACTACAACATGTTTGACGTCGAGCTGGATTTCAAATTCTGAACTTCCGCATGAGTGACTGCCAGAGGTGAGTCTTCTGGTGCAGGATGTATACCGAGCAAGCCGTGCTGACCAGTGTCAGTGCGGCTTCTGTTATCCAGTACCCCCATCCCGTCACGGTCAGCGAGACGAGGTATGCCAGCCCGCCAATCGCCATCTGCAGCAAGGCATAGCGTCCTACGCGCCATGTGGAACGAAAGCCATAGCGCGCATAGGCAAAGGCGTTCACCGCCAGATATTCCACAACATGGGCCACGACGATGGCAACACCAGTCCCCCAGATGCCCAACCACCAGTAACCGGCCACAATCGCTACAACCAGTGCCAGAAAGTAGGACGACTCCAGCAGCAGGTAGGCCAGCGAACGGCTGCGCGCCAGCGAGATGTACGCCACGGGCATGGTAAGCACTTTGAAATACATGGCCAGGACGGCCACCTGTGCCATAGCCACTACAGGCAGGAAGTCGCGGCTGAAGAGTATGGGAATAAGCATCGGCAGCATCATGAGCAGGGCCACCAGCATGGGCGAGAGCAGCAGCAGCGAGACTTCCGTCTGCTTGTTGACCGTCTCGTTGGTTTTCCCGACATCCTTATTGACTGCCGACAGGCGTGGAAAGTAATCGGTGTCCATGGCAGAAAACACCATGCCGGCATAGGTGATGGTAATCATGTAGGCAGCATTGTAGAATCCTACGTCGACCATGCCGCCCTCGACATTCAGGAAGGCCCGGATGGCCATCTCGGCACCGCTGCCAATGGCAGCTGCCAGCACGAAGGCCACGCCCAGGCGCAACATGCCAAACCCGTCGCACAGGTGACGCCGGCTGAAGCGCAACCGCAACGGATAGAGGCGACACGAGTGCCAAACGGTCAGCAGCATATTGAGGAATGCAGTGGCCACGATGGCAGGGATGACGCCCGAATGGCCATAACGGTAGTAAAGCGGTACGGAGAGCGCCACGGCGCCCAGGGCTCCGAGAATCTGGATTCTGGCCAGCGGCCCCATGTGGCGTGTAGCCTTGAGAATGGCCGTCTCGCCACCCGTGACGGCCAACATGGCTACCGATGCGCCCAGCATGGCGTAGTGAAGCTGGTGGTCGCCCCACGTGAAGGTGACGTTGTTGACCAGGCCGCTGGCTGCCACGCAGAACGCCAAGCCCAGGACGGCAGCTATCAGGCTCCACAGCCGGATGACCTGTACGTAGTAGCTGAGTCTGCCCTCCTCACCCTGCTCGTACAGCTCCGACAAGCGGGGTACGGCACCAAACGAGAGGCCCATGTTCGTACACTGGGCGGCAAACGTCTGAACGGACGTCATCAGCGCGTTGAAGCCCATACCTCCGGCACCCAGCAGCACGGCCATAGCCTTATTGCGCACAAGACCTATCAGAATGACCAGTCCTTGCACGCCACCAAACAAGCCCGTGTACTTCAGTATATGTTTGTAGCTATCTTCGCCGTTTTCTCTCATACCGAAATGCAAAGGTACTAAATAAAGTGAAAAGTGAAAAGTGAAAAGCGAAAAAATTGCCTCTGCGTGCAAAAATCTTTATGCTCCACCCCCTAAACTCTAAACTTTTTCGTAACTTTGCAGCGTACTTTCCATTAGAACGAAGGCAGAATGAACAACGAGAAGCCACTGGTCAGTTTCATACTGACATATTATAACCAGCCCGTCCAGTTGCTGTGCGAGTGCATCAACAGCATCCTGGCCCTGTCGTTGGGCCCCTGTGAGCGTGAGATTATCGTAGTCGACGACGGGTCGCGCGTCAGCCCCATGAACGGACTGATGCAGTATGGCGACGAAATTACCTACGTCCGCCAGAAAAACGGCGGACTGAGCGTGGCCCGCAACAAGGGCATCGACATGGCGCAAGGCCGGTACCTGCAGTTTGTCGATGCTGACGACCACCTCCTACAGGTGCCATACGAGCACTGTCTGGACCTCATACGCCACGACGACCGTGTCGACATGGTGATGTTCGACTTCACCAGCGACTCCGCCACCGCCTCCGGCTATCGCGATGCCGACGTCATGACGGGCTCCGCCTATATGCTCAGGCACAACATCCACGCTACGGCTTGCGGCTACCTGTTCAGCCGCATGGCGCTCGGCGAACTGCGCTTCACGCCGGGCATCTGGCATGAGGACGAGGAGTTTACGCCCCAGATGCTCATCCGGGCCGAGCGCGTCGTAGCGACCGACGCCAAGGCCTACTTCTACTATAAGCATAAAGGAACCATCACCTCCAGGGACGACGCAGAGAGCAAGGCCAAGCGGTTCGACGACATCCGTGGCGTGATGGACCGGCTGCAATACCTGTGCGACCGCGTGCCACAGAACGACCGCGTGGCCCTGCAGCGCCGTCTGGCCCAGCTCACGATGGACTATATCTACCAGGTCATCGTCCAGCAGCGTTCGCAGCAGGCCCTCGACACCTGTATCGAGGAACTGACCGCCAAGGGACTGTTCCCCCTGCCCGACCGCGACTACACCCGGAAATACAAGTGGTTCCGCACGATGACCAACACCCGGCTGGGGCGTACCATCCTGCTGAACACGCTGCCATTACTGAAACGAGAGCGATGAGGATTCTATTGTTCGAAGACTACAGCAGGCTCCACACGCTGCTGGCCAAGGGGCTCAGGGCACTGGGGCACGACGTGACCCTCGTGGGCAACGGCAATATGTTTCATGGTTTTTCGCGCGACATAGACATCCGTCGCGGCGACGGACCGCTGGCCGGCTTGCGCCATCTGGCCCGGCTGACCATGCTGATGCCACGGTTTCGAGATTACGACATCGTCCAGCTCATCAATCCCGACTGTTTCGGTCTCAAGGCCGAGCGCGAATACCCGTTCTACCGTTTCCTCAGGCGCCACAACCGGCGCATGGTGGTAGGCGCGTTCGGTTGCGACTGGTACTGGGTGGATGACGGACTAAACCACCGCACGTTCCGCTATGGCGACTTCTACATCGGCAACACCATGCGCACGGATGCGGCAGCGCAAAGCTTCATCGACGAGTATATCGGCACGCCAAAGGGCGACTACACGCAGTTTGTCATGCAGGATGCCGACCGCATACCCACCTGCCTCTATGAATATCAGGCGGTCTATGGACGCTATTTCCCGACAAAGGCGCAGTACATCCCGCTGCCCATCGAGCCTGACCATGACGTCCCCGTCCACCCGTTCATCGGCCAGCGCATACGCTTTTTCATCGGCATCGACAAGGCGCGAAGCCAGTATAAAGGCACCGACATCATGCTCCAGGCTCTGACCGACGTGGTAGGCCGTCATCCCGGCGAGGCAGAGATGGTGCGGGTGGAGAGCCTGCCCTACCAGGAGTATCAGGCGGCCATGGACGGCTGCGACGTCATGCTCGACCAACTCTACAGCTATACGCCCTCCATGAACTCGCTGCTGGCCATGTCGAAGGGCATTGTGGTGGTGGGTGGCGGTGAGCCTGAAAACTACGAAATCATCGGCGAGACAGAGCTGCGGCCCATCGTCAACGTCGAGCCGACATACGACGGTGTCTGCCGGCAATTGGAGTGGCTGTTGGCCCACAAGCACCTGATTCCCAAACTGCAACGGGACAGCATCACCTACGTCAGGCGTCATCACGACTACCGGCAGGTGGCACGGCAGTACGCAGCAATGTACGAGCGACTACTGGCGACGACATGAAGCCTCCAGTACGGCGGCTATCCTCCGGGCAATCACTTCGGGCGAAGCCATGCGACAGACCGTTTCTGACAACTCCGACCCGTCCGGCACAGGACACGCCACGACCCGCCGCATGGCTTCAGCCAGTGCCCCCACGTCATCTACGGGCACGAACACGCACCCTTTCCCAGGACGGACACTTGGCGGGATGGCCTCGGTCGAGATGGCCGGTATACCTGTGCTCAGAGCCTCCAGCAACGCCAGTCCCTGAGTTTCACCGCGCGTTGCAAGCACCAGGGCATCAGACTGGTACAGGACGTCAAGGACTCCCGCCTTACTGATTTCGCCATGCCGCAGGACCCCACGCTCAACGCCCGCCTCAACCATCAGCCGGTGGAACCGGCCGGAGTCCGTTCCCCTTCCCGCCACGTGCAGTTCGGCGTCCGGCCATTCCTGCTGCACCCGCCGGAAGGCACGCAACAGCACGTCGTAGCCCTTACGCTCCGTCAGCAGGCCAATACAGCAAAAGCGGAACGGACGGCCCTGACGGGGAGCACGCTGCCTGTAGCGGAAGAAGTCACAGTCTATCAGGTTTGGAATGGCCTGCCACCGATAGTCCGTTCCAAAGTATCCCGACAGGTCCGTCACCACCTCTTCCGATACGGGTATGACGCAGGCTGCACGCTGCAGGCTCTCCCTGAGCAGCGGTATCTGCCAGCTTGCCGACGGAGGCATGCCCAGCTCCGTGGCATAGTCACGTAACGCCAGGTGCTCGGTGACGACGTATGGCAGCCGGTACTCTCTGCCCAGCCTCATGGCAGCATAGCCCGCCCATTTCGTGCAATGAGCGTGCAGCACGTCGGGACGGCCGTACTTGGCCACATAGTCGCCGAACATCCTGCAGACAATGCCGACCCAGCGCCGCGCGTTCCACCGGACAGCCCTCGGCATGCCGCGCTGGTACGACTGGCAGACGGTCACGCCGTCCATCTGGTGCTCAAAACGATGATAGGGCCGCACGACATAGTCGCGCAACCCTATCGTAGCACCTAACTGCACATTGCTCAAGATTCTCACTTCGTGACCCAGACTTCTTAGCGCCTTAGCCTGATCCAGGCAAAACAGGCCGCCGTATGGTGGAAAGAACGAGGGAATCTCGACGACGTGCATCACATTCTTTGTCCTTACTCAGCGGCGGGAGCTTCGGCAGCAGCCTCAGCAGCAGCGGCAGCCTCGGCCTCGGCCTTGGCAGCAGCCTCAGCAGCCTTCTTCTCAGCCACCTTCTTGGCTATCTCCTCGTTCATCTTCTTCTCCTGGGCCAGCTCCTTAGCGGCAGCGTCCTTCTTGGCCTTAGCCTCCTCGGCAGCGACCTTCTCCAGACCCTTCTGCTTGTCAGCCTTCCAGGCGTCGAACTTCTTCTGAGCAGTCTCTTCGTCGAAAGCACCCTTCTTCACGCCGCCCTTCAGGTGTTTCATCAGGTAGACGCCCTCACGGCTGAGGATGTTACGAACGGTGTCAGTGGGCTGTGCACCACACTCGACCCAATAAAGTGCACGCTCGAAATTAAGGTCTACTGTGGCAGGATTGGTGTTTGGGTTGTAAGTACCAATCTTTTCAGTAAAACGACCATCACGTGGTGCACGAGCGTCAGCGATGACGATGCGGTAGAAAGCATAGCTCTTACGTCCGCCGCGCTGCAATCTGATTTTTGTTGCCATTGTGTTTAAATGTTTGTTTTTTAACTGTTTAACTTTAATTTCATGCTACTATCTCGTAATAGCGGCTGCAAAGGTACGAAAAAAAAATGATACGGCAAAGAAAAAGGGCAAGGATTTTTGGATTCCCCTGACAATAGTTCGCATAGAGAGGGTGTACCGTTGCCAGTCATCACCCTTCATCCATCATCCTTCACCCATCATCCATCACCCATTTTATAACTGACTCATATTGCACCTGACTCACATCTGTAACACATTGAAAATCCACCACCAACGTGTGACACCCTGACGGCCCGTCCATGACGAGGTTACGGCTCGTC
>DFGF01000134.1:9721-26409 GCA_002371715.1 Prevotella sp. UBA3757
GACGAGGTTACGGCTCGTCACGGACGAGATTACGGCTCGTCACGGACGAGATTACGGCTCGTTTTTCTTTACACGCCTACAGCAATGAATAAAAACGTTCACAAAGTATTCATGTGGACGTATTCCTGCATAGGATGGACGGTATCAGAGGCCGCGGGCCTTCCAGATGCGGTCCTTGGCGGCATTGATTTCCTGGAACTTCTTCTCGGCAGCCTTGCGGATGTCATCGCCAAGGGCTGCAACCTTGTCGGGATGGTGCTCCAGGGCCAGCCGGCGGTAGGCCTTCTTCAGCTCGTCGTCGGAGACATCGGGCGAGACGCCTAACACCTTGTAGGCAGACTCCAGATCGTCCTTGCCAAGTCCTAACATCGAGTCGACCTCGTCGGTATTCATGCGCATCCACTGGGCACACTCCTTCATGGCCGTGACCTCCGAGGCAGGGACGCTGCCGTCGGCCTGGGCAATGAGCACGAGGAAATTGAGCAGTTGCAGCCGCTGCGAATAGTCCATGTTGCGGGCTATCTGGTCGCAACACTGCATGACGGTCTGGCGGAACTGCGCCGAACCGACGCGCTTCTGCTCGTCGAAGAGTTTCTTCAGTATGTCGTTGCCCTGCTGGCGGGCCTGCGGGCCGAAGTTCTGGCCGAGCACGTTGCGCACCAGCTCCATTTCCGAGTGCATCACGCGACCGTCGGCCTTGATGACGTACGAGGCCAGCACCAGCATGGAGAACAGAAAACTGTTGCGCTGGCCCTGGTAGAACTGCTCCTGGGTGTAATAATGACTGTTTCCGCCGGCCGCGTAGCCGCTCTGTCCGTCGAAGGTGCCTTGAGTCTCCGGCGTGTTGACAGCGTCGAGCATGGCGTCGAACAAGCCGCCCAGGACGATGCCCGCCACAGCTCCCAACGGTCCGCCACTCATGAAGCCCAAGAAGCCCCCTATCCACTTTCCTAATGCCATAGTAATTTGCTTTTTGCGTGCAAAATTACGAAAAGTCGAGAGCAATACAAAATAAATCGCGATTTATTTTTGATTGCCGAGACGTAGTAACCTCGCGCTTTAAGCGCAAAGTTACGAGAAAAAGCACTATTTATTGACTACAAACGCTTGCTTTTCCTGATTTTTTTATTAACTTTGCAGGACGAAACAACAGACAGACAATTATGAAGCAGCCAACAACAGAACGCGTGCTGAGCATTTTCAGCGAACTCAACCAGATACCACGCCCCTCACACCACGAAGAACGCGTGGCCGACTACCTATGCCGTTTTGCCGAGCGCCTCGGATTGGATTACGAGCGCGATGAGCAGAACTGCGTCGTCATCCGCAAACCGGCCACGGCAGGCCACGAGCAGGCCGAGCCCATCGTGCTACTGAACCACATGGACATGGTATGCGTGGGTATGGCCAACCCACTCGCCGACCCCGTCCACGCCTACGTGGAGGACGGTTGGATGAAGGCTCACGGCACGTCGCTGGGCGCCGACAACGGCATCGGACTCTCGATGGCCCTGGCGGTGCTTGAGGACGACAGCATCGTGCACCCGGCCCTGGAGGTGATGACAACGACCAACGAGGAAGACGGCATGTCGGGCGCGGCCAACCTGTCGGCAGACTTCCTGAAGGGCCGTAAGGTCATCAACCTGGACTCTGAGGACTACGACACCATCACCACGGGAGCCGCCGGAGCCACACTACAGCTGCACCGGCTCCCCATGACGCCCCAGCCGGCCCCCGGCGGCAAGCACCGCTGGTATCGCATCAGCATCGGTGGAGGACTGGGCGGACATTCAGGCGTAGACATCAACAAGGGGCGCTGCAGTGCCGTCATTCCCGCGTGGGCCGTCCTAGCGGCCATACTGAACGACTACGACTGCCAGGTGGCCAGCATCCACGTCGGCGAGGCCAATGCCTCCATTGCCTCGACAGCCGAGCTGGTGGTCTGCGTGCCGTCGGGCGAGGCGTCGGAATTCGTCAAGGCCCAGCAGGAGAGCATGAACGAATGGCTGCACGAGGAGTACGGACAGACCGACCCCAACATCCGTTGCACCATCGAGAAGTGTACGCCGCAGGACACCGTCATCCCCGACGAGACGCTTGAGGCACTGATGAACTGTCTGGAGCAGACGCCGCAGGGCGTGGTGAAGATGAGCCAGACGATGCAGGACACGGTGGAGACGTCGAACAACGTGGGCCGCATCAGCACCGAGAGTGACCATATATTAATAAGTACGCACACGCGAAGCTTCATCGATGCCGACATGGCGCAGCTGAGCCAGGACATCGCCAACACCTTTGCCGCCTATGGAGCCACCTCCGAGACCATCATGACCGCACCGGCGTGGCAGGAAGACCAGCACTCACCCTTCCTGGGACTGACGAGCGATACTTTTTTTGACGTGCTGGGCTGGCGCCCGCGCATGGTGGCCATGCACTTCGTCTTGGAGGCAGGCTTCTTTGTCCAGAAATACACTGGCATCCAGATGGCCAGCATCGGGCCGCGCATCGTGGAGCCCCATTCCACCAGCGAGCGTATTGAGATGAAGACCATTGACGACATCTGGCAGGTACTCATAGAAATGCTGAAGAGGCTGGCGTAAAAAAAAGAAAAAGCCAGCCCCTTTCAAAGCGTATCAGACGGGATTACCGCCTGATTTCAATGTCGCGCTTGACATTGCTGCGAATCTTGGTCAGATAGCCCTTCATGCCCTCGGCATCCTTCTGGTCGATAATCTCCAGCAGTTCCTTCAGTTCCGTGCGAATCTGGCTGACCTGGTCGTGCGTATAGGGATTGAACAGGATTTCCTGCAGCAGGTAGTCGTCCTCGTTGAGCACGCCCTTGGCTATGCGCATGTGGCGCTTGAAGGTGGTGCCCGGCGCATCCTGATGCTTCATGACGGCCGCAAAGACGAAGGTCGAGACGAAGGGTATCGAGAGCGAGTAGGCCACCGTGCGGTCGTGCTCATCGAAAGTGTACTCATAGATGTTGAGTCCTAACTTCTGGTAGAGGTCCTTGAAGAAGATGCGACCCATGTAGTCGCCCTCGCTGATGATGATGGCATTTTCCTCAGAGAGCTGTTGTAGATTGGCAAACGTAGGACCGAACATGGGGTGCGTCGACACGTAGCGGCGCCCCGACTGCTCGTAGAACTCCTTGAGGTCGGTCTTCACCGAGGCAATATCGCTGATGATGCAGTCCTTCGGCAGGTAAGGCATGACCTGTTCGAAGACGGGAATGGTATATTTCAGCGTGACGGCATTGATGAGCAGTTCGGGCTGGAAGTCGCGAATCTCCTCCAGCTGCGTAAACCGCTGGCAGTTGTAAGTGAAGCGCATGCGCCGCGCGTCGCGCTCGTAGACGGCAACCTCATGCTCAAAGCTCAGCAGGTCAATGAAGAACGAACCCATCTTGCCTGCTCCTAACACTAATATTTTCATCTGCTATCCTACTTGTTAACAATCTCTATCTGCTGGCGAACGCTCTCCTCGTGGATGCTCTCGAAGACCTTGGTCACGAACTCCGGCGACATGCCCGTCAGCGCACCCTGCACGCCGCGCTTCTCCAGAATCTCGTTGTAGCGCGAGGTCTGCAGCACCGTCATGTTGTGTTCCTTCTTGTAATGCCCAATCTCGCGGCAAATGTCCATGCGCTTGGCCAGCAGCTCCATCAGCTGGTTGTCCAGTTCGTCAATCTTCTTGCGCATCTGCTGGATGCTCTCGGTGGTAAGGTGCTCGTCGCGGATGACGAGCAGCGAGAGGATGTAGTCCAGCACGTCGGGCGTCACCTGCTGCTTGGCGTCGCTCCACGCCTTGTCAGGATCACAGTGGCTCTCGACGATGAGGCCGTCGAAGCCCAGGTCCATGGCCTGCTGACACAGGGGGGCTATCAGTTCGCGACGGCCACCGATGTGCGACGGGTCACAGATGATGGGTAGGTCGGGTATGCGGCGATGCAACTCGATGGGAATCTGCCACATCGGTGCATTGCGGTAAATCTTCTGCTCGAAGCTGGAGAAGCCTCGGTGGATGGCTCCCAAACGGCGGATGCCTGCCTGATTGAGGCGCTCCATGGCACCAATCCACAACTCCAGGTCAGGGTTGACGGGATTCTTGACAAAAACGGGAATATCGACACCCTTCAGCGCATCGGCCAGGGCCTGCATGGCAAAGGGGTTGGCGGTGGTGCGTGCCCCTATCCACAGGATGTCGATGTCGTACTTCAGAGCCAGTTCCACGTGCTCAGGCGTAGCTACCTCTGTCGAGATGAGCATGTGGGTCTCGTCCTTCACCTGCTTCATCCAGGGCAGCGCCTTTTCACCATGGCCCTCGAATCCGCCCGGCTTGGTACGTGGTTTCCATACGCCTGCACGGAAGTTGTGGCAGCCCTTCATGGCCAGTTGGCGTGCCGTTTCCATCACTTGCTCCTCGGTCTCGGCACTGCAGGGGCCTGCAATGACGAAGGGGCGTTCGTTGTCACTCGGTAAGTTCAGTTTCTCTAGTTCCAGTTCCATATAGACCCACCCCCAGCCCCTCCCTGCAGGGAGGGGAGTAGAATGTTTGTGGGGGTATTCTACTATTGTTATTTATACTATTTAAAAATTTGTTCTCACTCTTGCAGGTAACCGCCCCCTCCCTACAGGGAGGGTGGGGGGAGGGTCTCCTGTATTCTCTTTAGAGCCTCTTGTATCTTCTCTTCCTTGGCACAAAGGGAAATCCTGATGTAGCGCTCACCATTCGACCCGAAGATAAAGCCGGGCGTGATGAAGACACGGGCCTCGTGGAGGACGCGCTCCGTGAGGTCCTCGACCTGGGCAATGCCGTCGGGAATACGGCCCCACAGAAACATGCCCACCTGGCTGCGGTCGTAACGGCAGCCCAGGACGTCCATGATCTGCTCGGCATACTGGCGGCGACGGGCGTAGGTATTGATATTGTACTCGCGATGCCAGGCCTCATCGTTGTTGTAGGCTTCGGCAGCGGCCAGCTGAATGCCACGGAAAGTGCCGCTCTCAATGTTCGACTGCACCTTGAGAATCCACGAGATGAACTGCGCATTCGAGGCACAGAGTCCGACGCGCCAGCCCGGCATGTTGTGCGACTTCGACATGGAGTTCAGCTCGATGCAGCAGTCCTTGGCTCCGGGCACCTGCAGGATACTCAGGTGTTCCTCGCTCAGGATAAAACTGTAGGGATTGTCGTTCACCACGACAATGTCGTGACGGCGGGCAAAGTCTACGAGCCGTTCGTAGGTCTGGCGCTGGGCGCGACCGCCCGTAGGCATATTGGGATAGTTGGTCCACATGAGTTTTACGTGCGAGAGGTCCATCCCTTCCAGCGCGTTGAAGTCGGGTTGCCATCCGTTGTCCTCAAGCAGGTCATAATTGACGATTTTCGCACCCAGAATCTTGCTCAGCGATGTGTAGGTAGGATAGCCCGGATTGGGCACCAACACCTCGTCGCCAGGATTCACAAAGGCCAGCGTGATGTGCAGAATGCCCTCCTTGGAACCTATCAGGGGAAGCAACTCCGACCGGTCGTCGAGTTCCACGCCATAGCTGCGCTTGTAGAAACCGGCCATGGCCCGTCGCAGTTCCGGCGTTCCCTGCGTGGGCTGGTAGCCGTGAGCACTGGGCTGGCGAGCCACCTCGCACAGCTTGTTAATCGTCTGTTCTGAGGGCGGCATGTCCGGGCTGCCAATAGCCAGGCTGATGATGTCCTTACCCTCAGCATTCAGTTGTGCCACCTCCTTCAGCTTACGGCTGAAGTAGTATTCCTGCACCAAACTTAATCTTTCTGCTGGTTGTATCATATCTCTTAATGTTCAACTTTCAACTCTCAACTCTCAACTTTCAACCCTCTCAGTTCGTCTGTCGTCCGTCCTTGTATTCGCCTAAGATCTTGAAGTCCTTGGTCAGCGGAATGATAGCGTCGATGGACTGACGATAGCGCGTCAAGTCGTCGTACATCAAGTCGACATAGAACAAGTATTCCCATTCATGGCCGATAATAGGCAACGACTGAATCTTCGTCAGATTGATCTTGTAGAACGACAGAATGGCCAACACGTGCGACAGACTGCCCTCCTCGTGGGGCAACGAGAAGACGATACTGGCCTTGTCAGCCTCGGTGAGCGGACGCAGCAAGTCGGCCTTGTTGGGATTCGACACCACCAGGAAGCGAGTGAAATTATGCTTGTTGTCCTCAATATGGTCCTCAAGCACCTTCAGACCGTAGAGCCGGGCGGCCTCAGCATGGCAGATGGCTGCCCAGCCCCGATGCTGTCCCTCGGCTATCATCTTTGCACTACCAGCCGTGTCCTCAGCCTCGACGTTCTTCATCTGCGGATGCTGCTCCAGGAACTTCCGGCACTGCATCAGTGCCACAGGATGGGAATGAACCTCGGTTATCGTGCTCCAGTCGTCGTCAGGCAGACAACAGATGCAATGGGATATGTGGAGCTTATGCTCACCGACTATCGTCATGCCCGAGTCGCGCAGCAGTTCATAGTTATGCAGCAGCGAACCGGCAATGGTGTTCTCGATGGCCAGCATGCCGATGGCCGTCGGGTCTTGCTTCATCTGGCGGAACACCTCCTCGAACGTGGAGCAGCAGATGAGCTGTATCTGCTCGCCCTCGAAATACAGGTGTGCCGCAATATCGTGGAACGACCCTGTCAGTCCTTGTATGGCTATTCTCTTCATCTCAATTATCAATTATCTATTCTAAAAGGAAACTCCGCTTTCACCAGTCTGTGAAGCGGAGCCTTGTCAATTCTTATGTTTCATGTTTCATCTTACATACGACTTACCGCTTCACAATTGCTTGTAAAGTAAAAGTAAAAGCCGTAAAAATACTGATTCAACATGTTCATTGCTACTTGTTTTATTGTTTAACGCTTGCAAAAGTATAACTTTTCAGCGAAACGGCCAAACATTTTGAAAGAAAAAATGCACTTTGCCTTACTTTTTTCTACTTTTACCGCTTCCGGAGCATCAAATTAGCTGGCGCACGCCCTACTTTGAGTTCGTTTTTCATGAAGTCCATGTCGGCAGCCACGTGCGCAAAGAACCGGCGATAGCCGTCGCAGAGGTAGTTATGATGCGGCTCACCATAGGCGTCGGTCGTAAAGCGGTTGCGCGGACATTCCCCATGGCAGGCAAACCAGTAGCGACACGCCCGGCACTGGCGCGAAACCTGTTCGGACTTGCTACGCCCGAACTGCTGCTGGCGCTCGCCATAGAGCATGGAGGTCAGCGTGCTGGTACGGATATTACCCAAAAAGTACTCAGGAAATACGAAATGGTCACAACTATACACGTCGCCGTTCGATTCCATCACGGCACACCGCCCGCAATGGTCAGCCATGGAACAAAGGCCGGGTGACTCCCCTACCCAATTGGCCAGCGTGGCATCGAACAGCTGGACGAACACGCGGCCGATGTCCTGACAAGCCCACTCGTCGTAGACGCCACAGAGGAAATTGCCCCAGGCTTCCGGCGACACGGAATAGTCGGTCACGACGTCCTCGGCACGCTCGACGACGGGCGTGAACTGCAGGAACTGACAGCCTATCGAGCGAAAGAAGCGGTAGAAGCGCTGGGGTTCGGCAGCCGTGTGGCGGTTGACAGTGGCCATTGCGTTCCACATGACATCGTAGCGGTCAAGCAGTTCGATGCCACGCATCACGGCGAGCCAGCTGGACTCATTGGTGGGCGACGTGCGATAGGCATCGTGCAGGTCTTGAGGGCCGTCGATGCTGATGCCCACCAGGAAGCGGTTGTCGCGCAGAAACCTGCACCACTCGGGTGTCAGCAGTGTTCCGTTGGTTTGCAGACAGTTGTCGATGGTACGCCCGTGCGCATAGCGCCGTTGCAGCTGTAACGCACGCTGATAGAAAGCCATCGGCCGCAGCAGGGGTTCGCCGCCGTGCCATGTAAACAGCACTTCAGGCTGTGTCTGCGCCTCCAGATACTGGCGGACAAACTCGTCAAGCAGCTCGTCGGTCATCAGCGCATGGCGGGTCTTGTCAAGGTAATAGCAGTAGCTGCAAGCCAAGTTGCAACGAGAGCCAACGGGCTTGAGCATCACGAAGAGCGGTCTGCCAAAGGGAATAGCGATTCTGCTCACTTTCTTTTCTGACGCGTTTTGGCTACCGGCAGCTGACGGTCTTCAGGGATGGGATAGTTGACGGATGGCTTGTGCATGCGACGCATGACGGCATCGAGTTCACTGACCATCTGCGGATATTCCGCAGCCAGGTTGTGCTGCTCCAGAGGGTCCTCGCTGATATGGTAGAGTTCCAGTGGCGCACCCTTCTTGACGGTGACGCACTTCCACTCGCCATAGCGCACGGCACGCTGCTTGCCGGGAAACTCCCAGTAGAGGTAGCGGTGGTCAGTATCGGCAGAACCGCCGAAGAATAGCGGCGACACATCCATGCCGTCCGTCTGGGGCAGCGCATCCGTACTGCCCGTCAGTGCTGCCAGGGTCGGCATGAAGTCGGGGAAGTAGACTTGGTTGTCAACCTGGCGGGCTGGAACGCGCCCTGGCTGGTTGACAATCAGCGGCACTTTGATGCCGCCCTCGTAGAGCTGTCCCTTCCGGCCTTTCAGCCCGGCGTGGCAATTCAGTTCTGTGAGCGGCGCCATCACCGCGGCACCATTGTCGGACGCAAAGATGACCAGCGTGTTTTCGCGCAGGCCAAGCTGGTCAAGTGCGCCCAGCAGCCGCCCGATGTTATAGTCCATGTGGGTGACCAGCGCTGCATAGCGTTTGGTATTTGCCGACCAGTCGCCATACTCGTCATACCACGACGTATCGTCAATATTATAAGGTTCGTGAGGCGCGTCATAGCCGAGGAAGAGGAAGAACGGACGCTCCTTGTTGCGATGGATAAAGGCAATGGCATCGTCGGTACTGATTTCCGTATTGTGGCGCACGCGGGCATCGCGGGCATTCTCGCTGATGGTTATCAGGCTGTCGCCC
Source organism: Prevotella sp. UBA3757 (assembly GCA_002371715.1). Taxonomy (GTDB): domain Bacteria; phylum Bacteroidota; class Bacteroidia; order Bacteroidales; family Bacteroidaceae; genus Prevotella. Next base: position 18,707 of record DFGF01000134.1, read on the forward strand.
CAGAGCCTGTAGTAAGGATAATAGTAGGGCGAGTTGCTGTGGACCGTGCTGATGGTCCAGCCGTAGAACTCATGAAAGCCACGGTGATTGGGGGCCGCCCCAGGGTCGTAGCCGTCAAGATGCCACTTGTTGACCAGGCAGGTCTGATAGCCGGCAGAACGGATGACGGTAGCCAGCGTCGTATCCTCGGGCAGGAGATTGGCACGACGTACAATCGTCGTGTCGCCGCGCGGATTGATTTTCAGTCCGGTCATGCCGCCGGCATAGCACTGGTTGTCGCGTATGCGCGTATTACCGCTGTTACGACCCGTCATGAGCGAGCAGCGCGACGGAGAGCTGATACCGCTACCGGCATAGGCCTGGGTGAAACGTGTGCCCGTGGCGGCAAGGCGGTCAATATTGGGCGTCTTGATATACTTGTTGCCGTAGCACGACAAGTCACCATAGCCCATATCGTCGGCCAGGATAAAAATGATGTTCGGACGCTCGGGCGTGGCCTGCCGGCCTTGCGGCTCCGAGGCATCAGCCTCAGCCTGCTGGCCCAGCAGGACTCCAAGTGTCAGTAGTATCTCGTTCTTCATATTCTTATAAATATTAATATTCCTTGGTCTTTAAAAAAATTTGAGAGCGGCCCAAATGTGACCGCTCTCAACCAACACAAAAACTAAACTAGACTTAACTAAAGCATATTCTGATTTTCACAAACCGGAATTGCACTGCAAAGGTAGTATAATTTTTTTAAACGGCAATGCTTTTTTGGATTTTTTTTGCATAAAACCCTTTTTTTCCTAATATTTTGAGCTCTTGTCCAGTAAATAGTGGTCGAAAATGGTCATTGCGGTCATCGACTCGACGATGGGAACGGCTCTCGGCAGCACACACGGGTCGTGACGTCCCCGGGCTGTTAAGGTAGTAGGATGGCCGTTGATGTCGACAGTTTCCTGCTGCTGCAACAAGGTGGCCACCGGTTTGAAGGCTACCCGGAAGTAAATGTCCTGTCCATTGGAGATGCCACCCTGTATGCCACCACTATGATTGGTCCGAGTCGTCAGCACTAAGCGGCTATCGTCCGTACTTGTCCCGTCTGCAGCCATGGTATGGCTGTCCACAAAGCGGTCGTTCTGTTCGGAGCCCCGCTGGCTGACACCGGCAAAGCCCTCGCCATACTCAAAACCCTTCACGGCATTGATGCTCAGCATGGCCGCACCCAAGTCTGCATGCAGTTTGTGGGCCTCGGGCGCGCCAAGTCCTGGCGGACAGCCTTTCACCACGCACGTGATGACGCCGCCTATCGTGTCGCCATCAGCCTTCACCTGCTCTATCAGCTCTATCATCCGCGCGGCGGTTTCGCCGTCAGGGCAGCGGACGGCATTAGTTTCCGTCAGCGAGAGGTCGTAGTGCCGATAGTCGTGCTCCAAAGCAATAGGCCCCACCTGCGATGTATAAGCCTGAATGCTGATGCCCAGCTGGCGAAGTGCCAACTTGGCCAGTGCACCGGCCACACAGCGGCTGATGGTGATGCGGGCCGAGGAGCGTCCACCGCCACGATGGTCGCGCGTACCATATTTATAATAATAAGTATAATCAGCATGCGACGGTCTGAACAGCTGGCGCATATTGTCATAGTCGGCCGAGTGCTGATTCTGGTTACGCACAATGAATCCTATCGGACAACCCGTGGAGCGCCCCTCGAAGACGCCGCTGAGCAGTTCCACCTGGTCTGCCTCCTTGCGGCTGGTGGTAATGCTGCTTTGGCCGGGGCGACGACGTGCCAGCTCTTGCTGAATGAAGTCAACGTCAATCTCAATGCCTGCCGGCATGCCGTCGACGACACCGCCGATGGCCTCACCATGGCTCTCGCCGAACGTGGTCAGCCTGAATATCTGTCCAAACGTATTCATATCTTAATGACAATGTCCGCAACCACCCTTATGATGCTCACCGTTGCATCCACCCTTATGATGTTCTCCATTGCATCCACCCTTATGATGCTCGCCCTGGCAGTCGCCACCGCAGTCGCTGTCGCAGCCGCCGCAACCGCCGCAGCCTTCGCAGCCACCCGTCAACTGTTTCATCAGCAGCGTAATCTCATCGTCGGTAGCCTCGCGGTTCTCCAGCACTTCGCCCTTGAAGAGGAGCGTCTCGCCAGCCAAGGGGTGATTCAAGTCAACCTTGACTTTCGTTTCGCCCACTTCCACCACGCGACCGAAGAAGCGGCTGCCCTCCTCGTTCTGCATCTGGATAACGGCGTCCTGATAGATGTGCTCATGGTCGAAGTGTCCGTTGACAAAGAACATCTCACGGTTTAACGACTGCAGCAACTCGTCATGATAGTCGCCATAAGCCTGCTCTTTGGTCAGCGCAAACTCGAACGCTGCACCTTTTTCCAGCGGTGTCAGCTGCTTCTCGAAAGCATCAAGTGCTATGCCGAAACCGCTGATGAACTGGAAGGGCTGTCCGGCACTGGTTTTCTCTACTAATCGCTTTTCTCCGTCTTCGTCTATATACAAACTGTAGGATATAGACAGGAATCTATTCTTTGAATTTTCCATAAATCTTGTGTTATCAATAACATTCTGGCTGCAAAGGTAGTGTAAATCAAGCAAAAAGCCAAAGAAAAGACAGAAAAAACGTGCGAAATGATACATATCAAGAGTTTGACACAGGTCAAGAATTAGGTCTGTGCGCGCAAACAATCGGCCGAAAAGCTTGCATATTCCCACAGAAGTTCCTACCTTTGCATCGTCATTCAGCAAGCGAGCTGACCCTGACACAAGGATAACACATTATAAATACACACATTAAAAAATTAAAGAAAGGGTAAGAAAATGAAAAGATTGTTTTTAACCATGGTAGCCGTGCTGAGCATGACTATGGCATTCGCAGAAAACGAGAACGCTGCCAGCTTGAACAACACTGAGGCATACAATATGACGGTGAACATGAAGAAGCTGGCCGTAGCCCTGGGTCTGACAAAAGACCAGATGGAAAGTGTTGCAGAAATTCACAAGACTTTCGCAGCCGAGATGATGTTTGCAGCACAGAGCAAGGGCGAGGAGCGTCAGAAGATGGTCGAGAAGGCTATCAACAAGGACTTGGCCTACATGGACTACGTCCTGAGTTCAGAGCAGTACCGCAAGTATGTCACGCTGCTCAACATCACGCTCTACAACCGCGGACTGCGGTAAGAAAAAGTTTAGAGAAAGCATTTAGATTTTAAGTGATTTTAGTGTCGGGGGCCTGGAAGTGATTTTCAGACCCTTGATTTTTTAGATTATTATGATAAAAAGTTTGCTTATCTCAGTGAGAAATTGTAACTTTGCACCCGATTTTATGCATAAAATAAATAAGTACAAGAGAGATATCGAACAATGAAGAAATTTCTATTAGCAATCATGATGTGCCTGGCAACCACGCTAAGCACACATGCCCAGATGTCTGACAAGCAGATTATTCAGTTTATTGCCCGCGAACAGAAAGCGGGTACCAGTCAGTCACAGATTGTAGTCAAGCTGATGCAGCGTGGCGTCAAGATTGAGCAGATTCGCCGTCTTCGTAACCAGTACGACAAGCAGATTACGAAACGTGGCATAGCCGCAGCTGCTGACGGTGCTGTTACGGAAGCAACTGAACGCATGAAAGCAAATACTGATGGTACCACATCACAAGAATTAACAACGGCTAAACGCGGTACTACGGGCGAAGTTTATGCCGATGCTGCCGAAGAACACGAAGCGGCAGAACGCGATGTGGAAGCCACGCAGCAATCAAGAGCGGATGCCGAAGGTAAGGAAGTATTCGGTCGCAATATTTTCCGTCAGGCCAACCCCAGTTTTGCTCCGAACGAGAACATGCCCATCCCTGACACCTATGTTCTGGGTCCTGGCGATCAGGTGGTGGTAGACATTTATGGTGCTTCGCAAAACGCTTCTATGTACACCATTGCGCCTGATGGCACTATCAGAGTTTCGGGCTATGGCCCCATCTATTTGAGCGGCCTTTCCGTTACGGCAGCCCAGACTAAGCTGCGTCAGACCATGGGTTCGCGCTATCAGAGCAGCAGCCTGAAAATGACTGTCGGCAACACGCGCACTATCCAAGTCAACATCATGGGTGAAGTTCGGGCTCCTGGCACTTATCACCTCAGTGCATTCGCCAATGTCCTGTATGCTCTTTACAGAGCCGGAGGTACCAGTCAGTTGGGTACGTTGCGTAACATTAAGGTTTACCGCAACGGACGATTAGTGACAGTTGTCGACTTATACCAATTCATCCTTAATGGACGTTTGGCAGGCAACATCATGTTGCAAGACAACGATGTCATTCAGGTTGGAACATACGACTGTCTGGTAGGTATCACTGGCAACGTCAAGCGCCCCATGTTCTACGAAATGCGCAAGGACGAAAGCTTAGGAACCCTCATCAGGTATGCAGGAGGATTTACAAGCGATGCCCATAAGAAATCCGTCCGACTGGTGCGTCAGGCCGGTGAGCGCTATACCGTCCACAACGTTGACGAATTCGAAATGAACAACTTCAAGGTGGCCGATGGCGATGCTGTCACCGTCGAGGCCATTTTGAACCGCTACGACAACATGGTTGAGGTTAAGGGTGCCGTATTCCGTCCGGGCCAGTTTAACCTGAACGGCAATACCAATAGTGTCCGCAGCCTGATTCAGGCAGCCGACGGACTGACCGAGGATGCCTTCACGCAGCATGCCATCATCCACCGTCTGAAGGCCGACCGTACTCTGGAAATTATTCCCGTTGACGTACAAAGCATCCTGAACGGCACCGCAGCCGACATTGCACTGCAAAACGAGGACGTGCTGTTTATCCCGACTCAGGAGGAACTTCGTAAGGAGCGCTACTTCACCATCACCGGCGAGGTGATGAGTCCCGGACAATATGAATTTGCCGACAACACGACCATCGAGGACCTGATTGTCCAGGCTGGTGGCTTGCGCGACGGTGCCAACCTGTCGAAGGTGGACGTGAGCCGACTGATCAATGACCCGTACTCAAAGGTCAAGACTCGCGAGATAGCCAAGACGTTCACCTTTGAACTGAAGGACGGTCTCGTCATCGACAAGGACAAGAGCTTTGTGCTACAGCCCTACGATGTGGTGCACGTTCGCCGCAGTCCCGGCTACGTGATGCCCCGCAACATAACTATCACGGGCGAAGTGAACTATGAAGGCAACTTTACCCTTCCCAACAAGAACATGCGACTCTCTGACGCCTTGAAAATGGCCGGCGGCGTCACCGACGTGGCCTACCTGAAAGGCGCACGCCTCGTCAGACAGCTTAACGATGAAGAACGCGTCCGCATGCAGGCATCAATGAATGCCATTCGCAACATTCTCACCGAACGAGGCGACTCTATATCGTGGCAAAAGCTGGAGTTAGACAGCACTTATACCGTTGGTATCGACATGGAGAAGGCTTTGGAGAATCCCGGCAGCGACGCTGACATCATGATGCGAGAGGGTGACCGAATCTTCGTACCCGAGTACAACCCGATTGTCAAGATTTCCGGCGATGTCATGTTCCCCAACACCGTCTTCTTCGAGAAAGGCAAGAGCTATAAGAAATATGTGGCGCAGGCCGGTGGCTTCGGCAACCGCGCCAAGAAGTCGAAGACCTTCATAGTCTATCAGAACGGCACCATCGGGCTGGTCAGGCAGGGTGCCAAGCCAGAACCGGGCTGCGAAATCATAGTTCCGTCGAAGAAGCGTCGCAATCCGATGAACCTGTCTGCCATGCTTTCGGCCGGCACCAGCCTGGCATCAATTGCCGCCGTAGTGGCAGCACTGACAAAATAACACCTAACAAGACATGAAACAAATAAGAATAATTCTGATGTCGCTGGTGGCTGCCCTGCTTGTGGGTTGCGGAACGACGAAGACCGTGCCCATTACCGGGCGCAAGCAAAGCCTGATGGTTAGCGACGGCGAAATGCTGAGCCTCTCCAGTCAGCAATACAGCGAGTTTATGAAGACTGCCAAGCCGTCAACCAATGCAGCAGCCACGGAAATGGTACGCCACGTAGGCCAGCGACTGGCCACAGCCGTCGAGACCTATCTGAGGACGAACGGCATGGCTGAGGATATACAGTACTACAAGTGGCAGTTCAATCTGGTACAGGACAATCAGGTCAACGCCTGGTGTATGCCGGGCGGACTCATCGTGGTCTACGAAGGACTGCTGGGCGTCACGCAGGACGAGGCGTCGCTGGCCATCGTCATGGGTCACGAGATAGCCCACGCCGTGGCACGCCATTCGGCCGAGCAATATAGCACCAAGGTCAAGCAGCAATACGGTGTGCAGGGTGCCAGCGTCCTGGCTGGTATTCTGGGAGCCGGCAACACGGCCATCTCCGCTGGACAGCAAGTGGCATCGGGGCTGTTGAGTCTCCAGAACCTCCACTATTCGCGCGAAAACGAGAGCGAGGCCGACCATCTGGGCATCATCTTTGCCGCCATGGCCGGTTATGACCCGCAGGTGGCCGTCGGTTTCTGGCAGCGCATGGCCGCCGTGTCCGGCAAGAGCAACACGTCGGAATTTCTGAGCAGTCACCCCTCTGACGCTACCCGCATCCAGCAGATTCAGCGCTGGCTGCCCGAGGCTCAGAGGTACTATAAGCCGGTAGCAACGACTACGAAGTCAACGGCCAAGAAAAAGACAACCAGCAAAAAGAAGACGACCACCAAGAAAAAGAAGTAACAATAGAAGTAACCGTATGAGAAAAGTAATAGTCTGCCTGACCTGCGTGCTGAGTCTCAGCACGATGGCACAAACCAAAGACGGCGGCATCAGCGAGCAGATGCTGCAGAAAATACAACAGCAGAATGCGCCTACCGCCAGCGACCGCGCCTTGCGCAACGCCCTGGCAGCCAACGGCATTGACCAGTTGGCTCAGAACAGTCAGCATGCCGGACAGCTGGACACATGGTTCAGTGTTGAGACAAAGAAACAGACCATCACCGACCAGAAGTCAAGCGGGCGCTGCTGGATGTTCAGCGGGCTGAACGCGCTGCGCGCCAACTTTGCCAAGCGCACCGACTCGCTCACCGTTGACCTCTCGCAGGACTATCTCTTCTTCTGGGACCAGCTGGAGAAGTCGAATCTGATGCTGCAAGGCGTCATCGATACGGGCAAGAAGCCCATCGATGACCAGCGCGTACAGTTCTTCTTTCATTATCCGCTGAACGACGGCGGCACGTTCTGTGGCGTGGCCGACCTGGCCGAGAAGTACGGACTGGTGCCCGCCAGCGTCCAGCCCGAGACGTACTCCGCCGAGAACACGTCGAAGATGTCGTCCATCATCAAGTCGAAACTGCGCGAATTTGGTCTCGAGCTGCGGCGGATGGTGGCCGACGGCAAGAAAGCCAGTGCCATCCAGCAGCGCAAGACCGAGATGCTGACCGAGGTCTACCACATGCTGGTCATAACCCTGGGCGAACCCGTCCGGGAGTTCAGCTTTGCCTTCAAGGACAAGAACGGCAAAGCCACTGCAGCACCCAAGCAGTACACACCGAAATCGTTCTATCAGGAGATTGTGGGCGGTCCCATCAACGGGTCGTTTATCATGGTGATGAACGACCCGCGCCGCGAATACTACAAGACTTACGAGGTGGAGTACGACCGTCACACCTACGACGGCCACAACTGGAAGTACCTGAACCTGCCCATGGAGGACA
>DFGF01000134.1:26457-41714 GCA_002371715.1 Prevotella sp. UBA3757
TGGAGGACATTGAGACGCTGGCCATTGCCTCGCTGAAGGACGGCCGTAAGCTCTACTCGAGCTACGACGTTGGCAAGCAGCTGGACCGCAAGCGTGGCTATTGCGACCTTGACAACTTCGACTACGCCTCGCTGTTTAATACCACGTTCAATATGACCAAGGCCGAGCGCATCTCGACGTTCGACAGCGGCTCAACCCACGCCATGACGCTGACGGCCGTAGACCTCAACGCACAAGGCGAGCCGCTGAAGTGGAAGGTAGAGAACTCGTGGGGAGCCTCATGGGGCCAGCAGGGCTGCCTGATTATGACAGCCCGCTGGTTCCGCGAATATATGTTCCGATTGGTTGTTGACAAGCAGTATGTCAGTGAAAAACTGCTGAAGGACTACGAGCAGAAGCCAGTCATGGTCATGCCCGAAGATCCGCTATTCCAAGAGGATATGTAATCATTACGTGCAAGACACGTTCCACTTTGGGCGCTTCCCGCATCACATCGCTGAGCAGGAAGCGTCCTTCTTTTTCCAGCGGTTCGAAAGGCATGAACTGGCGCTCCAGCCTCAGCGTATGCTGCAGCAGCCACATCATGCCGCGGCCAAAGCGGCGGACGCTGAACGACGCCAGCAGCCCCCCACCCTTCAGCGGTTCGTTCATTCCCCTGTTTGCCGTCAGCACGTAGTAGTAGTCCATCACGTCGCGCATCGTCAGCTCGCGGTGCAGATATAACTTGTAGAGTCGCTGTATGATGACGTCCGACAGCATTTTCACTTCGTAGTCCGAACGCTGTCTGAGGTCTTGCAGTTCCTCGCTGTAGCATAGCGAAAGGATGGAGGGAGAGACAGCCGTTTCATTCGCCTCGCGAATGGTTTCCGCCTCTGCCATCCAGTCCAGGCTGACCTCCTGCGGCGCGCGCAACCCGAACTCAAACAGCTTCGTTACGCCGTGATAGCATACACCTTCCACGTTTTGCTGTTTCGACATCTCGTAGAGTTGCAGCCATTCTTCAGGTTCTGGTCCGCGGCTCAGACAGTCGGTCTGGCCTACGGACACCTGAAGCAATTCAAAAAAAAGTTCGTCAATCTTTTTCATTCTATCCGTTAGTGAGTGCTAAAAAAACACATAGTTTTTGCAGAGGAATCTCTGGGGAAGAATCAACTATTTACGCACGGGCTTGATGACAAACGTGAAGTCCTTGTCGTCATAACCCACCCGATACTCAGGACGCGGCCACGCTCCCCAGGAGTTGACACAGCCCAGTCCGAACTGGCGCTGCTGGACGTGCACCTGAGTCAGCGGGCGTTCCACCAGATCGCCCGAGTGATGTCCGAAAGTCCTGTCCTTGCGAGTATAGTCGTCGAGGTCGTCCGTCAGATAGTTCAGCGCCGAACACTCGATGGGCTGGGCAGCGTAGAACTCGAGTCCACGACCCTGGGCGTCGAGCACGCGGAACCAGCGCACATCGGTATGGTTGCCAGACTCCTGCGGACGGATATAGGGGAAGTACTCGTCCTTTACCTTATTATGATACACGCCAAGGAACTGGCTGCTATTGCGGTCAATATAGTTTTCGACAGGGCCGCGGCCGTAGTAGTTGACAGCATCAAACTGCTTGGGCATCTGCAACTGCATGCCGTAGCGGAACATGTCGCTCTCCTTGGCCTGCTTGTCGGTGGCAAGCTGCTGGCGCACGACCACCTCGCCGTTCTCCTGAAGCGTGTAGGTCATGGTCAGCGTAGCCTTCACGTCAGGCATTTCAAACGTGGCAACGACCTGATTGTCAGCGACCTGACAGTCCTTCAGCTGCATCTGCGGCTGACGCCACTTGCCAAAGCGCTGCGGCAGCCGTGCGCCATTGTCATTGTCCGTCGGCGCACGCCAGAACTCGGGTTTCACCGACTGGCGGTCGACGAGCATGGGCTGGCCGTCGACGTCCAGATAGTCAATCCATCCCGACCACTTGCCAATAGTCAGTGCCGTGCCTGCGGCCTCGAACTTGACGTAGCTCACCGTTTCCTCCTTGTCGACCTTGGCGGTCTTGGCCTTGACGGCGGGGAACTTGTAAGGCTGCACCACAAACTGCTGACGGGCCAGCACTTGTCCCTTCTCTATCAGCGGCTGTGCGGCCTTGCTGCGCACTTCGAAGTTGACCAGCAGCTCGTCGTCGGCATGGTGTGAAAGCACCTTGGCCACCGCCTCCTTCAGTGCGGCGTCGGTAATGGTCTTACGCTGCTGGGGCGCAATGCCCGTCAGGTCAATTTTACCCGTATGCCTGCGAATCTGCCATACCAGTTCAACGTCATCCAGCGACTTAAAGAACTGCTCGTTATACACTTCGATGCTTCCATTCTTCAGTCCACGGTCTGTCAGCCAGACATTCTGGTAGTAGTAGGCCACCTCATGAGCATGAGGATTCAACCGGCGGTCCGGCGCAATGATACCGTTGCAGTTGAAATTGTAGTCGCTGACGGGATAGCGTCCATAGTCGCCGCCATAGGTAAAGATTTCCTTACCCGTCAGCTGACTCTTGTCGCGCAGTCCCTGGTCTACGAAGTCCCAGATATAGCCGCCCTGGAATTTCGGATACTTGCGCACCAGTTCCCAATACTCCTTGAAACCGCCCATCGAGTTACCCATGGCGTGGGCATACTCGCACTGGATGAGCGGACGCGGATTGTTGCCCTTGGCGTAGCGTTCGCAGTGGTTGTAGTCAGCATACATCGGACAGAAGATGTCCGTCTTGCCCCAGTCGCCGGCCTGCTCGTACTGCACGGGGCGGGTCTGATCGTACTGCTTGGTCCAGTCGTAGCATTTTTCGAAGTTCGGTCCGTAGCCGGCCTCATTGCCCATTGACCAGACGATGATGGAGGGATGGTTCTTCAGCGTCAGCACGTTGGCCTGGTTACGCTCCAGGTGCATCAGTTCGAAGTCCTTGTTCTTGGCCAGCGTCTTGTCGCCGTAGCCCATGCCGTGGCTCTCCAGGTTGGCCTCGGCTGTAACGTAGAGTCCGTATTCGTCGCAGAGCTCGTACCAGCGCGGGTCGTCAGGATAGTGACAGGTGCGGACGGCGTTGATGTTGAGCTGCTTCATGATCTTGATGTCCTGTAGCATGCGCTCCACAGAGACGACGTAGCCGCCGTCGGGGTCCAGCTCGTGGCGGTCGGCACCCTTTATCAGGATGGGCTGGCCGTTAACCAGCAGCTGACCACCCTTGATTTCTACGTGGCGGAACCCTACGCGCTGCCGCACCACCTCCAGCACGTCGCTACCCTTCCTGAGCGTCAGGAAGAGGTTGTAGAGGCGTGGCGTCTCGGCCGACCATGGCTTTACGTTTTCCAAGCTGACCTCCTGTCCGCGATCGTCGGTCAGTCGCTGCTCGACGACAGTGCCCTTAGGCACCTTGACATCCACCTGCAGCACGCCGCGGCCGTCCACATAGTCCTGACGGATGAAGAGGTCCTGGATATGCTGCTTCGGGCGAGCATAGAGGTACACCTCGCGGGCAATGCCCGTAAAGCGCCAGAAGTCCTGATCCTCCAGATACGAGCCGTCGCACCATCGCATGACCTGCATGGCTATCAGGTTTTCGCCCTTCTTCAGATACTTCGTGACGTCGAACTCGGCGGCCACTTTCGAGTCCTCCGAATAGCCCACGAACTTGCCGTTGATCCAGACTTTGAGGTTGCTGGTGGCCGACCCGACGTGGAAGTATACCTGCTGTCCCTTCCAGCTGTCGGGCATGACGAAGGTGCGACGGTAGGAGCCCGTATAGTTGTTGGTTTCGCCGATGTACGGCGGGTCGGTCTTAAACGTAGATCCCCACGAGTAGCCTACGTTCTTGTAGATTCTGTCACCGTAGCCGTTGAGTTCAAAGAGCCCGGGCACAGGGAAGTCCACCCATTCCGAGTCGTCGAAGCGCAGGGTGTAGAAGTCCTGCGGCGCCTGCTGGTGGTCCTTGACAAAGCAGAAGCGCCACTTGCCCTCCATGGAGAGGTAGCGTTCTGACTGCGCCTTGTCGTTAGCCTTGGCCTTGTCGGCATTCTCAAAGGCAAAGAAGTTGGCTCTCCGCGTCTCACGGTTCACCTGGTTTACCTGTGGATTTTTCCATTCTGGCGCCTGCTGGGCTGCAACGCTCACGGCAGCCATCCACATGACGGCTAATAGCAACTGTTTCATAGTGTACTGACTGATTATTGATGTTCTGTTTCTGTTTTAGTTTTCCTTAAATGCCACCACGCCTGTCATGTCCTTATCGATATAGAAAGTGGCACTGCAGGTGTCCTGCCCCATCAGGTAGCGGGTACGGATGAGCCAGAGCGTCTTGCCGCTGCGCTGCTGGTAACTGATGGGGCGGCTGAAGTGGGCGGGTGTGCGCTGACGGAGCACCTGTATCAGCGAGTCGCTGATGGTGCGAGTGGAGTCAACGTCGTAGAACTTCACGTAGCTCACCTTGTCGTAGTCGGCAACGTGGGAAGCCATGAAGTCCTTGACGATTGTCTTAGCCTCCTGCTGGCGTCCGCACGCGGCGAACAGCCAGCAGAGGGCTACACCTATTATTATATATGCAGGGTGCTTCATGCTTTCAGCGGGATATTTTTCAGCACGTCGGTCAAGTGGTCCCAGACCATCTGGACGGTGGGGATGTGGAGTCGCTCGTCGGGCGTGTGGACGAAGCGCAGGGTGGGTCCGAACGACACCATGTCAAGATTGGGGTAGCGCTCAGAGAAAAGTCCGCACTCCAGTCCGGCGTGGATGCCGCGAACGACGGGTTCCTTGCCGAACAGTCGCACATAGGACTCGCGGACGATGCGCTGCAGGTCGCTGTCGGACCGCATTTTCCATGCTGGATAGCCGTCGCTGTGGCTGACCTCGGCACCGGCCAGCCGGAAACAGGCTCCGACGGTGGCACACATGTTGTCGAGGTTGGACATGACGTTCGACCGCTGCGACGAGACGATGGTGATGTCGCGCTCCGTGGTGACGATGCTAGCAATGTTGCTCGACGTTTCGACCATGCCGTTCAGCGCAGGGTCCTGACAGATGGCGTAGACGCCGTTGTCGACGGCCTGGAGGGCAAAGATGAAGCGGTCGGCTACCTGGCTGTCGATCAAAGGTTCAGCGTCTGTACTCTCCATCGTCCAAACCATATTGGTGTCGGTGAAGCAGAACTCTTCCTCTGCCTGTGCAGCAAAGATGTTCCAGTCGGCCTTGACGTTATCCTTTATGTCACTGGGGACGGCTATGACGAACATGCCGTCGCGGGGAATGGCATTGTGCATCTTGCCCGAGTCGAAGCGGGCCAGTCGCACTCCCTCATACTTATTGACGGTCTGATAGAGGAACCTGCCCAGCAACTTGATGGCGTTGGCACGCTTCTTTTCAATGTCATCGCCAGAGTGGCCGCCGACGAGTCCCTTCAGCTGTGCGCGCATGAAGAACAATCCGGCAGGAGCCTCCTCGCGCTGGAATGCGAATCGGGCCGTCGTATTGCGGCCTCCGGCGCAGGAGACGAAGATTTCGCCCTCGTCCTCTGAGTCGAGGTTAATCAGGTAGTCACCGGTCATGAAGCCGGCCTTCATGCCCTCGGCTCCGGTCAGTCCCGTCTCCTCGTCGCGCGTGAAAACGCACTCGACGGGGCCGTGGGGAATGTCCTGACTGGCCAGCAGTGCCAGCTCCATGGCGCAGCCGATGCCGTCGTCGGCGCCGAGCGTGGTGCCCTCGGCCGTCAGCCACTCGCCGTCGACGTAGGTACGTATGGGGTCGTTGTCGAAGTCGAAGGTCACGTCAACGAGCTTGTCGCACACCATGTCCATGTGACTTTGCAGTATGACGGTCTTGCGGTTTTCCATTCCGGCGGTGGCCGGTTTGCGGATAATGACGTTGCCGGTCTCGTCGACCTGGGTGTCGAGTCCGTGGCTCTGTCCCCAGTTTCTGAGGTATTCAATCATCTTCTCTTCACGCTTCGAGGGGCGCGGAATCTGGTTAATCTTTGCAAACTCCTCGAAGACCACAGCGGGTTTTAACTCATTTTTATTCATATTTAATGATTATTTTAATGTTTAATAATTATTGTTTCACTTTTAATTTGTACCTTTGCAGGCGAAATATTGTGCAAAGATAATCATTTATGATGAAAATTCTGCTGATAAGTACGTTAATAATTGCTATCGCGATGTTTTTTTCCCTCGTCAAAGTGCTTTCCCGCAAGAACGGCACCTTCTCGTCGCAGCACATCCACGACAGCCGAGCCATGCGCGAGCGTGGCATTCACTGCGTCATGGACCAGGACCGCGAAATGCGGCGTGGCAGCCGCTTTGCCGTCAGCGAGCGGTCAGCATAAGCAGCAAGGACAAGCAAGCAGAGTCAGCACACAACGCGAAAGAACAAGAAACAATATAAACAGAAAAACGAAAAGAATGAAAAAGTACATGTTTTTGGCCGCAGCTGCCATCGTAGCTCTGGCTTCGTGCAACAACGAGAGTCCCAAAATGGATGAGAAGCCTGCCGCCGGCGCCGGCCAGACGGGCGGTATCAAGATTGCGTACGTCGAGGTGGACTCGCTGATGACGCAGTATGAGTTCTGCAAGGAGTTCTCGCTCATACTGGAGAAGAAGAGCAACAATGCGCGCAACACGCTGAACTCGAAAGGCCAGGCCCTGCAGAGCGCCATGGCCAACTTCCAGCAGAAGCTGCAGAACAACGGCTTTACAAGCCGCGAACAGGCTGAGGGCCAGCAGGCCGCCATCCAGCGCCAGCAGCAGGGACTGCAGGAGCTGCAGGCCCGGCTGGAAAATGAGCTGGCCCAGGAGACGCAGAAGTACAACACCGCCCTGCGCGACTCGCTACAGCACTTCCTGGACGCGTACAACAAGGACAAGCAGTACGACTTCATCCTCACTAAGCAGGGTGACAACATCCTCTACGCCGCGAAGCGCTTCGACATCACCGCCGACGTCATCAACGGACTGAACAAGCGCTACAAGTCAACGCTGAAGGGGGCTGACACCAAGAAGGACGAGAAGAAGAAGTAGTAGTGGTACGGGGAATCTTTCAACAACGGATTCAACGGATTTTTCTAAAACGACAGCGAATTATACGGATTCAACGAATTCGTCAATGTGTGGTAACTGCGCAAAATCCGTGTAATCCGCTGTCGCTAAAAATATAATGGACGTAGAGGGCATACTTCGGAAACTGGGCATCGCCGAACTGAACGAGATGCAGCAACACGCGGTCGAAGCCATTTCGGGCTCCGACGGCGATGTTGTATTGCTCTCACCCACGGGGACCGGCAAGACGCTGGCCTACCTTTTGCCGCTGGCGCGGCTCGTGGAGAGTGACGGCGCAGCGGGCGAGGACGGCGCGTGGCCGCTGGCACTGGTTGTCACCCCCGGGCGCGAACTGGCGCTGCAGTCACACGAGGTGCTGCAGAGCACGGGCTGCGGCCTCCGCTCCACGGCCTGCTACGGCGGTCGGGCGGCCATGGACGAGCACCGCGTGCTGCGGCAGCTGAGGCCGCACATCGTGTTCGGCACGCCGGGGCGGCTGAACGACCATCTGGACAAGGAGAACATGTCGCGCCATGCCATCCGATACCTCGTCATCGACGAGTTTGACAAGTGCCTCGAAATGGGCTTCCAGGCCGAGATGCAGCGGCTCATCAGGCGACTGCCGGGACTGCGGCGGCGCATCCTGCTGTCGGCTACGAACGCCGAGCAGATACCGGCATTCGTCAACATGAACAGGAAGGGGACGCTCATCGACTTCCTGCCCGACGAGGGCGAAGGGGTTTCGGAGCGCGTGACGCTCTACCAGGTCAGCAGTCCCACGAAGGACAAGCTCGCCACGCTGCACCAGCTGCTGCTGGGCTTCGGCCCGGAGAGCAGCATCGTCTTCCTGAACTACCGGGAGTCGGTAGAGCGCGTCAACAGCTACCTGCGCCAGCAGGGCTTCATGACCAGCTGCTTCCACGGCGGGCTGGACCAGCGCCAGCGCGAAGACCAGCTCTACCGGTTCAGCAACGGCTCGGCCAACGTGCTCGTTGCCACCGACCTGGCCTCACGCGGACTTGACATTCCCGACATCGGCAACATCGTTCACTACCACCTGCCGGAGAGCCAGGAGGGCTATATCCACCGCGTCGGTCGCACGGCGCGATGGGACGCCACAGGCCGCACGTTCTTCCTTCTGGGCCCCGGTGAGCACATCCCCGACTACGTCGTTGGCCAAGGTTCCGCGTCCAAGGTTCAATGTTCAACGTTCAATGTTCAATGTTCGGAATGTCCCCCTCCCCTGCCGCGCATGGCCACATTATACATTGGTAAAGGCAAGAAGGACAAGATTTCGCGCGGTGACATTGTGGGATTCCTCTGCAAGACGGCCGGTCTGACGGCAGACGACATCGGGCGCATCGACGTGCGCGACCGCTACAGCTGCGTGGCCGTCCGCCGCGAAAAGCTGCGCCAGACGCTGCGCCTCGTGGCCGGACAGAAAATCAAGGGCCTCAGAACCGTCGTCGAGGAGTTGCGCTGAACGGTGACCGCCGTTCCCGGGTGACAACTGGCTGGCTTTTGCCACTCTCACTTGACAAAGCGCAATCAAAACGGCATATTTTACTTAATTATTGCTTAAATATTTGGCCGATTGAAATAAAAAGTGTAACTTCGCGCCACAATTTCGAATCAAACGTATCAAAAATAAACAATAAACAAAAAAAAGTCAATCAAGAAATGAAGAAGTACAACTTTAACGCCGGACCTTCGATGCTCCCCCGCGAGGTCATCGAGAAAACCGCTCAACAGTGTTTAGACTTCAACGGCTCTGGTCTCTCGCTGATGGAGATCAGCCATCGTGCCAAGGACTTCCAGCCCGTAGTGGACGAAGCTGTCGCTCTGACGAAGGAGCTGCTCCAGATTCCCGAGGGCTACTCAGTGATTTTCCTCGGCGGCGGTGCCTCACTGGAATTCTGTATGATTCCCTACAACTTCCTCGTCAAGAAAGCCGCCTACCTCAACACGGGCGTGTGGGCCAAGAAGGCCATGAAGGAAGCCAAGCTCTTCGGAGAGGTGGTAGAGGTGGCTTCTTCTGCCGACGCCAACTACACGTTCATCCCCAAGGACTGGAGCGTTCCCGCCGATGCCGACTACCTGCACATCACGAGCAATAACACTATCTACGGAACTGAGCTGCGCAAAGACCTCGACGTGCCCGTGCGGCTGATTGCCGACATGTCGTCAGACATCTTCTCGCGCCCCGTCGACGTCAGCAAGTATGACGCCATCTATGCCGGCGCACAGAAGAATCTGGCCATGGCCGGTGTCACCATCGTCATCGTCAAGGATGACGCCCTGGGCCGCGCTCCGCGCGAGATTCCCACGATGCTGGACTACCGCACGCACGTCGACAAGGGCTCGATGTTCAACACGCCGCCCGTCGTTCCCATCTACTGCGCACTGGAAAACCTGCGCTGGATCAAGTCTCAGGGTGGCGTAGAGGCTATGGACCGTCTGGCCCATCAGCGCGCCGAAATCGTCTATGGCGAGATTGACCGCAACAAGTGCTTCGTGGGCACGGCCCGTGAGGAGGACCGCTCGCTGATGAACATCTGCTTCGTCATGGCCGATGAGTACAAGGAGCTGGAGAAGGATTTCCTCGACTTCGCTACGTCAAAGGGTATGGTAGGCGTCAAGGGCCACCGTTCCGTCGGCGGATTCCGCGCTTCGTGCTACAACGCCCAGACTATCGAGGGCTGCGAGGCACTCGTAGCCTGCATGAAGGAGTTTGAGGCACAGCACTAGATGACAGTTGAGAGTTGACAGTTGATAGTTGAGAGTTGACAAATCATAAATTTCAAATTTCAAACTTCAATCTACAAAATAGGATGAAAGTATTAGTAGCAACAGAAAAGCCCTTCGCAGCAGCTGCTGTCAAGGGCATTCGCAAGGAAGTAGAGGCCGCCGGCAACGAGCTGGTGCTTCTGGAGAAATATACTGAAAAGGCACAACTGCTGGATGCTGTCAAGGATGCCGACGCCATGATTATCCGCTCGGACAAGGTGGATGCCGAGGTGCTCGATGCCGCCAAGCAGCTGAAAATCGTAGTACGCGCCGGTGCCGGTTACGACAACATCGACCTTGCCGCAGCCACTGCCCACAACGTCGTGGCCGAGAACACGCCCGGACAGAACGCCAACGCCGTGGCAGAACTCGTCTTCGGACTGCTGGTCATGGCCGTACGTGGATTCTACAACGGCAAGAGTGGCTCGGAACTGCTGGGCAAGAAGCTGGGCATACTGGCCTTCGGCAACGTGGGCCGCAACGTGGCACGCATAGCCAAGGGCTTCGGCATGGACGTCTACGCCTACGACGCCTACTGCCCCGCTGAGGTCATCGAGCAGGCCGGCGTCCACGCCGTGGCCAGCCAGGACGCACTCTTCGAGCAGTGCGACGTCGTCAGCCTCCACATCCCCGCCACGCCCGAAACCAAGCAGAGCATCAACTACGCCCTGGTCAGCAAGATGAAGAAGGGCGCCGTGCTGGTGAACACCGCCCGCAAGGAAGTCATCAACGAGCCCGAACTGCTCAACCTCATGCAGGAGCGCGAAGACCTGAAGTTCGTCACTGACATCATGCCCGATGCCAACGACAGCTTCAAGTCGAAATGCGAGGGCCGCTACTTCTCGACTCCCAAGAAGATGGGTGCCCAGACGGCCGAGGCCAACATCAATGCCGGCATAGCCGCTGCGCGCCAGATTAACGCTTTCTTCAAGGACGGCGACACGCGGTTCCAGGTGAACAAGTAAAACGGTCTTGGAAAAAAATTGTAGGCCAAAAATTTGTGGGTCTCACAATTATTTATTACCTTTGCAGCCGAAAAAGTGGCCAACGGTGCTTTTTCGGCTGTTTTAATTGACAAAAGAATGGTCGGTCTGGTAGCTCAGCTGGATAGAGCAACAGCCTTCTAAGCTGTGGGTCTCGGGTTCGAATCCCGACCGGATCACAAGAGTTGAAAGTTGAGAGTTGACAGTTGACAATTAAGTGTTGAGGTAGCGTTTCAAATCCTTCTTATACTGCGTGGATTGCTTCAGTTTCTTCATAGATGTATTTATCAAGGCTACTGGGGTCGAAATCTTCCAGCTCGTCGCCGGACTTGCATTCCTCTATGGCAGCTAATGTAAGTCCGCAATTACCATAACGAGCCTCGTAGTCCAGATAGACTTTATCCCATTTGTATATGATGTTTCCTTTCTTTTGTCGTTCATACCGCTGTAAAGATAAGCAAAAATCCTAAATATTGTTACAATTGTGCTGAGAATTTAAGAAATATTTCGTTAAAAGCCTCGCGCGAACTCAAAATAAATTCGTTTAATTCGTTGTCGGAAAAAAAAATTCGTTGTCGGCAAGACTATGTCAGTCCCTTTGTGCGCCACTTCCCTGAACGCCAGCGCCGCATGAGGATGACACCTCGGATGTTCTCGTCGAGTGCGAAGCAGAGCCACATGCCTATGAGTCCGTAGCCGAGGGGAATGCCGATGATGTAGCTCAGTCCGACGGCAATGGTCCAGTTGAAGATGATGGCTATCATGAGTGGATAGTAGGCATCGCCGGTGGCGCGTAGTGTGCTGGTGGCGAAGATGTTGGACGTGCGTCCTATCTCGAGGAACCAGTCGACGACGAAGACCCACGTGCCCATGGCTATGATGTCGGGGTTGTCGGTGAAGGCAGCGAGGATGTCTCGTCCGACGAGGGCCAGTAGTGCGGATCCGGTGAGTGTGATGACCATGGACCATCGGAAGAAGTAGTTGCCCAGCAGGTAGGCAGCCTGATGGTGGCGCTGTCCGACGAGGTGGCCCACGAGTATGTCGCCTCCCTGTGTAATGCTCAGGCAGAAGAGGTAGACGAACATGATGATGTTGGCGCAGTAGGTGCGGGTGGCCAGTGCCTCGTTGCTGATGTGGTTGATGATATAGGTGACGACGACCTGTGAGAGGTTGTAGCTGATGTTCTCGCTCATGGCGGGTATGCCGATGAACAGGAGGTTGCGCAGCTCGCGCCACGGGACGGGCACGAAGTAGCGGAGCGGGAAGGTGCCGATGTGGCGTCGGAAATGGATGACGCCCAGTAGCACGGTGGCCACTGCCCGGCTGGCTGCTGTGGCGATGGCAGCTCCCTCTACGCCCATCTGTGGACAGCCCAGGCGGCCGAAGATGAGTGCGTAGTTGCCGACGATGTTCACCACGTTGACCACGGCTGTGACGACCATCGGATAGCTGACTTTTCCGGCACTGCGCAGGGATGCGGAAAAGGTGAGGGACAGGGCCTGGAAGAAGGACAGGGCTCCGGTCAGTCGGAGGTAGACCAGTGCGTCGTCCATCAGGTCCGGGCGGACGCCCATGAGCCGTAGGAGGTCTTCGGCGAAGAGGAACAGGAGTGCGCTGACGGCCATTCCGAGCAGCAGGTTGACGACCAGTGCCATGCCCACCACCTGGACGAGTCGCCGCCGTAGTCCTGCGCCGATGTACTGTGCACAGATGATGGCGGCGCCCATGGAGAAGAACTGATAGACGAGGAAGACCAGCGACATGAGCTGGTTGTCCAGGCCGACGGCTGCGACGCTGTTGTCGGAGTATCGGCTGAGCATGACAGTGTCTACGGCGCCGAGCATCATGACGAGTGCCATCTCGATGAACACGGGTACGGTGAGCACTTTCAACTGTCGTTTCAACGATTGTTCTGCCATGTTTTTATTTTGAAGTTTGAATCATCTTTCGTCTATTTTTTTAAAATGGCTGCAAAGGTACGAAGAAAAATGAAGAATGAAGAAGAAAGAAGGGAAAAAGTGAATTTTAGTTGACAGTTGAGAGTTGCAGTTCTCTATTCCAATAATGGGAATACCCCCTTAGGGATTATCTGAATGAGTCGAAAGGATTATTTTGCTGTGGAAACACCAAATTCATTACGTGCATCATGGTACGTAGGAACCAAATAGAAAGAAATTGCACCCGCAAATGGAATCTCTTCCAAATGCGGGTGCAAAACTATAAGAAATTTTCCTTAAATCGCGCCCTTTAAGGGATCATCGAAAATTAACTTGCGCCGATTATTCCTGTCAACTGTCTTTTTGAAATTTGAAATTACAACTGTCACTTGTAGTCAGCCTCGGCCTTCTTGGTCTCAGGAGCCTCGGGACCGTAGAAGTTGTAGTAGGCGTTGAAGCGGTTGTAACCCCACTTGATCTGCTGCATGCCGGGGTCCAGCTCCTTGCACTTGTCGTAGAGGCCGACGGCCTCCTTGTAGTACGCCTTCTTGGCATCGGCGGCGACGCCGTCCTCCTGTGCCAGTATGCAGAGGCTGGTGCCCAGGTAGTAGAGCACGCTGACGTTCTCGCCATTGACGGCTATGGCCTTGCGCAGGTATGGCACGGCAGACTTGTAGTCGTTGTCGCCGATGAACATGATGCCCATGTCGGCCAGTGCCACGAAGTTCTGCGGGTTCTTGGCCAGGATGCCCTCGAGCAGCGACTTCTGCTCGGCCTTCATCTTCATGCCGTCGTACATGGAGTAGAGGCCGTCGATGATGGCGTCGTTGTCGGGATATTCAGCCAGCAGGGGCTTCAGCTGCTCGACGTAGTTCAGCGAGTCCTGACGGGTCTTGAGCTGCGACTTCATGGCGTAGAGCTTGAAGTTCAGGGCCTCCTTCTTCTGCTCGGGGTCCTTCATGGCTTCGTCGAAGTACTTGTTGGCGCGCTGCATGTCCTTGGCCTGGTAGGCGTAGCGGCCGGCGAAGAATGCCACCTGGCCGATGTAGCTCTGCTCGGGCGTCTTGTCCATGGCGGCAAAAAGCGGCTCGTTGCGGCTGTCGACGAATGTGCCCCAGAACTTCAGCACGTTGGCATCGTTGCCTTTGCGGGCTTCCTCCTGGCCAATGTTCACCAGGTGGACACGGTTCACCCAGACGCGCTGGGCGTTCTTCTCGGCAAACTTCGGGGCGACCTTGCCCTTGGCGTTGGGCAGCTGGTCGTACTTGTTGCACTCGGCAGCCAGCTCGATGGACTGGCAGATGGCGTTGGCCAGTCCCAGCGTGTCGTACTGCTTCATCTTGTCAGCACCGCCGCCCATCTGCTGGGCCAGCTGGTTCTCAGTGATAATCTTGGTCTCGTCGTTCACCTTGTCCATCACCAGGTCGAGCACATGGTTGTAGGCCTTGGCCTTCTCGGCATTGTCGGCCAGTGTGCTCAGGTTCTGCTTCAGCAACTGTGAAGCCTCGTCATAGGTCTTTGCCTTCATGATGGCCTTCAAGCCATCGCTGTCACCGGCAAACGTCATGGAACTGGCCATGCACATGATTGCCATCATCATGAATTTCTTCATAAGCATTAATTGATTTACAATTTAACAATTTACTATTTACAATTTATCTTCGATTTTAGTTATCTTGCTCGTTGTCCGTTGCGTCGGTTGTCGGGGTATCGATAGCTTCGTCGGGCAGCTCCTCATCGACAATCTGTGCCTCCTCGACGCCCTCATCCTCAGCCTGCGAGTGCATGACCTTGCAGACGCTGGCAATGACGTCGTTCTTCTTGGTCAGATTGATGAGCCGCACGCCCTGCGTGGCACGTCCCATGACGCGCACGTCTGCCACCTTCAGCCGAATCAGTATGCCCGACTTGTTAATAATCATCAGGTCGTTCTCGTCAGTCACCACCTTGATGGCCACCAGACGGCCCGTCTTGTCGGTGACGTTCAACGTCTTGACACCCTTGGCACCACGGTTGGTCTTGCGGTAGTCCTCCACCTCAGAGCGCTTACCGTAGCCGTTCTCCGAGACGACCATGATGGTCTCCTCGTTGGGATCGTTGACGCAGACCATGCCTACCAGTTCGTCGTCGCCGCCGTCCAGGTGCATGCCGATGACACCGGTTGCCACGCGTCCCATGGCGCGTACCTTGTCCTCGTTGAAGCGCACGGCTCGTCCATTGCGATTGGCCAGCACCAACTCGTTCTGGCCATTGGTCAGCCGGACAGCTACCACCTGGTCACCCTCGTTGATGTTGATGGCGTTGACACCGGCGGAACGCACATTCTTATAGGCATCGAGCCGTGTCTTCTTGATGACGCCCTGCTTGGTGGCGAACACCACGTAGTGGGTCTTCAGGAATTCCTCGTCGTTGAAATTCTTGATGCGCAGCACGGCATTGATGGAGTCGTCGGGGTCTATGTTCAGCATGTTCTGGATGGCACGTCCCTTCGAGTTCTTGTCGCCCTC